>JBJEOA010000057.1:0-29665 GCA_051880475.1 Lachnospiraceae bacterium | reverse complement strand
TCTATTTTTCTTTGTCAATAGAATTTTTCAAATTTTTTATTTTTTTTGAATTAATGAATCAATTTGCTACAAAAAGAAAAAGCTCTTCTACTCAACAGAAAAGTTCTGTAGTTAAAAAAGCTTTTTCTAATGTCTCATTTCATTTTACTCACTTACACAAGTAAGGGATTTTTTTATATTTTAAAAATATTTTTTATTTCCCCAAAGATTCGATTTTTTTAAATATAGATACTGGCTATATGCATCTTCTAAAATTTGTTTTTCATTTGGAAAACGCAACAAATGGTATGCTTCATGAAACTTATAATATCCCGAATCTACAAAATATTCTTCTTTTTGTGGTTTTGTGTAATAACTATCAGCCATCATAAGATACCAATGTACACTTTTTAATACGATATCTGATGGTGTATTAAAGGAATACTGACTCTTCCCCACATATTTAATAATGGCCGCTTTTGCTCCTGATTCTTCCTTCACCTCTCTTAACGCCGTTTGTTTATATTCTTCTCCTGCTTCGACAGTACCCTTCGGTAAAACCCATCCCTCATACTTGTTTTTATAATTTTTATATAGAAGAAGGATTTTTCCTCTGAATATTACCACACCACCACAGCTTGTTGCCTCTATCATAGCAATTCCTCCTGCACCATTTTCTATAAGGCTATGCACCATTTATCTTGAAAATATTGGTGTGTTTTTCTTTCCTTGTTTTTAGTATAACCTTTTTATCTCTATATTTCAACTAAAACAAATTGCTTTCGCTATATTTATTTGTAAGCTGTCCATTATATAAATATAGCGGGGTCTCAACAGTAAAATTTTATAGAGCTTTCTGTCAAAAGAAAAAAGAATTCCTTCTATTTATATAGCTCATTATTATAATAAGACTCAAAAAGTCTCTTTGCAACTGGAACGGCATATTCCCTACCTGTTCCTGAATTTTCTACAATTACACTGACTACTAAGTCGGAATCTTCATCATAAGAAGCAAAACCAACGAACCACGCATGAGCTCTCGTCTCTTCCGTATTACCATGCTCTGCAGATCCTGTTTTTCCGTATGCCTTATATCGCTCTGTATATAAATCACTGGCACTACCTGATTCCACAACTGCACGTAAAAAATCTCTTAGAATTTTTGTCTGTTCCTCCGTCATCACAGTATCTATCTCTTTTGGCTCTGTCTGTTCTAGTATTTTTCCTTTATAGCTTTCTACATAATCAACTAGAGTCGGCTTCATCATCACTCCCTTATTTGCCACTGCTGACATAATAAGTGCATTATGAAGAGGGGTAATAAGAGTTTCTCCTTGTCCTATCATAGTCTGAGGAATCTGTCCACTATCTGTTTTATTTGTTAACTCATATTGACTTTTTCTTACTTGTAAATCAAACGGAATTTTTTTATTAAACATTAATGTATTGCACGTGTTATACATTTCCTTCATATTTAGTTTTGTCCCTATATTTACGAAAGAAGTATTACATGAATGTGCCATTGATTCCTTTAAATTCACTGTTCCGTGAACAGCATTTTGGTAACAATTTATAATGACTCCATTTTCTATAATACTTCCATCGCAATCATACATATACTCTTTATAAGTATCTGGATATTCTTTTATATATTCAAATGCCGTCACTGTCTTAAACGTAGATCCAGGCGGATACAAATCCTGAATCGCACGGTTAAGCAATGTAGCGTTTTGGTCTTTATTTGCTAAATCATCCCAGTTTTCTTTTATATTATTTGGATTAAAATCAGGCTTAGAGACCATCGCCAGCACCCGTCCAGTCGATGGCTCTATCGCAACAACAGCTCCTTTTTTCCCTTCCATAGCCTCATAGGCAGCCTTTTGTAATCTCGTATCAAGAGATGTCACTACATTATTTCCAGGATTTTTTTCTTTTTTAAAAGATAAGATAAGCTGCGTCAAGAGATTGGCATCCGTTCCAAGCAATTTATAGCTTGCAGAAGATTCTATGCCTGATTTGCCCTGAATATCATACCCAACTACATGAGCAAACATATTCTCATATGGATACTCTCTTATCTCCTTCCCATCTTCTCCAATAATAGTCTGTGCCAAAACTTTATCATTGGCACTTAAAATTTTTCCTCTCTCAACCTTTTCTGCCTCTGAGTTTTGTCTTTTATTATAAGGACTTGTAATAATCTGAGGTCCCTGCACAATAACAAAATACATAAAATAAGCCATTAAAAATAGAAATAATACTACAAATATGCATGACATTTTTACAATATTTAAATTATAATTTTCTCCTCTCTTTGGCTCAAATATTTTTATATACCATTTATCTTCAAAAAAGGGATTTTTCTCCTCTTTTTTTACTCTTTGTCTCTCATTTTTTGTTACTCTTTCTTCACTGCGCTTTTTACCTTTCATATTTTTCCTCCTCCCAATCAGCTGACATACATAATCCTTGGATGATATTAAAGATAAGTAAAGTACTAGCAACAGAACTTCCGCCATAACTAATAAGAGGCAATGTTACTCCTGTAGATGGGATAAATTTTATCGCTCCACCAATCGTCAAAAATACTTGAAAAATATAGCAAGTTCCAAATCCTATTGCCAAAAGTTTATGAAACAATTTTTTTGTTTTCACTGCAATATATACACAAGTTAAAAATATACTTAGACAAATTAAAATAAGACAGACTGCAAAGATTGCTCCAAATTCCTCTGAAATAGCAGAAAAAATAAAGTCTTCCTCCACAACGGGAATATCTGTAGGACGTCCCTGCGTAAAACCTGTTCCAAAGATTCCACCTGTTCCAATAGCAAATAGCGATTGAGCCACCTGCCATCCTTGCTCTTTTACTCTCGACCAAGGATCACTCCAAGCTTGAATACGATTTCTCACATGAGCAAACATAGAATAAGATAACAAAGATGCTATCACACCTAGGCCTAAACCTCCAAAGAAATAAATCGCTCTTCCTGTCGCAACATAGCACATAACAATAAAAATAACAAAATAAAGCAACGCTCCACCTAAATCCTTTTCTGTTACTAAAATCATAACATGGATTGCTGACAAAACACTGACAATAGCTACTTGCTTAAAATTTGCGGCATGATTTAGCATAGATGCAAGAAAAAATACAAATAATATTTTTACAAACTCAGAAGGTTGAAGAGCTACACTTCCAATTCTTATCCAGTTTGTAGAACCATTGATAGTAGATCCAACTACGAATACGAGAGAAAGACATAAAATTCCTACAACTCCATAAATATATCCCATTCTCATTAAAATTCCAAATCTCTTTACCATAATCGGAACAACAGACGATACTATAAATGCGATAATCATAATCATCGCCTGACGAACCGCCTTGTCAAAAGAAAGTCTAGTTAATATCATAAGACCTACTACAATTAAAAAAAACATATTATTAAGCAGTAGCCTGGAACTTCCCTTATAAATCTTAAGATAAACTACCATACATGCCTTTATCACAATTAATTGAATCACATAAAATTCTAAAATTTTAATATTCCCTGTCTGTATCACTAAAATAAAATATCCCATTAAATGAAATAAAAATAATAATGCTTCCTGATAATTTAAAATCCAATTTTTTCTATTGGAACCCTGATTACGGAAAGCCATAAAACTAAAAAGTGTATACAGAGCACAAATTAAAAGTATTAGATACTTCAATAATGAAGTTAAAATATTTGCCATATTATCACCTACTCTATTCCTCTTTTAAAATGACCTCTTGTAAATTTTTTTTGTGTCTTTATTTGTTCTTTTCCTCTTAAGTATACCTCACAAAAATCATCTATTATTTGTTCTGCCTCCCTTAGCGTTTCGTCCACAAAATGAAGACGAAGCTGACTTGGAGCAATTTCTTCTATATCTTTATGACAATCAAGTAAAGAAAGCGCAATGCCATTGTAAATAAGATTATAACAGTATCTGCACTCTGTCCCTACGATAAATTCTTTTCCGTATCGATCTTTTAAAGCAAGATACTCTTCTTTTTGGTTGCAGCATCCCATTGTCTTTTTTACACACTGTGTAGATATCATAAGTGGAAATCTACTATAGCATATCATATCTGCCCTAGAAAATACAAGTTCTTTTAATTCTTTTTCTCGAAGCTCTATTGGATAAGTAAAAGATATATTCTCTCCCTTACTAGCAAAAAACTCTATTGCCTCCTGATTATAACAGTAAAGAGAATAATCTATCTTTATTTCCTTTTGATATTGTAAATCTCCCGCTAAAAAAGCAAAAGAATCTATATTTCGCACGAGCAAACCGTCATGCTCCCCAAAAAACAATTCTTTTTTATGAAGCTCATATTCTTTTTGTGCCTCTTTTCGAAAAACATAAGGCAGCATATAATATATCTTTTTTCCTGCTGCTTTACAAATTTTAGTGATTTCCTCCATCTCATTAAATGAAATTTTGGAAAGTTCCATATAGATAGAAGAAATTTCTTTTTTTTGCAATAACATAGTAAGATATTCTTTCTTCATAATAGAAACAACAATATTAGGAGTGTTTGTCTTTTTTTTCTTATCTGCGCCTGCCATAAAAGTTAAAGTATTATCTAAAAGAGAATATGGTTTTGCCTTTCTTCGAGAACTAGCTAATATCTCCTCTCTTATTTTAGCAAGTGCCTCTCTTCGAAGCTTTTTTAAAACAGAGACAGGCAAAAAACAATCTCCTTCTATATTCACCTTTAAATCTTCAAAATAAAATTCCGTCTCTCCCATTTGGTTTATTTTGGAAAAAATCTGCTCTTTCGTTATCGGATTTTTCTTTGCTTCCTCTACAATATCTCCTTGTATCGTACAACGAATCTCACCGTATGATAAATCCATACGAAGTCTTTGTCCTATCTTGGCAAAAACCTCCGCCTTTATTCCAACTCTTATATCTTTTTTTATAATTGTTTCTTGTATCTTGTCTAAAAGATTTTGACTTTTTACTCGATATATTTTTTGTCCCTTTTTAATGGATTTTATTTTTTTAGCATTTAAAGTTATTTTTTCACCTTTTTTGGCCTCCAAAGGAGAAGTAAGCTCAATCCCTCCATCTTTTGTATGTATCTCTAATACATCCTGCTTTTCAATTGGAAGAGCGGTTCGAAATTGAATTTGATTCCCATTTATTTTCTCGATTTCTCCTAAAAAAACTCCCATATGATTTGGTCTATCTATAGCCATCATATTTTTTCCATTTTTTTGCTCATAATATCCAAAATGGAATCCCCCGCGGTTATAAAGCTCTAACAAAATCCTCTCGTCTTCCTTGGATACTTCATACTCTTTTCCAGCTTCATATAAATCAATATATTTTCTATAAATACTTGTTACGGCAGCCACATACTCTGCTCTTTTCATTCTTCCTTCTATTTTAAAAGAATAAATACCAGCATCCATAAGTTTTGGCAAAATAGAAATCGCCGCCATATCTTTTGGACTCAAATAATATGCCTGTTTTCCTCTCAATTCATAAGGCAATCTACATGGTTGAGCACATCTTCCTCTATTTCCGCTTCTTCCTCCAAGAATACTGCTCATAAGACATTGTCCTGAATAACAATAACAAAGTGCTCCATGTACAAAACTCTCTATCTCTAATCCTGTTTTTTCTCTAATATCTATAATCTCATCTAAAGACAATTCTCTCGCAGTCACAACTCTCTTTATGCCAAGTTTTTTAAGAAACATGGCCGCCGACACTCCGACTACATTCATCTGTGTGCTAGCGTGAATATCCAAATCTGGAAAATGCTTCTTAATAAAAGAAAGAACGCCAAAATCTTGTACAATTACTGCATCTAATCCTGCTTCATAATAGGGAAGCAAGTATTCATATAATTTTTCCATCTCCTCTTGTTTTAAGAGAGTATTTACTGTCATATATATTTTTTTCCCGTGAAGATGGACATACTCGATTGCTTCTATCATCTTATCTGTTTCTAGATTATCCGCATAGGCTCTTGCACCAAACTTTTGTCCACCAATATAAACTGCATCTGCTCCTGCCTTAATGGCTGCAACTAAACTCTCATAAGAACCTGCAGGAGCTAATAATTCAAATCTACTCATTTCTCTTTTTCTTTTCCTTTTTTGACTCTCCAAGCATTTCCTTCGCCATGGACTGTTTCATCTGAAGTTCCTCAAGTTTTTCTTGTAAAACGGCGATATCCCTATCCTTTTTAATAAGCTGTTCTTTTAATTCTCCAATAACTCCTTTTGCTTTAAATAAATCATCCGCAATATTTAAGGAAAGTAAAATATTTTGATAATCTTTCGACATTCTCTTATAGTTTGAGTTTTTCTTAAACTCATCTATTTTACTATTAAAATAGTTAATAATTCTTTGAACATGTTCTCCTGAATCTTCCGTTGCTAATGTATATAATTTTCCATCAATCAATACTTCCATCGTTTTTTTGGTAGCCATATTTATCCTCCTCTATCTTAAAAAACTTTCTTTTATAGTCAATGCCTATAATATTATACACATTTATTTATTTATTATCTGTTTTTACCATTTGTAACCCAAAATGCTGATATGTCTTTTCTGTCACCATTCTTCCTCGTGGCGTTCTTTGTATTAATCCATTTTGAATAAGAAAAGGCTCATAAACTTCCTCTATCGTTCCTCTATCCTCTCCAATTGCAGCGGCCAATGTGTCAAGTCCCACTGGTTTTCCGCCAAATGTATCCATAATTGTAAATAAAATTCTTCGGTCAAGTTGATCAAGTCCAAGTGAATCTACCTCTAATTGATCTAATGCTAATTTTGCGACCTCATATGTAATCACACCTTTATAAGATACTTCTGCAAAATCTCGCACCCTCTTTAAAAGACGATTCGCAAGTCTTGGCGTTCCTCTAGAGCGACTAGCCATCTCTCTCGCTCCTTCTTTTTCAATTTCCACACCGAGTATTTTAGCTGAATTTAAAATAATCCTCGTGAGTTGATCTGTCGTATAAAACTCCAATCGATTTACTACCCCAAACCGGTCACGAAGAGGTGCTGTAAGCATACCTGCCCTTGTCGTCGCACCAACTAATGTAAACTTTGGCAAATCAAGTCGAATCGACTTTGCTGATGCTCCCTTGCCAATCATAATATCTATGGCATAATCTTCCATAGCGGGATAGAGCACTTCCTCCACCTGCCTATTCAATCTGTGAATCTCATCGATAAACAAAACATCTTTTTCTGAAAGACCATTTAAAATAGCCGCAAGCTCTCCTGGTTTTTCTATCGCTGGACCAGATGTAATTTTTAAATTTACTCCCATCTCATTGGCAATAATACCAGCAAGCGTCGTCTTTCCAAGACCTGGAGGTCCATATAAAAGAACATGGTCTAATACCTCATTCCTATTTTTAGCAGCCTGAATAAAAATCTTTAAATTATTTTTTACCTTTGTCTGCCCTATATAGTCCTTTAGCATCTGAGGGCGCAAATTATTCTCCACGCTCATATCTTCTTCTATTAATTCTGTCGTAATCATCCTATCTTGCATTATTTTTCTCACTCCTGTGATACATTTTTTATGAAATAATGTTAAAAGCACAATATCCTTGCTCTTATGATATCTCTAAATTTCTCTATATTTTTCGCTCTCATATTCTTAAATAAACGTTCGAAGCGCAGCTTTTAATAATGTTTCGGCATCCATTTCTTCTTTCCCTTTTACACAGCGCACCGCCTTTAATGCCTCCGCATTACTATAACCAAGACTTATAAGGCCTTGAACTGCAATATACTGTGCATCTTCATCATTTTTAGCAGTTTTTGGCTTCACCTCTTGTAAAATTTCTTCTTCTATTCCAAAAACTTCTTCTATCTTTAGCTTATCTTTTAACTCTATAATGAGCCGTTTTGCTCCCTTTGGTCCAATTCCTGGTGTTTTCGCAATCATCTTAACGTCATCACTTAACACTGCATAAGCTAATTCTTCTATTGTCAAAGTTGACAATAACGCCACAGCCACCTTTGGTCCAATTCCATTGACTGCGATTAGCATACCAAATACTTCTCTCTCCTCTCGTTTTAAAAAACCATAAAGACAAAGTATGTCTTCTCTCACATACATATACGTATATACCTTTACTATATCCCCCATCTTTATCGATTTTCCAGTCAAATCAGGAGTTTTAATATCGTATCCAATTCCTTGACATTCTACTACAATGCCATCTTCTCTTTGTTCTTCTAATTTTCCTTTTATATATGAAATCATGTAGCTACCTACTCTTCTACTCTATTATTAGCCAATCTGCCTTTTAATAGTATAACACAAAAAATCTCTAAGACAACCTTAAGTTTTTCTTATCTATTACGGTATTGACCGTTACAGTTTTTTCCATTACACTATTATAAATAACACTCAGAACAAACATCTCTATTTAGAAAGGACATAATATATGCTCACCATTCAAAAAAAATTATCTCATATAGAAGATTCACTCCTAAATATTATACCCAAAAACTATATTTTCTTTGATATTGAGACAACTGGACTAAAAAAGGAAACCACCTCTCTCTACTTAATTGGATGTATTTATTTTAAAGAAAATACTTGGAATCTCATTCAATTTTTTAATGAAGATAATGCTTCAGAAAAACAAATACTAGAAGCCTTTTTTTCTATTTTATCTTTAGATACCTGTCTTATACATTATAATGGGATTCGATTTGATATACCTTATATAAATTATAAGAGAAAACAATATCATTTAGACGAGATTGGGACAAAGACCTGTCCCCTGTCCGTAGATTTATACTGTGAATTTTCAAAATTAAAAAATATACTTATACTAGATGGGAAAAGACAAAAAGATTTGGAAAAATTTTTCAATTTGTCTAGAGAGGATAAACGAAACGGAGGAGAACTCATTCCAATTTATTATTCTTATATAAAAACAAAGGATAAAAAACTGCTTTCTCTTCTTTTACTCCACAACGAGGATGATATATTAGGACTATTTTCACTTTTTGGAAAATTTTTACCGTATCATGATTTAAGTGATGGAAATTTTTCAATAACGAACCTTCGCTGCACCAAAAATATATTATCTATTTCTTTTTCTCTCCCACAATCTCTCCCAAAAGAAATTAGGAGAAAAAAAGAAGGGATTTACTTTCATATTGAAAAAGACAAAGGAATTTTATCTGTTTGCCTATGTGAGGAAGAATTAAAATTTTTTTATCCAAATTATAAAGAATATTACTATCTACTAGCAGAAGACTATGCCATCCACAAAAGTATCGCACAGTTTGTAGATAAAAATTATCGAAAAAAAGCAACTGCCAAAACTTGTTATCAAAAGAAAGAGAGTATCTTTCTTCCTCTATGTAAAACTTTTCCAATCAAAAACTTTTCTGACCTAGAAATCTTTCGAAAAGACTACGCCGATAAACAAACTTATATCGAGTATAAAAAAGAACTTTCCACAAATTTTTGGAGAACTTATGTGCACTCTTACTATATATCATTGCTATAATCTACTTTTTCAACTACACAGCAAAAAAGTAAAGGGCAATGTTACCACATCGCCCTTTCATTTTTTCTTATTCTTCTTTTGCTGCTGCCTTTGGAGCCTCTACTGCTTTCATGCTCAAGCTAATCTTACGGTCATCTTTTTTGAAGTCAACCACTTTAGCTGTGATTTCCTGTCCAACTTTTAAGATATCAGATGGTTTCTCAATATGCTCTTTTGCAATCTGAGATACATGTAAAAGAGCGTCTACACCTGTCTCTAACTCAACAAATGCACCAAAATCTGTCATTCTTGCAACTTTACCTGTGATAATATTGCCAACAGCATATTTTTCTTCTGCATTTAACCATGGATTTGTCTCTGGGAATTTTAAGCTAAGTGCAATTTTCTCGCCCTGAATATCTTTAATAAGAACTTTAATCTTTTCACCAACTTTGAATACTTTCTTAGGATTTTCAACACGACCCCAAGACATCTCAGAAATATGAAGTAAACCGTCAGCTCCACCTAAGTCGATAAATGCACCAAAATCTGTTACGTTTTTGATAACACCCTCTACTGTCATATTTGCCTCAATTCTTGCAAATAATTCTTCTTGTTTTTTCTTCTTCTCAGCAACTAATAATTGCTTTCTGTCACCAATGATTCTTCTCTTACGAGGATTAAACTCGCTGATAATAAACTGAATTTCTTGGTCTTTGTATTTGCCAAGATTTTTCTCGTATGTGTCTGATACTAAGCTAGCAGGGATAAACACTCTTGATTCCTCAACTACTACGCTAAGTCCACCATCTAATACTTGATCTACCTTTGCTGTGATAACTTCTTTGTTGTTAAAAGCGTCTTCTAATCTCTTATTGCCTTTTTCAGCAGCTAATCTTTTATATGTTAATAATACTTGGCCTTCACCGTCATTCACTTTCAAAACTTTAGCTTCCATCTTATCCCCAACTTTAACTTCGTTTCTTAAGTCTAAGTTTGGTGTGTTGGAATATTCGTTTCTAGAAATGATACCGTCAGCTTTGTAACCTATATTTAAGATGATTTCATCTTCTTTAACATCGATTATAGTACCCTCGACAACCTCTCCATTCTTAATTGTTACTAGACTCTCCTCTAATAATTGTTCAAAACTCTTTTCTGACATGCTAATATGAACCTCCTTGATAATTTTATTTGGGGTTGAAGCCCCTGCGGTAATACCTAAACAGTTTATATCAGAAAAATCCAATCCTTCTAAATCTTCTTTCTTCTGTATATAAATGGTATTATCACATTCTTTTTTACTAATTTCATATAGCTTTTGTGTGTTCGAACTATGCTTACCTCCAATGACTATCATGGCATTCACATTTTTCGCAATTGCCCTTGTTTCTAATTGTCTCTCTTCGGTTGCATTGCAGATCGTATTATAAACATTTATATCATACCCCTTTTTCGAGATAATTTCAACTAATTCTTGAAATTTATTGTAATTAAATGTCGTTTGGGATACAATACTTATTTTATTTTGGGATTTTGGGACAAAAGATAACATCTCCTGTACTGATTCAATAATTGTCGGTTCACTAACCGACCATCCCTTAATTCCCTGCACCTCTGGATGATTTTTATTTCCAATGATTATGATCTCGTGTCCCTTCTTGCTCTCCTCCATAACGATCTTATGAATTTTGCGAACAAAAGGACAGGTTGCGTCGACTACTTCTAACTGGTTCTGCTCCACAATATCATAAATCTCTTTATTGACACCGTGGGAGCGTATGATTATAGTGCCCTCTTTTTTTTGTTTCAACTCTTCGATTGAATTTAAAGCAAAAATACCATTTTGCTCTAATTCTTTTACTACCTCATCATTGTGAATAATCGGTCCATATGTGTGAACATGCTGCTTCCCTATCTGGGCATACACCATGTCCATAGCTCGCTTTACACCAAAGCAAAATCCGGCAGTTTTCGCCACCTTGATTTCCATATCCGATTCTCCTTCTTTCCTTGTTACACTTCGATTTAGAAATGGATATTTTCGTGTCAACTACCCACGACCTAAAGGTTATGGGCTTATAACTATCTAGTAGTCCTAACGGAATCTTTCCTCCTACCTTTTTACATACCAAAAGGTATGCTGATATTACTTATTTACTTTTTCAGAAAAAGCCTTCTCAATTGCTTTTACAACTTCTTCTATTGTCATATGAGAAGAATCTAAATAAACGGCATCCTCCGCCTGTCTTAATGGTGCAATCTCTCTATTCATATCTTGATAATCTCTATCAATAATATCTTTTTCAATCTCATCTAAGGAACATTCTACTCCTTTTGCCATTAACTCATTATAGCGTCTCTTTGCTCTCACTGCCGAAGAGGCGGTAAGATAAATTTTAAGTGTGGCATTTGGAAGAATATTTGTTCCGATATCTCTGCCGTCCATGACAATATCTCTCGTCTTTGCCATATCTCTTTGCAAATCGAGAAGTGCCATGCGAACTTCTGGATTAGGAGATGTCAAGGAAGCCATATTTCCAACCTCCTCTGTGCGAATAAAAGCATTAACACATTCGTCATTTAAAATCACTTGCTGCTCACCGTCTTTATATAAAAGAGAAACTTTAATATCCTTGCAAGATTTTGAAATAGACTCGCTATCCTTGCCATCAATGCCATTTCTCAAAAAATATAAAGCCATCGCACGATACATTGCACCCGTATCTACATAAATAAAGCCAAGTTTTTTTGCCACCAGCTTCGCAATTGTACTTTTCCCAGCTCCAGCTGGTCCATCTATTGCAATACTATACATAGTTTTTCCTCCCATGTCTATTTATAAGCAGGAAATTCCAGCTAGATATCCCGTAGACCAAGCTATCTGCAAATTAAAGCCACCAGTCAGAGCATCTAAATCAAGCACTTCACCTACGAAATAAAGACCTGCCTTTTTTTTGGACTCCATCGTGCTTGGGTCAATCTCTTTTACCGAAACACCACCTTTTGTGATAATCGCCTCAGAAAATCCTCTTGTCCCTGCCACAGTAAATCTCATATGCTTTATGAGATAAACGAGTTGCTGCCTTTCTTCTCTTGTAATTTCATTTACTTTTTTTTCTGGAAGAATCCCACTCCATTCTATTATAATAGGAATTAATTTTTTTGGCAATAAATGTTCTAAAGAATTTTTAAAAAATTTATTTTTTTCTTCTGAAAAATCCTTTAAAACCCTCGCATCCAACTTTTCCATACTAAGAGCAGGCTTTAAATCAAGCTCAATGATAAGCTCTTCTTCTTTCTTTTTCTTCTTCATGCGATAATTTTGTACATGAGGACTAGAACTTAGGACAAGCGGACCACTCATTCCAAAATGAGTAAAAATCATCTCACCAAAATCGTCATATAATTTTTTCTTTCCCGCAAAGAGAGTAAGTCCTACATTTTTTAGAGATAACCCCTGCATCTGTTTACATGCATCTTCCTTTATCTCAAGTGGAACCAGACTTGGCACAATATCTATTACCTTATGACCGGCATCCTTCGCTATCTGATATCCGTCACCAGTAGAACCAGTGGAAGGGTAAGAGGCACCCCCCGTCGCCACAATAACAGAACTTGCCAAGACTTTTTTTCCATTTTTTAGTAAAACTCCAGAAACTTTCTCTTTTTCCTCGCCACCACTGACTGACTCATATAAGACTTCTCTCACCTCTGTGTGATACACTATCTCAACTCCAAGGCGCTCCATCTCATTTTTCAAAACTCGAATGACATCAGAAGACTTATCCGACACTGGAAAGACACGAAGTCCTCTCTCTATCTTTGTTTGAAGACCAATTTCCTCAAAAAACTTTATCGTATCTTCATTTGTCAAAGTGTAAAATGCACTATATAAAAACTTAGAATTTGTCACTACATTTTGAAATAAATTTTCTATATCACAAGAATTTGTTAAATTGCATCTTCCCTTTCCCGTAATAAATAGCTTTTTGCCAAGTTTTTCATTTTTCTCGTATAATGTCACTTTTTTTCCCGACCTTGCCGCCCAGATAGCGGCCATCATCCCTGCAGCTCCGCCGCCTATAATAATGACTTGTTCCATATTTTTTTCCTTTTAACTTTTCGATTCCTTTTCGTAAACGTCATACTCATTCCAAAGTTCCTCTAATAATTTGAGTCTTTTTTCCACCTCATCTTTTTTACGGATAGAAAGAGCTACAACTAAAGCATTGATGACACTTTGCGGACCTACTAAAGAATCTACAATCGCCATAACATCGCTCTTTGCAATCAGACTACAATCACTATCCGCCGTAATTGGAGACTGCTCACTATCTGTAATTGCAATGGTGCTTGCTCCTTGCTTCTTTGCAAAACTTAAAGCTTGCACGGTTCTCTTTGAGTAGCGAGGAAAACTAATCGCAATAAATAAATCATTTTCTTTCATGCGACAAATTTGCTCAAACGTATCTGACGTAGCATTTGCATTTACTACTTTTACATGGTCAAAAATCATATCCAAATAATAACCCAAAAGCCCTGCCAAAAATCCCGCACTTCTCGCTCCCAAAATATAAATCATATTTGCATTTTCTATCATATCTACTGCGCGGTTAAATTCATTTTTATCAATAGAATGAATGGTATCCCTCAATCTATCCGCATCAATTTGAAGGATTTTAGGAAGTAAATCTTCATTATCAAAATGATCTTTGGCAAGTTCCAATCTTTGAATAGAATTCGACTTTCGCTTTGCCATCACGCGAAGCTCTTGTTGCAACTGTGGATACCCTTCGTATTCCAACTGATAGGCAAAACGCACTACCGTGGATTCACTCACTCCCGCCTCTTTTCCTAACTTTTGTGCGGTAAAAAAGGCAGCTTTATCATAATATTTCAATAGATAAACCGCTAATCTTTTTTGACCCTTACTAAATTCTTTTTTCTTGCGTTCAATGCGCTCTACTAAATTCTCATAAGATTCCATTTTTACATCCTCTTTATTTTTAATGTATTTATCCATTTTTTTAGTATAGCATAAAATGAAGGAAGAGTAAAGCAAAGTTTCAATTTCACACGACAGCATATGAAAGCAAGCATATGAAAGCAAACGATAATTTTATAATAACTCGCTATCGTATAATGGGATAAAACAAAGAACGTTTCAATAAAAAAGAAGCCAGAGAATTCTATCTCTGACTACTTTTTCCCTTATATGATTAAATAATTTAGACTGGATAAGCCTTATTTTTTTCATCCGCAACTGCTGGGTCAATCTTATTCTTTTGAGCACTTCTATACTTAAAGAATTCTGTTGCAACCTGTGGGAATAATGCATAAGACAATACATCCTCATCTTGCTCTTTCCACTGACTCATCTCTGCCTCAATTTTATCAAGCTCTGGAGCTAATAAATCCGCTGGACGACATGTGATAGGCTCCTGGTCGCCGAGTGCTTTCTTTTGAACCTCTGCATTAACAGGTTTTGCTGTCTTACCGTACTCTCCGCGAAGAACAGCCTTAGACTCTTTTGTAATCATCTTATATCTCTCACCTGATAATACATTAAGAACCGCCTGTGTACCGACAATCTGGCTAGATGGTGTTACTAGTGGTGGCTCACCAAAGTCTTTTCTTACGCGAGGAATTTCTTTTAATACATCATAGTATTTATCCTCTGCTTTTTGCTCTTTTAACTGAGATACTAAGTTAGAAAGCATACCGCCTGGTACTTGGTATAATAATGTCTTAATATCAACACCCATTACCTTTGGATTTAATAATCCGCTAGCTAACGCCTCATCACGCATTGGTCTAAAGTAATCCGCAATCTCAGCAAGTAAGTTCTGGTCATATCCTGTATCGTATAGAGTTCCCTTAAATGTCTCTACCATAACCTCAGTAGCTGGCTGGCTAGTACCCATAGCAAATGGAGAGATAGCAGTGTCAATAATATCACATCCTGCCTCAACTGCTTTCATATAAGTCATTCCAGCAACACCACTTGTATAATGTGTGTGAAGCTCGATAGGGATTTTAACTGCACTCTTCAATGCCTTAACAAGTTTTTCTGCCTCATAAGGAACTAAAAGACCTGCCATATCCTTAATACAGATAGAATCTGCACCAATATTTTCAATACTCTTTGCCATATTTACATAGTAATCTTCTGTATAAGCATCACCAAGTGTATAGCTAATAGCGATTTGAGCATGTCCTTTTTCTTTATTTGTTGCCTTTACAGCACATTCTAAGTTTCTAATATCATTTAATGCATCAAAAATACGGATGATATCAATACCATTTGCAATAGATTTTTGTACAAAATACTCAACTACGTCATCTGCATAGTGACGATATCCTAAAATATTTTGTCCTCTAAATAACATCTGTAATTTTGTATTTTTAAATCCATTTCTTAATTTTCTAAGTCTCTCCCATGGGTCTTCCTTTAAGAAACGAAGGCTGGCATCAAAAGTAGCTCCTCCCCAGCACTCTACCGCATGGTATCCAACTTTATCCATTTTATCAATAATCGGAAGCATCTGCTCTGTTGTCATTCTTGTAGCAATCAAAGACTGATGAGCATCACGCAAAATTGTTTCCGTAATTTTAACTGGTTTTTTAATTTGTTCTGCCATTCTTTCTGACCTCCTATATCCTTTCCTATACACCAAAGATTGCCATGAAAGTACCTGCCGCTACCGCTGTACCGATAACACCGGCTACGTTTGGTCCCATCGCATGCATTAATAAGAAGTTTGTTGGGTCCGCCTCAGATCCAACTTTTTGTGATACTCTGGCTGCCATTGGCACAGCTGATACACCTGCAGAACCAATAAGAGGATTTACCTTTCCGCCAGTTACTTTACACATAAGCTTACCAAAAATGACACCTGCTGCTGTTCCAACTGCGAATGCAACTAAACCTAAAACGACAATCTTAATTGTAGCGAAATTTAAGAATGCCTCAGCACTTGTAGTAGCACCGACAGAAGTACCAAGAATAATAACGACGATATACATTAACGCATTCGAAGCTGTCTCAGATAACTGTTTTACTACTCCGGATTCTCTAAATAAATTACCAAGCATTAACATACCTACAAGTGGTGCTGTGGATGGTAAAATAAGTACGACAACGATTGTAACAATGATTGGGAATAAGATTTTCTCAAGTTTAGAAACTGGTCTAAGCTGCTCCATCTTAATCTTACGCTCTTCTTCTGTTGTCAAAAGTTTCATAATTGGTGGCTGAATAATAGGAACAAGTGACATATAAGAATATGCTGCCACAGCAATTGGTCCCATCAATGCTGTCTGTCCAAGCTTACCTGCAAGGAAGATAGAAGTAGGACCGTCCGCTCCACCGATAATAGACACAGCTGCAGCTGCCTTATCATTAAATCCTAAAACGATAGCCATAAGATAGGCAGAAAAGATACCAAACTGCGCTGCCGCACCGAGCAAAAAGCTTTTTGGATTGGCAATCAATGGACCAAAGTCTGTCAATGCTCCTACACCGAGGAAAATAAGGGAAGGAAGAATACTCCACTCATCTAATAAGTAGAAATAATGAAGGAGTCCGCCCTCAGCCATAATATCTGGATAAAGATTAACCAATAACATACCAAAAGAAATCGGTAAGAGCAAAAGAGGTTCATATTCTTTTGCAATGGCTAAATATAAAAAGATTAATGCAACGACAATCATAAGGAAATTTCCTGGATTTAAAAACGCAAATCCTGTCGATTTCGCTAATCCTGTCATTGTATCTATAATATAACTCATTTTTTAACCTCCCATTATAGTATCAGATTATTTACTTTAGTTCATGGAAGCTAATGTATCGCCTGCCTCTACAGATGCACCTTCGCTAACGTCGATAGATGCAATTGTTCCATCTTGTGGAGCCACGATTTCATTTTCCATCTTCATTGCCTCTAATACCATAATGACATCTCCCTTAGATACAGCTGAACCTGCTGTGGCCTTAACAGACAAAATCTTACCTGGCATTGGAGAAGAAATTTTAACGCTTCCTTGTCCACCTGCTGCTGCTTTCTTTTTAGGAGCTGGTTTTGCTGCTGGTTTTGCGGCTGGTGCACTTGCCACTGGAGCTGCAGCTACTGCACCCTCTTCTAACTCTTCGACTACTACGTCATAAGCTGTTCCGTTTACTGTAATTCTATAATTTTTCATCTATCTATTCCTCCTAAACGTTTACACTCTTTTTCTCGCACGACGGATAGACTTAACTACCAACTTATCGGCTGAAACTGCATTTGTAGTTTGGCAAGAAGCCATAATTGCTGCTGTGATAACTGCAACTAACTCTGCATCATCCACAAGCTCCTCTTCTTCCTCCTCAACTGCTACTGGCACTGGAGCTGCTTTTGGGACTGGAGCTGGCTGTGCATCTTTCTTACTAAATTTTTCCTGAATAACAGAAATATATTTGAATAATGAAATGATAAAGGAAATGAAAATCAAAACGACAAATACAGTTCCCATACCCATAACAGTATTCAATAATGCTCGTAATATCATCTCACATTCACTCCTTATTATACTGTGCCGTGTTTCTTAGCTGGGACATTATCTTGTTTTGTAAATAACATCTCAAAAGCCGCAATGACACGTTTTCTTGTCGCATCTGGCTCAATAATATCATCTACATAACCACGTTTTGCTGCCGCCATGGCACTTGACTGGAGTTGTTCATACTCATTTGCCTTCTCAGCGATAAAAGTTACCTTATCCTCGCTCTTTGCAATCTCATCTGCATACATAATTTTTACAGCCTCTTTTGCATCCATCATGCCAACTTTAGCGTCTGGCCAAGCAAACTCAATATCTGCACCGATAGACTTAGAGTTCATTGCAATATAAGGTGTTCCAAAAGATTTACCTACTAAAAGATTTACCTTTGGCACTGTCGCAGATGCAAATGCATAAGTTAATTTTGCTGCTGCTTTTGCGATTGTCTTCTCTTCATGAACAGTTGCCTTAAAAGATGATGCATTAGAAATGCTAAGTACAGGAATAGCAAATGCGTCACATAGCTTTACAAACTCTGCTGCTTTATATGCAGCCTTAGAAGAGAGTGCTCCTTTAGACTCTTTATACTGGTTACCAACACAGCCAACTGTCACTCCGTTTAAACGGATAAATCCTGTAACCATATCTTTTGCATAATCTTTTTTACATTCTACAAATGCCTGATTATCTGCGATTAAAGTAAAGATAGATGCCGCATCTTCCTCATAAGCATCTAACTCAGGAATAATGCGATTTAAATCATCTGTACAATCTTCAAAGTTACTATTATCTTCAAAATTTGCAGGAAGCATGGCAACTAACTGGCGAAGTCTTCCAAGAACTGCTAACTCGTCCTCTTCTACGAAATCTACAGAACTTACATTTTCCTTCTGGAAATCAGAACTTGAAGTGTCTAATTTCTCTTTGCTGCTTCCATCTAATGTATTAGGACTATTTACAAATAATGCACCGTTTTCTTTTTCCATTACAGTTAAATCTGTAAGTGTTGGAATAAGACCAGCACCGCCGCCACATATTCCAAAAACGCCACTTAACTGCATAATAGATCCAGATGCAAGTGACATCATCTGAAATAATTTACCAAAACTTCCAAGTCCATCTACCGATTCTTGAAGTCTAAGACCAGCACAGTCAATCAAACCGATAACTGGTGCGCCAACTTTCATAGCGAGCTCATAAATATGCTCAATTTTCTTAGCGTGCATCTCACCGATAGAGCCCCCAAGTACTGCATAGTCTTGGCTATAAACGTAAACAAGACGTCCATCCACAACACCATAACCAGTAATAACACCATCACCAGGGTTCTCAGAAGCGTTCATGTTAAAATCTGTACTTCTGCTTGTCACATAAGTACCAACTTCAACAAAACTTGACTCATCAAGAAGAGATTCAATTCTTTCTCTTGCTGACATTTTTGTCTTACTCATTTTTTGTCCTCCATTATTCTTTTTTCTATTTGCCATCATAAAAGAAAACCAAATTTTTTCCGTGTATAAGTTTAACAAACTTTTACCCTCTTTGCAAGAGGGTTCTTATAGGTTTTGATATTTTTTGACATTATTTTATTCAATTTTTTTCCAGTAAATGCTTCAATAAAACTTATTTTCAATGCTCTTTCTCTATGCTTTAAACCTATATTATAATCATTTTTTGTCTCAATTTACATAAATAATTCCATTAGAAATATATATTTAGAAAAGACCATACAAAGAAACTGGCAGTATTTTTCTTTGTATGGTCAAATTTGACAGAAATTTGAATTTTATTAAATAATTTTAAATCATTATGGCAAAATATTGAGGTTTATAAAATAGTTCTAACCAATTATTTAATAAAGCTCACTTGCTTACAGATTTCTTCAATTGCTTTTTCTTTTCTCTCGTTAAAAATTACTTTGTTTTCTTCAAACAAATTTCGTCCCTCTGTATCAATAGATACAATTAATGGTCCAAATTCTTTCACGCGACAATGCCATAATGTCTCTGGCATTCCAAGATCACGCCACTGTGCATCTACAATTTCTTCTACCTCTGTAGCAGCTACTACTGCATTTCCTGCTGGAAATACACAATGGATTGCCTTATAATTTTTGCAGGCATATTCTGTATTTGATCCCATTCCACCTTTTCCAATGATAATCTTAACTCCTGTCTGTTCAACAAATTCTTTCTCGAATTTTTCCATACGCATACTTGTTGTTGGACCCACAGACACCATTTCAAATTTATCATTTTCTAATGGTCGTATAATTGGACCCGCATGGAATATTGCAGCGTTTCTTACATTTACAGGAAGTTCACGTCCAGCTTCAACCAATCGCCTATGTGCAACATCTCGGCAAGTTGTCATACTTCCGTTCAAATAAATAATATCTCCAATATGTATATCAGCAAGATCCGCGTCCGATATAGGTGTCGTTAAAATTTTCTTTCCCTCTTTGATTTCCAACATTATAAATTCACCCCCGAATGTGTAGTAATTGTATAATTGAGATCCTTATCAAAAATAATATGACCTCTTCTATGTGACCAGCATCCTACGTTAACAGCAACTCCAATTGCAGATGGATGTCTTGCAGTATTTTCAATATGTACACCCATGACAGAGTATTTTCCTCCCATTCCTTGTGGTCCAAGACCGATTGCATTAATACCATCTTCAAGTAATTTTTCCATTAATGCCGCACGTTCATTTTCATTATGACTTCCAAGTGGTCTCATTAATGCTTTTTTTGATAATAATGCTGCTGTTTCAACAGAAGTCGCAACACCAACTCCTACCAAAAGTGGAGGACAGGCATTTAATCCGTAAGATGTCATTACGTCCATAACAAATTTTGTTACACCTTCATACCCTGCACCTGGCATTAAAACCATTGCTTTTCCAGGAAGAGTACATCCGCCACCAGCCATATAAGTATAAATTTCACACTTATCGCTATCTGGTACAATATCCCAAAACACTGTTGGTGTACCTTTTCCAACATTTTTTCCAGTATTATACTCATCAAATGTTTCAACACTATTATGACGAAGTGGTGCTTCAAAAGTTGCTTTTACAACAGCCTCTTTTAATAATGTTTCCAATTCTCCAATTAATGGAAAATTTGTTCCACATTTTACCCAAAACTGCAAAACACCAGTATCTTGGCAACTTGGTCTATCCAATTCTTTTGCTAATACTTGATTTCTTTTCATTGTTTCATAGATTACTTTAGAAAGAGAACTATCCTCTTTTTCTGCAAGCTCATCTAATTTTGCAATAATATCATCTGGTAATACTTTTCCAATATAAGCTACAAATTTTGCCATATAATTTGTAAGCTGTTCAACTTGTTCCTTTTTACTCATTTTTGTCCTCCTTTTTATTTTTATTTCTAATTTATTACTCGATTATGATGGAAAGAATGGGAATGCAATCGGAAGAATAATCATACTTACGATTGTAGCAATAATAATCAATGGAAAACCTGATTTTACATAATCCATAAATTTATATCCACCAGCTCCTACTACCATAGTATTAGCTGGCATTCCAATTGGTGTGGCATATGCACAGGAACCACCGATTACACACGCCATTAGCACTGCTCTTGGATCTGCTCCCATTCCCTGAGCAATAGATAAACAGATTGGAACTAACAATGCAGTAGTTGCTGTATTAGACATGAAATTTGTCATTATACAACATAGTAAAAATACAACTAATGTCAAAACATATGGGGAAGGATTTGCTCCTAATGCACTAATTACTTTATTAGCAATCATCTCACCTGCTCCTGTGTTTTGAAGAGCAGATGCTAGAGAGAGTGTTCCTCCAAATAGGAAGATTGTCTTTAAATCAATTGATTTTAAGGCATCTTTCTCTGAAATAACGCCAGTCAAAATCAATAGCAATGCTCCAATTCCGCCAGAGATACAAAGTTTAATACCAATTTTATCTTCAAAAACCATTGCTAATAAAGTCAATATCAGAATGATTAAAGATAGCCATTGCTTCCATGATGGAACTCCACTAAAATCCTTATCTGTGTTAAATGTACCATCATCTTCTACATCATGACTTGGAAGCAGATTATAGCCAACTGTTGCATAGAAAATAATACCTACGACCAAAATTGGTATTCCAACGATGGCATATTCAAAAAAGCCAAATTTCAATCCTATCTCTTGCAATGCACTTTGTGCTATCAAATTTCCCGGTGCACCAATTAACGAAAGATTTCCTCCCATTGCAGCTGCAAATACAAGTGGCATTAACAAACGTGAACGCTTATATCCTGACTTAGCAGCAATTCCAATTACTACTGGAATTAATACTGCTGCTGTACCCGTATTAGATAAAATCCCACTCATTAAACCTACGATTACCATAATCGCAATAATTAACATACGTTCTGTCTTAGCGAATTTTGTTACAATGCCACCGATTTTATTTGCCATACCTGTTTCAAACAATGCACCTCCAACAATAAACATTGCAACAAACAAAATGACATTACTGTCAATAAATCCCGCAAAAGCTGTTTTTACATCAAGTACTCCCGTTACAACTAATCCAATACAGACAATCATTGAAGTAACTCCAAGCGGTATCTTTTCAAAAACAAACATAACTACCGCAAATAGAAGAAAGAGTAAAGTTATCGTAGATGGACTCATCTGTTCTCCTCCAATCCCTTTTATTATTTTATATTTATTTGTTTATTAAAGACTTTTTGTTTATCCCTCAATAAACTCAAATTGTAACAAGACGGCCGATTCATTACGATTTGTTATGTTGTTATTATATAGGATTAATCGTGATTTGTATATTTACCAATTATCATACCCTCATAAAAAAATGTTAATAAAAGATTTTGTCATTTTTTCTGTCATATGATATAATACAGACAAGTAATAACAATATTTTTTATCAATTTCATCCGAAATAGCCAAAGAAATATAAGGTAAGGAGGGAGACTATCATGAAGATTGTTCAATTAGAATACTTTTGTGCCGCTAGTCGCTATCACAGCATTACACAAGCTGCTCAAGAACTCTATGTAACACAACCAGCAATATCTAAAGCAATACGCGAATTAGAAAAAGAATTTTCAATAAATCTATTTATGCGCTCTAAAAATAATATAACTCTGACAAAAGAAGGCGAAATATTTTATAAAAAGGCAACGGAATTGCTTAATACAATTAATCAAACTTCTTGTGAGCTTTATGATCTTGGCAAGCAAGTTGCTCCTATTCGTATAGGTATTCCACCTCTCTTGAGTACCATTTTCTTTCCCGCCACGCTAATTGCATTTCAAAAAGAATATTCTGAAATTCCCATAGAACTCTTTGAATATGGCTCCATCCGTGCTGCCAATCTAGTGCAAGAAGAGATACTAGATCTTGCATTAGTTAATATGAATTTTTATGAAATTGATAAATTAGATTCATATCAAATTCTTTCAGATCAAATTGTGTTTTGCGTATCTCCAAAACACCATTTAGCAAAAGAAAATACAGTTTCTATTGAGAAATTAAGAGATGAGCCTATTATTATGTATAATACTGATTCTGTCCAAAATATTACATTAAACTCTCGTTTTGACAAAGCAGGAATAAAACCAAATATTATTATGCATGCCAGTCAGCTACATACCATTCAAGATTTTATAGAAAACAACTTAGGTGGAGCCTTCATCTACGCTTCTCTCTTAAGAAATATGCCTAATTTGATTGGCATTCCTATCCTTCCAGCAATCAAGCAAGAAATTGGACTCGTATGGAAAAAAGGAAAATATCTTAATAATAGTGTAAGAAAATATATTTCATTTACAAAAACATATACCTCTAAAATTTTATAGAAAATAATTATCTGGAGTTATCGGGAATATTATTTCCAGACAGCTCCAGATTTTTCAATATTCTTTATGAAACTATCATCTAATTCAAAATTACTTCGTTTTGTTTTTTAAAATTATGTTTCATATCAAAGGAGGTAATTTCACAATCTCTCACAATATAAAATATAGAATCAATATAAATTCCTCTAATCGTACTTGAATAAGCGTAAGTATCTTCGGTAAAACTATAGTCTAATTTCTTAATAAATCCTTCTTCCTCTGTATAGGAAAAGAGAAGATAATTATAATTGTAAACTCCATTTTCATAATTTTTAACAAAAAAACCAATGAGATTTTTATTGGAATCCACTAAAACAGCTTTATAATCATAGAGTGCCTCACATTCATCAATTCCCTTTAGAACTAACTTTTTTTCTTCTTTTACATTTTTAGAGTTACGAATATCAAAGATAGAAAGTTTAATTCCTAAAAATTCTCCTGTATTTGGATCTGTTTCTCGACCTAACCCTAAAAGTTTATTTTTTCCATAAAAATGTAAATATTCTGAAAATCCTGTAATCTTTAATTCTCCGATAATTTTTGGATTTTTAGGATCAGAAAAATCTACACTAAAGAGAGGATCCGTATTTCTATAAGTGACGAAATATCCGATATCTCCCATAAATCTGGCAGAATAAATCGTCTCTCCCTGGGCAAGATTTTGAATTTTTCCGACAATTTTCATTTTATCATTCAGCACATAGATAGAATTTGTCTGAGTGGAAAAATCAGAGGACCAGTCAGTGAGCAAAACTCGAAGATAAGAATTTGACTCATTGATGGCGAAGGTATCTGTGAGCTGTCCATCTAAGGAAGCAACATCAATAGGAGAAATTTTTCCATCTTTAAAAGAGAAACGGATAATATTGGTTTTGACATGATTTGACTCCCAATCTGTCTGTAATACGTAGATACTTTCTTTTGTAATATGAAAATCATCTCCAAATTGCATAAGAGATTTCTCATCAATTATTTTTGACGGGTTCTTTAAGTTAATGGAAGAAATGACAAGATAGTTGCAATTTGTAATTTTTTTCGGAATATAAATATGATCTGCCGGAATTTCCTTTTGATTGACTGTTGGGATGATTTTACTGTCATCTGTGATACTATGTTCAGCCGAGGATTGTTTTGATTGTTTTCTTGCAAAACTATTCTCCGTATACACAACGCCATTATTTGGATAATAGGAGTAATCGCTAAAAAGATATATATAATCACCGATTTTTCTCGAAGTTCGATAATTACCATCTTGATAGACTGTTCCAATTAATTTTGGATTTTTCTGATTCGATAAATCGTAAATTACAAGGATAGTCTGAGAGCCATTATCCATATAATAAACATCTTCTTTTTGCTTTTTTAAACTGCTATGATAGACATTTCCAGCTAAAATAAGACAATTATCTGCAACATACATTTCCGAGTAACGAACCTCATTTTTATCAATTTCATTCGAGATTGTACAAACTTCTTTTAAAGTTTTAGCTTCGACAATACGAATTTGATTATTTTTATTTAAAATATAAAAATATATCCCGTCTGTTTTAATGAAATCCCCTTCATCCACCCCCTCGACTTGCAGATTTGTTGAGGAGTAGGAGCCTTCTGAGCGAGAAGAGCCAGTATCTGGCATATCCATATCTGCCCCTGTCGCCATTT
The DNA here is from genome assembly GCA_051880475.1 of Lachnospiraceae bacterium. Taxonomy (GTDB): domain Bacteria; phylum Bacillota; class Clostridia; order Lachnospirales; family Lachnospiraceae; genus JAUUSJ01. The sequence goes on along the minus strand of JBJEOA010000057.1, from coordinate 4,045 downwards.
TAGCAGATTCTTGCATAGATTGTCTTGCATTTGCTGAATAAGCAATTTCATCCGATACCGCCATAGAATCTGACCATGCAGTTTTTACTTTTTTCTTAATATCATCATAAGTTGTCGTATAATAAAATTCAGAAAGGCTAGAGGAAGACTTTGCTTTTTTTGAATTATTGCTTGTATTTTCGTCTGAGTTAGAAGAATTTGATTTACTTGTAGATTTAGTATCCTCAGAAGTAATCGCATTTTTTTGTGTAGTAAAACTTAAATTTATCCAGTCAAAACGAAGAGCAACCGTGGCAATGAGCAAAAATGAGGCAGCAGTGGCGAGAACTCCAACGGTTCGTCTCTTTATAAATAGATATTTTTTCTTATTTTTAGAAGAAGTTTGTAAATTCGACAAATCCAATGTATTTAATTTTTCTCTCATTTTTTCTGGGGATATGCTATTTGGAATTTCTATATCTTTGGCACTATTTTTTAAATCATTTTTTAATTTATCCATATTTGTCACCTCTCAATAATTTAGTTGCTCTTTTAATTTTTTTAAAGCTCTGCTCTTTTTAGAGCGAATGGTATTTTCATTTAAATTTAAAATTTTTCCAATCTCTCTACTCGTATATCCCGCAAAAATATCCATCGATAAAATAAGACGTTCTTCTTTTGAAAGTGAAGAAAAAGCAGTTCGTATTTCTAAATCATTCGCTAAATTAGATGAATCATTTGATAATGATTCTGAGAGAGTCGAAGTCTTATCGACATATTCTCTTAATTTTTGTTTGCATTTATTAGATAGGATACGAAAAATCCATGCACGAAATGAACTTAAATTTCGAAGTTTAGAAAAACTTGCAAAAGCATCTGTGACTGTCTCGCTCACAATATCCTCGGCATCATGCGGGTTTTTCAATGTATATAAAGCAAATCGATATAAATCTTTATAAACGAGTTCATATTGTTGAATAAAAAATTCAATACTTTTTTCCGTATTCACAGCTATCCCCCCTTTTTTTGTGTTTTAGATAAATGGATTTTTGTATTATATATATTAGTGTAAAAAAAGAAACGTTTTGTTGCAAGAAAGAAATATTTTTTTCATTCAATGCAATTTATCAATATGTTTACAAACTTTGTAAATATATATTATAAGTTTTGTCAATAGATAATTTGACAAAAAATTGTTAGAATTATTGTATAAAATTATGATAAATGAAAGTTCACCCGACGGGTGCTTTCATAGTAGAATAGGAGAAATAAAGATGAAAAAGATATTAGTGACAATTCCAGTTGAGCAAAAGCACAAAGAATATTTAGAAAAAATTGGAGAAGGAATGAAGTTTGAGTACGCTCATCGTGCAGCGGGAGCAACAAGAGAACAGGTACAAAATGCCAATATTATTCTTGGAAATGTAAAAGTAGATGATTTAAGAGGTGCAAAAAATTTAGAGTTTTTACAGCTTGACAGTGCAGGAGCTGCACAGTTTACAGAGCCTGGACTTTTAGGAGATGGAGTTAAGCTTTGTAATGCCACAGGGGCATACGGAAGAAGCATCGCAGAACATATGCTCGCACAAGTATTTGCATTAAAGAAAAAATTAAATATATATCAAGATAATATGAAAGAGCATTTATGGAGAGATGAAGGAAAAGTAACAACAATATTTGGAAGTACAACTCTTGTTTTAGGACTTGGAGATATCGGAGGAGAGTTTGCAAAAAGAATGCATGCTCTTGGAAGTTATGTCATTGGAATTAGAAGAAATAAGGCAGATAAGCCAGAATATTTAGATGAACTTCATCAGATGGATAAATTAGAGGAATTGCTTCCAAAAGCAGATATTGTAGCTTGTTCTTTGCCTGGAACAAAAGCAACTTATCATTTATTTGACAGTAAAACATTTATGCTCATGAAAAAAAATTGTATTCTATTAAATGTCGGAAGAGGAAACCTTATTGCGACAGAAGAGCTGATAAAAGCTTTGGATGAAGGAGTGATTGGAGGTGCAGCCATTGATGTTGCGGAGGTAGAGCCACTTCCAACAAATTCCCCACTTTGGAATACAAAAAATCTCTTGATTACTCCACATATTGCGGGAAACTATCATACACAAGATATTTTAGATACTGCGGTTTCTATTGCGGGAGAAAATTTAAGAGCCTATTTGGCAGGAAAACCGTTAAAAAATGAAGTAGATTTTGAGACAGGTTATCGAAAATTTGTGAAATAGATTTACTACCATGACTGTCAATCTTTTAATAACGTATACAAAAATTTTTATGGGGAGAGATTTCTCCCCATTTCTAATATATATATAGAAGAAATTCCCCTTATATTTTGTGAAAAATAGGATTCATATTTTCAAAAGTACAAATCGAAGTAAATCCCATTTCCTTTAATTCTTCTATCGTTTCCTTAATATAAGCACCAAGATGTTCTGGCTTATGAGAATCACTACCTATTGTAATAATACTTCCCCCAAGTTCTCTATACATCTTAAGGATTTGTCTTGAAGGAGTCAAATCAGGAAGTCCATAGCGATGACTTGAAGTATTAATCTCAATTCCCTTACCATCCTCAATCGTTTGTCGCAAAATTTCTCTAATAATATCTCTCACTTTCTCAAAAGGATAAATTCCCTCCTTATCATAGCGAGTAATCATATCCAAATGACCTAATACACTATAATTTTTATATTTGCGGATAACTTGAAGAATCTCCTCATAATATTTTCTATTATACTCTTCTTGCGTCTTTCCTTTTTGGAAATCTTGTGTCCAAAATTCTTTATCCTCCACTTGATGACAAGACATTATAATAAAATCAAAGGGATAAGAAGAAAAAAGTTTTTCGTAATCTGGAATGGTATGAACCTGTATTCCAAATTCCATTCCCTCTCGAATTATAATTTCTCCCCCATACTTCTTCTTCATTCGGTTAATTTCTGCGTGATATGCAGGATATTTTACATTCACTATAGGAAGTTTTGCCTTCTCTTCTAAATTATAAAACTCTGATGTATCTTCCCAATCCCCTTTAATACCATAATCTACATGATCCGTAAAACAGATTTCTGAAAGCCCTTTAGATATGGCATCTTTGACAACCTGTTCCATTTCATAATCAGAATCATCACTATAATATGTATGTAAATGATAGTCTATATACATAATTTTTCCTCCTTGTTAAACAAATATATTGATAGAAATAAAAATTTGATTTCCTCACACTAGCGAAGTCCTGCAACAATATTAGCCCACGCTTCCTCATCTATCTCTCGTTCTTTATAGTAATATTTTCTATCATCTTCTGTAATCATACGTATTACTTTGCATGGATTTCCCGCTGCAATTGCCCAGTCAGGGATATCCTTTGTCACAACACTTCCCGCACCGATAACAACATTATTTCCAATATGGACACCAGGACAAATTACAGTATTCCCTCCAAGCCAAACATTATCGCCAATTGTAACTTCAATCCCATATTCATAGGCAGAATTTCTCGTATCTGGATGTACAGGATGTCCCGCTGTATAAATAGCTACATTCGGTGCCATCATACAGTTATCTCCTATTTTCACCTTCGCAACATCTAAAATGGTACAGTTATAATTCGCAAAAAAATTCTTTCCAACTTCAATATTCTTTCCATAATCACAATAAAAAGGTGGATTAATAAAAGCTCCCTCTGATTTTCCCAATAATTCCTTTACAATATTAGCAATTGCTTCAAAATCTGAGCGGTCCACCGTATTTAATTTCTGAGTAAGAATTCTCGCTTTTTTTTGTTCCTCAAAAACAGCCTCATCTGCAATATATACCATTTCTTTATCTCGTCTTTCAATATTATTCATTTTAATGCTCCTCCTTAATTATCAAATCTTTAACTCATTTATATTTTTTATAATGATAGACTAACTAATTCGTATCTCTCTTTCCTTGATATATTATCATTTTTATGATAATATTATATTTCAATAAATATCTATTATCTATCTGACTACTCCCACAGGCAAGCCTGTGGGGTTCTAACTGGCAACATTTTGCTGTA
>JBJEOA010000056.1:21070-30373 GCA_051880475.1 Lachnospiraceae bacterium | reverse complement strand
GTTGAAAAGAAAGAGAGATTTTTCTGCGTCTGTTTGTTCAACAGAGACTTTTGCATTAAACTATGCTCTCTCCTCAATCAATCCACCAATACTCACAACAACCTCTTTTACTTTTTCAATTCTCTGCTTTTTTGGAAGCTTTGTTATATCAAGCAAAAAGCAAGGATTTCCCGTTAAATTTAATGTCATATCACGCCCATAAGAATTGACCATTTCTTGAATCAACTCAACTTTTACTGGAGCTTTTGGATTCATTTCAAAGCGAATCTTACTTCCCTCCTCCTTAATTTCAATTAAATACGCATGATGTGCGAGAGACTTAATTGTCGCAATCTGAAGTAAATTTTCTACGCTCACTGGCACTTCTCCGTAGCGGTCAATTAGTTCATCAAGCAAATCTTCTCTCTCCTCGTCACTTTCAATACCAGCAATCCTCTTATAAAGTTCTAATTTTTGTGACTCATTTTTTACATACATAGAAGGAATATAAGCACTGACATCAATATCAATCTGCGTAGTAAATTCCTCCTCCTCTTTCGCTTCTCCTTTTAGACGCTTCACTTCATTATTTAGCATCTTACAATACAAGTCATATCCAACCGCCTCCATATGCCCTGACTGGTCTGCACCGAGAAGATTTCCCGCTCCTCGAATTTCCAAATCACGCATTGCAATTCGGAATCCAGAACCAAGGTCTGTAAATTCACGAATTGTTTTTAAACGCTTTTCTGCCACTTCTCGAAGCTGTTTATCCCGCTTATACATTAAAAATGCATAGGCAGTTCGATTCGAGCGGCCAACTCTTCCTCGAAGCTGATAAAGCTGAGAAAGTCCAAGCTTATCTGCGTCGTGAATAATCATCGTATTTACATTAGAAATATCAAGTCCAGTCTCGATAATCGTTGTTGACACTAAAACATCAATTTCTTTATTAATAAAACTAAACATAATTTTCTCAAGCTGACGCTCACTCATCTGTCCGTGGGCATAGGCTACATTTGCATTTGGAACTAACTTCGCCACAGTCGCCGTAATCTCATCGATATTATTAACGCGATTATATACATAATAAACCTGTCCTCCTCGGGCAAGTTCTCGATTAATCGCCTCACGGACCATCTCGTCATTATACTCAAGTACATACGTTTGAATCGCTCTTCGGTCAACTGGCGGCTCTTCTAATACACTCATATCTCGAATTCCGACAAGACTCATATGAAGAGTTCTAGGAATTGGCGTCGCGGAGAGAGAAAGCACATCAACCGTCTTTTTCATGCCTTTAATTTTCTCCTTATGATTTACACCAAATCTCTGCTCCTCGTCAATAATAAGCAATCCTAAGTCCTTGAACTCTACCGTTTTTGAGAGAACTTTATGCGTCCCGATTACAATATCTATCTGTCCTTTTTTCAGCCCTTCAATCGTTTTTTTCTGATTTGCGGGTGTAATAAAACGAGAAAGCATACGAATCTGAATTGGATAATCTTTCATTCTCTCCACAAATGTACTATAATGCTGCTGTGCTAAAATCGTTGTCGGCACGAGATAAACGACTTGTTTTCCATCCATAACCGCCTTAAAAGCGGCACGTATTGCAACCTCTGTCTTTCCATATCCTACGTCTCCACAGATTAAGCGGTCCATAATTTTATGGCTTTCCATATCCTTTTTTGTATCAGCAATTGCAGTCAACTGATCATCCGTCTCATCAAATGGGAACATCTCCTCAAATTCCTTTTGCCAGATAGAATCCTGTGAAAAAGCAAAACCATTTTTTTGTTGACGAATAGCGTAAAGCTCTAATAAATTTTGTGCTGTCTTTTTTACTCTCGTCCTTACTTCTTTTTTTGTCTTCTCCCACTCTGTACCGCCAAGTTTATTCAACTTAGGTTTTTTTGCATTCACACTGGCATATTTTTGAATCAAATCAAGCTGAGAAGCTAAGATAAAGAGTGTACTTCCGCCTTGATACTCAATATTAATATAGTCCTTATAAACTCCGTCTACTTCAATCTGCTCAATTCCTCTATAAATTCCAAGTCCATGATTTTCGTGAACAACATAATCTCCAATAGAAAGCTCTGCAAAGGAATTAATTCGACTTCCACTATGCTCGCTCTTTTTTTTCTTTTTAGGTCTTGTCGCCTTAATAGAAAAAATATCTTTCTCAGAGATAACGACAAGTCTTAATTTTGGATACTCAAATCCTTTCTTCAACGCTCCGTTAATGACCATAATTTCCCCTTCCATTAAAACATGATTTCGGTCACTAGAGAAAAAGGCCGGGATTTCATTTTCCCGCAAATCCTGTGCAAGTCTTTTTGCCCTTGTTGTAGATGGAGATACAATCAGTATCTTATACTTCTTTTTCTTAAATATCTTCAAATCTTCCATTAACTGTTCAAAACTATTTTGGTATGAGACTACTTCCTTTGTCTCAATATAAAATTCATTGCGTATTCTTGCTTTTTTTATTTCATAGATAAGCATACTAAGGCAAATGCTTTTTTTTCGATATAATCTTGCCATTACTTCCTCTGCTGAGAAAATGACTTCAGACTGCGATGGCAAAATATATCCCGCCTCAAGTCTTCCCCTCATACTCTCAGCGACCTCCATCTCAAATGCTTCACTTTGTTCTTCCATTCGATTTGGCTCATCTAAGAAAAATACAGTATCCTCTCCGAAATAGTCCATAAAGGAGACTGTCTCATCATAAAAATAATGAATTAAACTATCATTTCTAATATTATCTAACTCTAAGAGTTCTTCTTTTATCTGTTCCACGTAATCTCTCACCCGAGCGTACTCCTTCGTCTGAAAATTATCGTGAAAAATCTGCATTAGTTTTTTTCCTTCTTTTTCCAGCTTCAAAATACCATCATGAATTCTCTTTTTTGTGAGAATCATCTCAGTTGCTGGATAAATAGACAATTTTTCTACTGTCTCAATAGACCTCTGACTCTCAATATCAAAGCTTCGTATTGAATCAATCTCATCTCCCCAAAATTCGATTCGATATGGACATTCCTCTGTCAGTGGAAAAATATCCAAAATTCCTCCTCTCACAGAAAACTGTCCTGCTGCCTCAACTAAATCTACTCTCTCATAGCCAAGAAAATTTAATTTCTCTTTTATTTTTTCTAATTCAATTATCTGTCCCACCGAAATCTCGATTACCTGATTTTTAAACTCTTCTAACGGAATAAGCTGATCCATCAACGCAGAAAAAGTAAGCACAATCGTCGTTTTTTCCCCCTCGACAATATGCTTTAAAACCGATAATCTCTGTTGCTCTATCAAATTTCCATGAATATCTGCGCTGTAAAATAAGACATCTTTTGCCGGATAAAGAAGAACAGAATGGTCAAAAAAACGATAATCTTCCCATATTTCCTTCGCCCTATCCTCACTATAAGTAATGATAATTTTATGATTCGCTCTTTGAGCCAGACTATCTATCAAATGACATTTTTGCGTGTCAATACAACCTGCAATATGAATCGGAAATTCACACTTTTCAATCACTCTCTCCATCTCCTCAAACTGAGAAGATATCTTTAACGGTGTATATAAAAGTTCCATTTTGTTCCTCCTTCCAAATTTTTACATCTTTATTTTTCCATCAGTTTTAGGGAACTGCGAATCCGTAGTTCCCTTTTTATCTTATCTTTTCTTTTAATTAATAATATACCGTTTTCTTGATTTAATATCAAGGCTTTTCAAGTTTTTCTGCGTATGACGATATTAAGGTAAAATAAATAATATATTTAACAAAAAATACTAGAATACTATATTTCTAAATGATACAATATTAGAAATAGTAAAAACAAAACAGATACTGGAATAAATTTATGACTTAGTTATCAAGCATACTATCAAAAAGGAGGAAGATATTATGGCAAAAGTGTATTTTTCAAAGGAGATTACTCCACAAAAAGTACTGGAAATGTATCAGTTATTTGAAAAACCATTAGAAGGAAAGATAGCAATTAAGCTTCACTCGGGAGAAGTGGGGAATCAAAATTTCTTAAAACCAGAATTTTGGAAGCCAGTTATCGACTATGTAGGGGGCACGGTAACAGAATGTAATACCGCTTACGATGGACAACGAGATACAACTGAAAAACATATCGTGACATTAAAAAAACATGGATGGAGCAAGTACTTTGATGTAGACTTATTAGATGCCAAGGGACCTGACATGGAACTTGAGATTCCAGATGGAAAGATAATTAAGAAAAATTTTGTCGGTAAAGATATGGCAAATTACGATTCTATGTTAGTACTATCTCATTTCAAAGGGCATCCGATGGGAGGATACGGCGGAGCTATAAAACAATTATCAATCGGTATCGCTTCTTCTTATGGAAAAGCATATATTCACGGTGCTGGAGATGTAGATGAAATTTGGACCGCTCCACATGATAAATTCTTAGAGGCGATGGCAGACGCTGCAAAATCTGTAATAGAATATTTTGATGGAAAAATTCTTTATATTAATGTTATGAAAAATATGTCGGTTGACTGCGACTGCTGTGCAATTGCAGAAGATCCTTGTATGAAGGATATCGGAATTTTAGCCTCCACAGATCCAATCGCTATTGATCAAGCTTGCTTGGATTTAGTATATCAATCAGATGATCCCGGCAAAGACCACTTAATTGAGAGAATCGAATCTCAAAATGGAATTCACACAATTGAGGCGGCAGCAGAATTAGGTTTTGGTTCTAGAGAATATGAATTAGTAGAAATTTAAATCTCCTTAAGAAAGATATATCATAAAAAATTTCGCAAGAAATATGGAAGGTTTCCATAAAAGGTACCCTCTCATATTTCTTGCGATAAGTTCCTACTTCCCGTATAAAACTTATACAAAAATAGACGATATGCTATGCATTTTTTTGAGGTTTTGTATTATATAAATTCATCGCCTTATCAATATCTTCTGTTACAATTAACTCTACTGCCTCCTGCACTCTCAAAAGTGCATCGTCCATAAGCTCTTTTTCAGCTTTTGGGATATTTCCAAGTACATGTGCAGCTAAATCTTGTCCCGGCTTTTTATCTCCGACGCCAATCTTAACCCGTGGAAAATCACTAGAATTAAGACAGGCAATAATACTTTTAATTCCATTATGCCCTCCGGCACTTCCTTTCTTACGAATACGAATTCTACCTACATCTAAGCTAATATCGTCAAATAAAATTAAAATATCTTCTGGCTCCACCTTATAATACGCCGCAATCTGCTGGATGCTATCTCCACTCAGATTCATAAAAGTCTGAGGTTTCGCCAAAATCACTTTTTGTCCAGCTATAACACCTTTTCCGACTAACGCTCGATGTTTTTTTGTATCCACCGAAATTCCATATTTCTCTGCTATTTTATCTATCGCCATAAATCCAATATTATGTCTTGTTCCTTCATACTTTGCAGTTGGATTTCCAAGCCCTGCTATAATCTTCATTTATTTTCACCTCAATATATTATTAAGAATATCTTATTCTTTCTAAATTCAAGAAGGGATACCCAAATAATTGGAAGGTATTTTTTACCCCTCCGTTAAACATTTGAAGGGCAATCGCCTTGCTCTTTGCATCCCTAAGTCAGTATATCATCTTATCTATTTTTCTACAAGTTATGTTTTATTATGTAAAAAACTCTACTTGAAATCCTCACATAGATATGCTATATTAAGGATAGAAAGAGGGAAAGTCAAAGCGGTTCACCCTTAATCATTTAGTTTTAATTAATAACCGTCATTATTTGGGGTAATGGCGGTTACTTTTTTTCATGTTTATCATTATCGTCTCTGTGAAAAATCGTATAGCATAATCCGACAAGCGTAATTAATACTAATGCGAAATTAAACATATCACTATATGTAACATACATCAATATCACCCTCCTTTCATAGATTGGAGGGTTTTTATCCCTCCGTTAACAGTGTGGAGGGCAAACCGCCTTAGCTTGGCTTTCCCATGTCCCAAAGTATATCATAAGCAAACTTGCTTCGCAATAATAAACGTTCTTTGTTCTAAATAAAATCTGAAATCTTCTTCAAAATCAATCAATTAAAAACATAAAAATATGAAACTCATCAAAAAAGTAAATAGACTTTTTTTTCGCCATAATGTATAATTAAAACAGATTGGTAAATTTTAACGATAAACTTTTAAGGAGGCATAATACCATGAAACCAACTGAAAAAATCAGACCAAAGCGTATGTCTGGAATCTTAGTTCATCCAACCTCATTTCCAAGTCCATACGGTATTGGAGATTTAGGACCAGGGGCTTATGAATTCGTTGAATTTTTAAAAAAATCTGGCCAACATTTATGGCAAGTACTTCCTCTTGGTCCAACTGGATATGAAGGTTCCCCTTATCAGGCCTTCTCTTCTTTCGCAGGACAACCCCTCTTAATCAGTCCTGAAAAGTTAGTAGAAGAAGGACTTTTGACAAAAGAAGAAGCCAAACCTGACGAGGAATGTGTGACAGAAAGAGTAGACTACCCAGCTGTTCAAAAAGCAAAGGAAAAATATCTGCGCACAGCTTTTCTTCATTTTGAGGAAAAGTTAAACCAAGAATCAACCCAAATTAACGATTGTGAGAAATCCAAGCTAGCACAAGAAAATGCAGATTCCACAGAGCTTCAAGAACCTACATTAAGCTTAAAAGAAGAATATGAGCAGTTTTTAGAAGAAAATGCATTCTGGATTGATGACTATGCTCTGTTCATGGCAATCAAAAAAGAGAACGAAGGTGCTGGTGTTCAATTTTGGAAGCCAAGCCAAAAAAGACCAAATGAGCGACAAAAAAAGGCCTTAAGAGAAAAATTAATCAACGAAGTAAACTATCAGCTTTTCATTCAATTTATTTTCTTTAAACAATGGCATGAGCTAAAAAAATTTGCTAACGATAACGGAATTTATATTATCGGAGATATTCCTATCTATGTATCTGGAGATAGTTCTGATGTATGGTCCCACCCAGAGTTATTCCACGTAAAAAAAGATTTAACACCGACTCTAGTAGCAGGAGTACCACCAGATTATTTTAGTGCGACAGGACAGCTTTGGGGAAATCCTCTCTATAAGTGGAAAGTTCATAAAAAAACAGATTTCGCATGGTGGATTTCTAGAATTAAATGTCAACTTCAACTTTGCGATTATTTAAGAATTGACCATTTTAGAGCCTTCCAAGATTACTGGGAAGTAAAGGCAAGTGCAGAAACTGCCATCGACGGAAGATGGGTTCCTGGACCTAGAGATGATTTCTTCATCGCACTTCAAAACACACTTGGAAAAGATTTACCAATTATTGCAGAAGACCTTGGAATTATTACTGACAGCGTCCGTGAGCTTCGCGACCGTTTCAAACTTCCAGGCATGAAAATTCTTCAATTTGGATTCGAAAATATCAATGACAACGATTTTATGCCATATAATCATCCAGTAAATTCTGTATGTTATACTGGAACACATGATAACGACACGACAGTTGGCTGGTATCGAAAAGCGGCTCCTATCTGTCAAGATAAAGTTCGTCGCTATATGAATACAGACGGAAGAAGTATTCACTGGGATTTCATTCGCACCTGCTTTGGCTCTCCTGCCAATATGGCAATCGTACCTATTCAAGATATTTTTGGACAGGACAGTGAATTTCGTATGAATGTTCCAGGCGTTGCTCTTGGAAACTGGGGTTATCGTTTCAAATCTGAACAATTAAACGACGGATTAGCAGATTATGTAAAACAACTTTCCATTTTATATGGACGAGGATAAATTATGCGCACAATTTTAGTTATCATTATTTTATTTTTATTTTTTACATTAACTCTGCCTCTCGATTTATTTTTGCTCGTTTTACGAAAAATAAACCGAAAAAAAGCAGTTTCTATCTCTCAGGCAATCGTTCGCTGGACTTTTCGTGTTCTCCTTACCGCTGTTGGTGCTGATATTACCGTGGAGGGACTAGAAAACTTACCAGACAATGAGGCAGTTTTATTTGTCGGCAACCATAAAAGCTATTTTGACATCCTCGTAACTTGCATTTATATTAAAAATGGTGTCGGATATATTGCAAAAAAAGAGATGGAAAAAATTCCTCTTTTAAACTTTTGGATGAGAAATATTAATTGTCTTTTCTTGAATCGAACCGATGTCAAAGAGGGATTAAAAACTATTCTCGACGGAGTTCAACTGCTAAAAGAGGGAAATTCTCTCTTTATCTTCCCTGAGGGAACTCGAAGCAAGGAAGAGGGAATGCTTCCGTTTAAAGAAGGAAGCACAAAGATGGCTGAAAAATCCAAAAGTAAAATCATCCCTGTCGCAATAAGTGGCAGTGCAAACCTTTTTGAAAATAACCACGCACTAAAAGTCACTCCTGCAAAGGTTTTTGTTACTTTTGGCAAACCAGTTGACCCTACAACTCTTGAAAAAGAACAAAAACGTCACTTAGGTGCTTATCTCCAAAAACAAATTCAAGAGATGATTGACGCACAAGTAAAATAAAAAAAGAGATTGCCAAGAAACATTCTTGACAATCTCTTTTCTCTTATAATCTTGAATATCCGTAACTATTTACAATAGCGTCTATTTTTTGTTTTCTCTTACAGATAGGACATTCAGAAGCCTCATATGTATCATAGTCTGGCAAATCTGTCGTGCTAAAAATGGAATTGATTTCCATACCATCTACGATTTTATTTGCACTAAAGATAGCAGAAACGCCCTCCACAATACCGCCATAGTATTTAATACACTCAATAGCTCTCTCGATGGTACGTCCTGTTGTTGCAGAAGCAAGCAAGAGCAAGCAATGCTTTCCATAAATCATTGGCTGCATATTATCGCGGAAGATAAGCTGTCCTCCAGAGTGAATCTCAGGAGTCACGATATAAATCGTTTTATGCATATTTAAGGACATAATTCCAGATGCAGTTAATTCATCTGCCAAGTAAGCGCCAATAACTTCACAGCCATCCATACAGATAATAGTATCGACATATGTAGTGCTAGAATAGTCTTTTGCCAATACAGATGCGGCAGCGGCAGCTTCACTCTTTCTTGATTTCAAAATAGTCATATCCATATAATAGTTGATATGAGAATGGTTCGTTGCAAAATGTCCTGGAATTACTCTCATGATTACGTTCTTATTCGACTTTGCGTGAATTTTTTGTGCTCTACTCTCCATAAAAATACCTCCTTGTATTTGCGTATTCATCCATCAAATTACCCATAAAAATCCCCAACCTTTGATGAATGATACAGTGAACTAAGATGTCTGTCT
>JBJEOA010000056.1:0-20970 GCA_051880475.1 Lachnospiraceae bacterium | reverse complement strand
TCTATCTCTATCATACAGAATTTTTACCTAAATCGCAAGAAATTTTTGAAGAAATCATCATAAAACTTGACGAAAAAATGCTTGCAGATTACACCAAAATATGATAAAATTTCATTTGCATAATGTTAGAAAAACGAACTACCCACAGCCTAAAAAGTAGGGGGTTTTCTGGCTGATTTTTATAAACATAGGAGGTATCCAACAAATGAATCCATGGATTGTATTTGCAATTGTCTTAGTAATTGCCATCATTATTTTGGCTGTTTTATACTTCTTTGGCAATAAAATGCAGAAAAAACAAGAAACACAAAGAGAACAGATGGAGGCAAATGCCCAGAACGTAACTATGTTAGTTATCGATAAAAAGAAGATGCCTATTAAGGATGCCAATTTACCAAAAATCGTTCTTGACAATACTCCAAAATATTTACGTCGCTCTAAATTACCTATCGTAAAGGCAAAAGTAGGACCAAAAGTAATGACTCTAATCTGTGACGAGGAAGTTTTTGACCAAGTTCCTATTAAGGCTGAAATCAAAGCTAGAGTCAGCGGACTTTATATTATCGGAGTACGTAATTTCCGTAATGCTCCTCTTCCACCAGTTGAGAAAAAAGGCTTCTTTGCCAAGATGCGTTCTAAGACAAACGCTCTTTCTAAAGAACTTTCTGAAGAAAAAAAGAAAGAAGAGGCAAAAAAATCAAATAAAAAGAAATAATAACAAAAGCCAAACCTTCTTGGAATTTCCAATGAATGTCTGGCTTTTTTATTTAGAATTTTTCTTCTATATTTTTACTTGAAATTTTACTAAAAACTTCTCACCTTGAGATATCATTTCCTCTCACTTTTATCTCCACTTTACACTCTGAGACATGTGAATAATTTACATCCATAGAGTATAAAATCTTTACATATATGAAATCTTCTCGCTCTAAAACTGTAACAGAGCTTGTTTTCACCTGAACCAATAATGTCCCAAATCCTGTATTATAGTAAGTAATATTTTCCTTGCCTTCCTCAAAAATCATATTTGTCGTGACAGCACCTTGTTTTCTCATCTCAACTCGGTTTTTATCAATCTTAATACGATTTTTCGTAACGCCCTGCTGCTCATCTCTCTCATCATACAAAATATAATGCTTGCCATTTTTACAATAATAATTGCCTGTCGTGATGACTTCTATTACTTCTTCCTCATCAATCTCAAACTGTATCCCTGACACTGATACTAAAACATTTTTTATCATAATGCCCTTTCTTAACCTATCTACAAAGCTTTGCCCTGCTCCACTCTCTCTAAGCTACGCAATGCTCACTAAATAGTATAGCGCTCCATAGCTAACTGCAATAATTTTTCTACAAGCTCTGGCTTTGAAATTCCCTGTCTGTCCCAAAGCATTGGATACATACTAATTGATGTAAAACCAGGAAGCGTATTTATCTCATTAAATATAACTCGATTTGTTTCCTTCTCCACAAAGAAATCCACTCTAGAAAGACCTGAACCATCTAAAGCTTTGAAAATATCAACTGCTGCTTTTCTCACTTCCTCCACTACCTGTGCTGGAAGGTCTGGGTCTAATACAGTCTTAGATTCTGCATTATTATATTTGGCATCATAGTCATAAAAATCAGCTGCTGCCAAAATCTCTCCAAGACCAGAAGCCTTTACATCTGTCATTCCAAGAACTGCACACTCAATCTCTCTACCTACAATTGTCTCCTCAATCAAAATCTTTCTGTCATGTCGAGCCGCTTCTTCTAAAGCTGCCTTTAATCCTTCTCTATTTTCAGCCTTAGAAACACCCTTAGAGGAACCTGCACAAGAAGGTTTTACAAACATTGGATAGTCCAATTTCTCCTCTGCTCTTTTTACTACTGCATCCATATCAACAAGCTCCCTTCTATCCACGCCGACATATTGAGCCTGAGTTACACCTAATGTGTCTACCACAATTTTAGTATATAATTTATCCATAGAAACGCTGGAAGCTAAAACGCCACATCCAACATATGGTATCTGAGCTAACTCAAAAATTCCCTGAATTGTTCCGTCCTCTCCGTTTAGTCCGTGAAGAACTGGGAATACAACATCAATTTTCTTTGTCTTAACACCATCTTCCCCAAAAATAATAAGTTCTTTCTTCACTGTATCTGGAGAAATAATTGCTCTTGTCTTAGAATTTACCCAACTTCCGTCGGCAATATCCTCAACCTTATCTACAAAAAGCCATTCTCCCTCTTTTGTAATACCAAGTAAAATAATATCGTAATTTTCTCTATTAATATTCGCAATAACTGTCTGACAAGAAATACAAGAAACTTCATGTTCAGAAGATCTTCCACCGAAAACAACTACTACATTTTTCTTATCCATTTATAAATTCCCCTTTCATGAAAATCGTATATTCATATTCACTAATCCATCTTCTAAAGAGCATCTTTTTTATAGTCACTGAAACTCTTTCCATTCCCTATGATATATGATATCCCCTCAAAAAGCAAGAAAAAAGTGGCTTTCCTCCTATAGATAAGCTTTTTAGGATTTTTGCCACTAAATTATAAATTTTTGCATCAATTTTTCTCATAATTACAAAAAATCAAGCAATATACTCTCTCAATATTTCATATATTTTCCATTTTATTTTTATCTTTCCCTTTTTATCTCTCATTCTCAATTCATAGTATGCCTTCTCTCCCACTACTTTTTCTAGCGATTTTCTCGCTCTGCTATCAAAAATTTCTTCTGTCTCATCCAAATAACATAAAGACGGATACATTATGCACCACCAATTTTTTCCATCTGCCTTTCCGATATCAATTCGAAGTGCGTCATAAACTCCAGGAGGAAACGCATACTCCCCATAAATTCGAAGAGGAAATTTCTCTTTTTGATAGCTCACCTTTACCTCTATTCCTTTTTCTTCTTCCTCTAATACTTTTTTGGCAGTCCTCTCAATCTCTCCTTTATGTTTTAAAATGATATACTCTGCCTCTTTTTTACTAGAACATCCCTCCAAATATTTTTTTGTCTCACAAATTACTTTATCTCTCACCTTTAATTTCATTTCCTGATCTTTTAAACCGTCACTATTTGCTCTCACATGGAATCGAATCACACGGTCTGCAATCTGCGCTTGAACCTTTTTTGTTCCATATACTCCTGCTCCTAATATAGCTAATATCATCATCGTCCATATAAAATAAATCTTCTTTCTCATGTTTTTACCAACCTTATTCTTCTTTGGAGTGGACAGGGGACAGTCCCCCGTCCTGTTTAAATTATTTCCATTTTTGTGAAAATACAGTTTCCCAAATATGATCTTCTGAAATTTTATATATTTTATACAATTTTTTCTTTTTCATCTTCCATTTTTTATATTTTTTTGCTATAATAAAGGAACAGAAAGGAGGAGCTACTACAATCAGACAAGGGACAGACACCTGTCCTAAGTAGCAGAGTAAGATTATGGCACAAAAAGTAATTATAACAATAGGACGTGAATTTGGAAGCCAAGGAAGGAAAATCGGAAAACTTCTCGCAAAAGAATTAGGCATTAATTTTTATGATAAAAATTTAATTACAATGGCTGCAAATGAGACTGGAATTCGAGAAGATTTACTTGATTCGGCAGATGAAAAAGTTGTAAGCCGCCTTCTAGATGCCTATGCTCCAACTGGAATGAGCTACGGAACATTAAATGACAGATTATACCGCATTCAAGCTAAAATTATCAAAGATATCGCAAGTAAAGAGTCTTGTGTTATCGTCGGAAGGCTCGCAGATTATATTTTAAGCGACCGAAAAGACTGCATTAAAGTATTTATTTATGCACCTTTTGATAAAAGAGTTCAAACTGTCATGGAACGAGAAAATCTTCCGGAAAATCAGGCAAAAAAACTGACAAAAAAGATGGATAAAATTAGAAAGAGCTATTATCAACTTTATGCTGACCGCTCTTGGAACCAAAAGGAGGGAAAACATATTTTAATCGATAGTAGTTTACTCGGAGTTGAGAGAAGTGTAGACCTCTTAAAAACTTTAGTTCAATTAAAACTAGAAGAAGACGAGTGGATAGATTTTTCAACAGAAAGAAATTAAACTTCTATTTTACTATTTTATAAAAGCGGCAAAAAAACCCACTGCCTTTAGGTGGTGGGTAATTTATATTTAACAGATAAATCCTAAACTAAAGTAAAAATAAGATTATTCCTGTTTAACTAGACTCGGTCTTTTTTCTTTCACCTTTAAAACTGGTATAAAATCTCCCTCTGCTATGCCATTTAACTCCACTATCACATCATTTAATGTGACTGACTTTTCTCTTGTTTGTCTCTCTTGTTTATTCGATAGTTGTTCCATATATTCTCCTAATGTCCCTGATATGTCCTTATCCGTCTCAATTAAGCTCTTTGCATCTGGAGAACAGATATATACAAGAACTGTCTTTGAAATTTCATTCGTTTTCTCAAGCTCTTCTATAAGACGCTTCCACTCCCTCTCATCTTTTGCCAACTTCTCTCCAATAAAAATCGCCTTCAAATGTCCAAGAGAAAGCTGTTTTGCATCATCATTTCTATCTTCTAGCTCCGACTGTGCAAGTGTATCCACCTTATAGGAAACATGCGTAGATTCTGCTATCTTCCCAGCCTCTCCTTGAAGCTTACTCGTATCGGCCTTAGAATAATACACCTCCCACGCCTTTTTTCCCGATTTATCCTTATCAATTCCTAACACTAAAACATACTCTTTTTCCTCAATACTTACTGCTCTCTCACATCCCGTCAAAAGAAAAATCGTCATAGTCAAAATGATACAAAAAAGAACCTTATGACTTTTTTTATATTCCGTTTGAGTGAAATCTTTTTTCTCTGTCTTATCTCTTTTCCATAAATTTTTTCTCCACTTTTTCATTTTTACTTTTCCTTTCATCTTATAAAATAAGGCATTCATCCTCCCATCTTTCCTGTGAGA
This sequence comes from Lachnospiraceae bacterium, assembly GCA_051880475.1. GTDB lineage: Bacteria > Bacillota > Clostridia > Lachnospirales > Lachnospiraceae > JAUUSJ01. The sequence continues at coordinate 15,998 of JBJEOA010000056.1, read as the reverse complement.
ATAATCACAAAATCCTATCGGAAAGCAGCGAAACAATCATATCTTTCCATCATCAATATCCTCTAAAAAAGCTAGTATATCTGTTTATTATCCAAATATTTTCCGTTTTTGTGAAATAAAAAGTGGAATAAAAAAGGCTAATAAAAAATCGCCCCACATTAAATATTGATAAAATCTCACTATTATATTTTCCATATTTTGTAAGAAACAGGCAAAAATAAATACAGCAAATAGAGAAACTACCATAACTAGAATTTTGTTTTTTTCTAAGGATGGAATTCCTGTTTCGAGCATTTTCCATCCGTAAAAGAAATATGCACTAAAAACACAAAACATACTAAAAATCCAAAAAACGATAAATAAAATATCTAATCTCTCAACAAAGCCTCCTGGAAGCCTGACTGCCTGCATAATTTTTAGAGCTGTCCACCATGTCTTTCTCGTATAATAAATTCCAAACATTCCCACTGTGACAATATAGATAATAATATTTAATATTACAATCCACAAGGTCGCCATATATGCCGTTTTGGCTACTCTCGTCTTTGATTCTGATTGTTCTACCTGTGGCCCTAAAAACAACAAAAATTCAATTCCGCGGTAAGATAAAAAAACTGCGTATGTCGTCAACAAAGTTTGGACTATATTTTTTCCCTCCTCCCCTCTTGTCATGGCAAACCGAGATAAATCAATCTCACCTAACGCCAAAATAAGAACAATGAAAAGAGGGATAAAAATATAAGGAAATAAAAGCTCTAATGTCCTTGCCCTCCCCTCTAATCCATTCATAGAACAATAAAATGTGAAAAATAAAATCGGACCGATAATAAACCAAAGAGCATATCCTGGGAGAACAGATACTTGAATTAATTTTCCAAATAAAATAATTAAAAATACTTGGTTAATAAAAAATCGAATATAATAAATAATTCCAGTAAAAAATATTCCACTTTTATCTAAATTTTCTCTGATAAGTTCTACATAGCTTCCCTTCATTTTTTTCATAATCCATACAAAAAATCCCACATACGCCAAAGCAAAGACTGAACCGACCAAAAGCGGAACGAAACCATTTCCTTTTTGTCCTCTCACAATAATAGAGGGCAATAAAAGACTGCTAGCACTAAATATCTCTATCATCAACATCCGCTTTATTTGTCGCAACGAAATTCTATCATTTTCAATAAACATACTCCACCTCTTTTACTAATTTTTTCTCCTTATTCTCGCATCTTCCCTCGTAAAGATTGGGCGCCTTCTCATGGAAAATAAAGGCCATCTAAAATGAAAATCTTTCCCGTCTTCATAAGAATTTAAGCTTCCTGCCACACTTGGCATCATATAAGGAATACAAAAACTCTTTAATCCTGCTAAGTGGATGAATAATAAAAGCCACCCAAGAAAAAATCCATAAATTCCATAACAAGCTGCAAAAATAATCATAAGAAATTTAAGCATCCGAAATGCAGAAGAAAAAGTCTCATTTGGCACAGCAAAGGAAGCAATTGCAGTCAAAGAAACGACAATAACAACAATCGTGCTCACAAGCCCCGCATCAACCGCCGCCTGCCCCACAATTAAACCTCCCACGATTCCAATCGTTCCCCCAAGTTGCCCTGGCAGTCGTATTCCCGCCTCACGGAGTAACTCAAACGATAATTCCATCAATAAAACTTCCACTACAACTGGAAAAGGGACACCCTCTCTCGCCGCGGCAATCGACAAAATAAGAGAAGTTGGAAGTATTTCTGTGTGAAAATTCGCTATTGCAATATAAAAAGCTGGAAGCCCAATCGCCAAAAAAGAAGCCATATATCGAAGTATTCTCGCAAAACTCGCTACTTCCCATCGGTCATAATAATCATCACTTGCCTGAAAAAAAATCTGAAAAGTAACGGGGAGAATCAGTACCTGCGGAGAATTATCCACAACTAGTACAACCCTTCCCTCTAATAATGCACTCGCTGTCTTATCTGGTCTTTGCGTACTTTGAAATTGTGGAAAAGGTGATTTCCAGTTTTTTTCTATAAGCTGCTCTAACATCCCGCCATCTAAAATTCCATCCATGCTTACCTTATCTAATCTATCCCTTACTGCCTGCAAAACATCAGGTCTTACTAAATCATCCATATACATAAGTGCAATATCCGTCTTTGAACGCTCGCCAACTTGTAACTGCTCTACCTTCAACCTTGTATCTCGAATTCTCCTTCGAATAAGCGCCGTATTTGTTCTTAAACTCTCATTAAAACTATCCTTTGGTCCTCGAAGCACTACCTCCTGGTCAGCCTCTTGCACACCTCTCGTTGGAAAATTTTTACTTGATATAAGAATTGCATAATCATATCCATCCACAAATAAAACTGTATTTCCAGCAAGTATATTAGTGAGTGCCTCCTCCATATTTGACACTTCTTTCATATCTGCCGTCTGAATACTACTACATTCAAACTGAGCCATTATATCATTTTCTGTCTTAATAAAATTTTTTAAAAGAGGTGCAAGTACGGACTCCTCTAACATATCTGTCTTTGTCAACCCATCTGTATAAACCATATAAAACTTTATGTCTTTGTCTATCCCAGTATGAAACTCTTTTTTAATAATATCATTGCAATTAACCAATTTATCTTCAATATATCTTATATTCTCCTGCAAGTTTTTTCGAATTGGAAATACTTGTTTTTTCTCTTGCTCCTTCTTTTCTCCCATTTTCCCACTCCTATCTATATCCATAATTTACTATACTTTTCTCTCTTCCCATTTTTATCTTTCTTTCTATCTCTCTCAATACAAAACAGTATCCTCAACTTCACCTAATTTATACATTCCTTTTATTTAAAGTAAAAAACTTTCAAGACATATAAAAAAGCGATTCACATAAAAATATGTAAATCGCTTTTTATATGTAGCGCCACAAAGCCAACTACTCATTCTTCTCTCTTATATTATTTATAATAATTTCCTCTTGTCTCTTAATATGCTCATGCATAAAATCTTTCGCCTTATCCTTCTTATTATTCAAAATCGCATCAAGAATAACACCATGTTCTGTAATCAAATCAGAGTGACGGCCTACCTCTTTTACATACTCCATTCGATAGCGGTACATCTGCTCCTTTAGATTATTCACAATTTGAATTAAGCGCTCATTTTCTGTACATGCAAAAATTTGATTATGAAACTCTTCATCTTTATTGGCAATATCTTTGATATCCTTATTTTCTATTGCATCCACAAATGCCTTATGCGTCTCTATCAATTCCTTTTTTCCATCTTCTGTAATACGCTCACATGCTAAACTTGCAGCCAACTCCTCCAATGCACTTCTTACTTCCAAAACTTCCTTCAAGCTCTTTTCCGTAATTTTTGCCACCTCAGCACCTTTTCTTGGAATCATAACAACGAGACCTTCAAGCTCAAGTTTACGAATCGCCTCACGCACTGGTGTACGACTAACTCCAAGTCTATCTGCGAGAGCAATCTCCATCAATCTCTCTCCAGGAGCAAATTCTCCCGTAATAATTGCTTGTCTCAATGTATTAAATACCACATCTCTTAATGGTAAATATTCATTTAAATTTACTTTTAATCTATCATTCGTCATCTCTATTTAACCCTTATAATTCCTTTCTAGTTGCTTATTATAAATTTCCAGCCACATAAATGCGACAGGTTTTTAGCTGTGAAATTTTGTAAATTTTAAAACTGATATCTTAGCATTTTGCTTAAATTCTTTGTAAACTTAAATCTAAAGTCATTTCTTCCCTTATACTATTTTCTCACCTGAAATGGCTCTGTAATATAGACATTTCTCACAGATTGAATTTTTCTAACTTCTCTATAAGCTTCCTTCGCTTTCGCCTCTGAGTCAAAAATACCAAATACCGTTGGACCACTTCCACTCATCAAAGCCCCGAGTGCTCCTTTTGCCACCATACTTTGTTTTATCTGCTGAATCACTGGATAACGCTCGACTGTCACCGTCTCTAAGACATTTCCAAAATTAGAAGCCAATGTATATAAATCCCCCTCCTCAAGTGCTCGAAGAAGCAAATCAATATCAGGATGAGACGTAAGCCCTGGCAAATTTAAATTTTCATACACAAATTTTGTAGACACATTTACATTTGGCTTCGCAATTAATATATAACAGTTCGGAATCGGAGCCACTCGGCTTAGCTTCTCCCCAATTCCTTCTGACAAAGCCGTTCCCCTCATAATACAGTAAGGAACATCTGCTCCAAGCCTTAATCCGTACTCCATCAACTGCTTTTCAGAAAGTTTTAATTGAAATAATTTATTCATTCCAACTAACGCTGCTGCGGCATCTGTACTTCCTCCAGCCATTCCAGCACAGACAGGAATTTTTTTATTCAATTCAATTCTAACGCCCTCTTGAATATGAAACTCCTCTTTTATCATCTTTACCGCTCGATAAACTAAATTTCTCTCGTCTGTCGGCAAAAAACTTAAATTGGTTTCTAAATAAATATCATTTTTCCTAGTCTTAGTCATTATAATTCTATCAAAAAGACGTATCGTCTGCATAATCATGCGAACTTCATGATAGCCGTCTTCTCTTTTTCTAAGAACATCTAATCCAAGATTAATTTTTGCATATGCTTTTAATTTTATCTGTTTCATTTTTCACTACCTCTTGTATCTTGTATACACATCATTATAACCTATCTCTTAAAAAATGCAAGAAATTTTTTCTGCCAAAAAGAAAAAGAGCAAAGAAATTGCCTTTTTCACATTTTCTTTGCCCTAATATTGATTTTTGAAATTAATCTTCTACTTCTCTAGAAACCTGATATAAAGGTTTTGAAAGATCTGCCTCACCGCTCTCTTGCAAAATCTCTACCTCACATTCCTCCTCATTTGTAACTAAAATTGGAGTTACCGGATTTTTATCTTGTGCTGCCAAATACTCAAGATCTACTTTTCCAAGCACATCTCCCACTTTTACTTCACGACCTGCTTTTACGTCAATCTTATATGGTTTTCCTTTTAACATAGCTGTGTCAATTCCCATGTGTATAAGCATATCAATTCCTGGCTCTACAGCAAATCCGATAATATGCTTTGTTGGAAATACAGACGTAATTTTTCCGTCTACTGGTGAGTAAATAGTTCCATCGCTTGGAATAATAGCAACTCCTTTTCCGAGATTTTCAAACATCTCACTCTTTGTGTCTTTTACCGCAATAACCTCGCCTTTAAAACATGGATATACGGATATTGTTTTTTTGATTGCATCTGCCACTTGCAATCCCCTCCTTTTTCCTAAAACCAATTTTTCTTAATAGGTATTTCCAATTTCTCCCAAAATCCACTACAGTTTCTATTATATCCTTATTCATCCCCAAACTTTTTATATACTTGCCACTCTATATAAAAAGTTCCCCACTTTTTTCAAAGTTAAAGGTTGTCAATATTTAAAACTTTTCATTTCTTCTGCTCGAAATTCTGTCTCTATTATACTACATCTTACTTTAAAAAACTATACATTTTTTCTATAAAATTACAGTTCTACGAAAATAAACCCATCTTATAAGATAGTATCTGTCTGTTTCACAATCAATAATTTTTCTCCCTCTTTCATCTCCTCTGGAGAAATCTCATTCATCTCCATAATACTCCTTCTCGTCGTGTGATATTTTTTGGCAATATCCCAAAGAGTATCACCAGGTCTCACTATATATCCAATCATTCCCGGAATATTTTTTAATTTCTCATAATCAAACGGTTTCTCGTCAGCCTTAATAATCGCCATTCCCTCCTCAACCGCAAATGCAATCATATCCATTCCGATGACAGCTTTAATTTCTACCTCTTCCGCGTCTAACATGATAGCAGACAGCTGTTCTAAGCTTGCGTGAATCTCAAAATGGTCATTTTCTCTTACACCTTTTGATTCTATTACATAATGAAAAGGAACCATATTAGACAGGCAATTCATCGGATTTTGGTCATTGCCTGTAATATAGAGAAGCTCCGTCAAAATTACACCCTCAATTGCAATTCCCTCCTGTGTCATCTCAATTTCGTCAATTTTCACACTTCCGTCCGTATGGACAATCTGTAAAATTCGCTCTTGATTTTCTTTTAATCTCATTCTCTTTATAATCTTAGTCTTCGCATTATTTCGCACAATTAAGTTTTCATAGCGAAATGGGCTCGTCATCAAATCAATTTCTTTTGCCGTAGAATAAATATCCCATAAAAAGTCGATTTTCTCTTCCTGATATAACTTAATATCTAAATCTAGCGTAGCCTCCACACCCAAAATTCTCTCCTCGCCATCTGAATCTGGTCTCACATCAATCTGCCTTGCCCCTGCATTCACTTTGATATTTCCTATCATTTCCTCTCTACATTCTGGACATTCCACCTCACTCTCAAACGGCATCTCCCACTCTACATACTGAATTGGCATCTGCTCTTCTTCACCTAGATAGAGCACAAAAATAATAAGCTCTCCCCGAACTGCTATCTTTCCATCGAGCACCCGAACTTCGGGGGTTCTAAGTTCTATTGCCTCCCATAAAATCTCCCTCACATTTGGTTTACTCGCCATAATAGTAACTTCACCTTTTATGCGAGTTGTATCTTTTTTATTCACAACAAGCTGTGTCACATTTAATTTTCTATACAGACATTCTACCCCTTTTTCTGTCTGGGGCTTTACAGCTCCTTGAATTAACTGAATTTCATTTACAATAATATGAAACGTTAATAACCCCCTCACACCAAGTTTTCTAGAATTAATAAAAAGCACATTTAAATCATCTAAATCCACCTCCGCTTTTACAATATCGGTAGGCTTCACTCCATCTATATTTATATACTCCTCCATATCAAAAGAATGAGAAAAAGAACCAAGCATCGGTCCCGAATTAGCTGTCATATAGAGACACCGAAATAAAAATTCTCCTTTTAATCTTATTTTATCGTGAAAAACTTCTATCTGAGAAACACGAAACTCCCCCTTACTCTGAATCAATTTTTCTATATCATGTTTTGAATCTGGCACATTTAAATCCTCATCGACCGTGATTTGCACTTCTTTTCTTGTCTTGACGATATTAGTATGTACCTCTTTTTTTAATAATTCCATAAAAAAATCCCCCTTATCGATATACCTTAGTATATTCTCATAAGGGGGATTTTATTCTAGTGAATTCTCTAGCTGATAAGAAGGTTCATTCGCAATTAACTAAAAAGTTCACTAATTGCATAGCATCAGTCTGACATCCTTGGTAAGAACATCTTGATAACTATAACTTACCGTCTGCTTTTTAACCTTATCATCTTCATTTAAAAGCTCCACTACAAATATGCTTGGATAGGTTGCCTGAATCACACCGTCAGCGACGCTAAATTTTTGACGCCCCTGATTGAAGCTTATTTTTACTCTCTTACCAATCTGTTGCTCTACTGCCATTCTAACCTTTTTTAAGTCTAGCTGTGTCAATTTAATCACTCCATCCTATGCAATTTCTCTTTACACACTTTGCAATTTTTACACTTTCTGCCCTGCGAATATTCTCATATTCCGTGCCTTAAAAACTATAAGCTTTTACAAGCTTTATTATAGCACATTGTATACAAGATTTTCTATGCTCATTTTTGACAAAATTCCTCAAATTTTTCTGAGTTTTTATACCCTTATACTAAGAAAACCGCATCTTCTTCCCTTTTTTCTAATTTTATAACAATATAGGGAAAACTTTCTTTCTTCTCGATTTTCTTATTCTTTTCAGGACCTAAGAGAAGAGTATCTACATAAATTTTTCCATTTTTAAGTTCTATATTTTGCACCAAAATACTATAACCAAAAGTCGGCTGCACTCCATAACCTATAACATAATACATATACGCTTGATTCGAAAAAGAAATTTGAAACGGTTTTTCCTTCTTTTCACGGATAATTTCCTTAAGCTCCTTTGGAATATTTTCCTCCCTGCATATCGTAAAATCAAGTTCTCTTCCCTTCTCCTCTCCTTCTTCCTTCATCTCTCTCTTTTTTGTACAACCAAGTCCAATATAAATACATAAAAAAAAGAGGCAGAAAATAATCATCGCTTTCCTCAATAAACTTGCCTCCAGCTTTTGTATTATTATATACCTAATTTTTACTTTTTATACAATTAAATACAAAAAGGTTATCAGGAAATAATTTTTTTCCTTCCCGATAACCTCCATAAAATGCTGTTTAAGTCAAAAGATATTTTAATCCAAAAAACTTTGCCTATATTCTCTCAAAAATTGTTTTCTCTGTTCGTTTTGTTCGATAATATACGATAATTTTTCTAACATTTTAGGAGAAATCCAGCATTTTTTATCATTCAAATACCGATTCGATATTTTCCAAAATTTTTCTGGATATAAAAACATGAAATATAAAAATAAATAATCATCTCTGTCAAGTTTTCGTTCCTCGCTATACGCCTCAAGAGCTAAATTAACATAAGAAAAACGATACTGATTTTTCTCCATAATTTTCCTCAAAAATAAATATAAATCGACAAGCTGATTATTCCGCCCAAATTTTTCAAAATTCACTGTGGCAATTCCCTTGTCTGTAAATAAAATATTATGCTGATGGTAAGCCCCATGACAAATTTCTGATTTTTCTCTCGTTCTTCCATAATTTAACCTACTTAATTCCCTGCAAGCATTTGAGGCCTCCTCAAAAAACATTTTATAGCAAGCTATGTAGGCCATCTCAAAATCATTTTTCCTTGATTTTTTTTGCATATATGCTCTCACTTTTTTAAGCTCTCTATTTCTCTTTTGGAATAATAAAAACGGAGCAACTCCCTCGTATGACTCTAAATCTTTTGTCTCAATCTCTCTGAGAGTTTTATGAAGCCTAGCTAAATTTTTCGTACCCTCACAAATATCACTCTCCTCCCTTATATCACACTCTCGCCCTTCAAAATATTGTTTCATAATAAAAGGAGTTCGATATCTATCATAAACAATAAACTCTCCCTCCTTATTTTTTACAAGCTGATCCACCATCAAAAAGCCTGCATCTTGAATTCTCTCCTTAAGTTTATACTCCATAAAAAGTCTCTCACTAGAACCCCAGTATTCTTTTAAAATCCAAAGCCCCTTCTCTGTATGGCAGTAAAAAGCCCCTCTTCCTCTGTAAAATTGCGTTATATTTGCATCATATTGCTCTAATACTTCTCTCAATTTTTCTTTCAAAAAACGCCCTCCCCATAAGACAATCCATCATCATCGACATCTGATTTTTTATCTTATGAAAAGGGCATTAAACTTATACCATAAATTTTTAAGACATCTCCTCTTCCTTCATTCGCATGGCAAGCTCCGCCAAATACGGATATTCATTTAGTTTCGGCTCATTGATAACCATCCAAAATAAAATCTGTAATATATTGGAAATTTCTCTGATATCCCTAATTCCAAGCTGCATCAGTTGGTTTCCATTAATATTTAGATTTCTCATATCCATACATCCATCTGTCTCTATCACTTCATAATAAATCTTCTCAACTTCACTCAAAACTGCCAGTTTATTCTCTTGCTTAAAATTGCTCTGCGCCAAGACATCTGCTCTTTGCACGCGAAGCAAAGGTAAAATAAGCTCTCTCCCGATAATTCCTATCATCTTTCGAATATTATTTTTCGTCACTTTTCCCGGAGACTCCCATCGATAATCATGCCACTCTATAAGCTCCCCAATTATTTTTATCTCTGTCTCATTAAGTCCCATTCTTTTCATAATGGCATCAGCGATATCTCTTCCCACAGAATAATGCTCATAAAAATGGTCAATTCCTCTCTCGTCTGTCGTCTTAGTTGCGGGCTTTCCCACATCATGCAATAATATCGCATAGCGAAGAAGTGGATCTGGCGGAATCTGAAGCAATGCGTGGAGCGTATGTTCTCCAACACTATATAAGTGATGAGGATTGTTTTGCTCTGTCTCCATCATCTTGTCAAATTCTGGTAAAAATGTCGCCGTAAGACCAAGCTCATATGCCTGCCTTAGCATATCTGGATGTCTAGATACTAAAATTTTTCGAAATTCCGACTCAATCTCTTTCTTATCTGCCTTGATTAGCCTTACGCTATTTGTCAAAATAGCATCTTTAATGTCTCCATCTAGCGCCTCTCCTAATTCTACCCCATAGCGCAAAAATCGTAACATCAAAATTGGCTCTTTTCTAAAAATCGCACCCCAATTTTCCCTAATACTTTCTCGTTTCTGCAATCAAACACCTCCAACTCTGCTATACCTACATCACCATATCAGCAACTTTTATTATAAATTATACCATATTTTTTACTCATTTACCACAAAAAAGTCCGATTGGCATACAAAGCATACGCCAATCGGACTTTCATTCATAGTATGATGTTTAGGGCAAACACTTCATCACACAAGCACAAATAGCTTTTTGACCTTTTAACCCTGACATCATATTTATTTTTCAAGCAATTTTTCAACACTCACAAGTTTCACGCAAAGTGCAAAAATTTCTGCTGCCTGTTTTAATTCTTCCAAACTTGGGAATGTAGGAGCAATACGGATATTGCTGTCTTTTGGGTCATTTCCATATGGGAATGTAGCACCAGCACCTGTCATAACAACTCCGGCCTCTTTACATTTTGCTACAATCTTCTTTGCACATCCTTCCATCGCCTCGAAGGAAATAAAATATCCACCTTTTGGATTTACCCAGCTTCCAATTTCAAGTCCACCAATCTCTCTTGTCAAAATATCATCGACAGCTTGGAATTTTGGACGGATAATATCAGCATGTTTTCTCATATGAGAATGAATTCCATCAATATCCTTAAAGAAACGAACATGACGAAGCTGATTTAATTTATCATGACCAATTGTCTGATATTTCATAAACTGCTTAATATCTGCTAAATTAGCTTTAGAAGCTGCGATAGACGCAATACCTGAACCTGGGAAACTAATCTTAGATGTAGAAGCAAATTTATAAACCATATCTTCTTTTCCATTTTTAGCACATTCCGATAAAATCTCAATTAAAACATCTTGGTTATCATCATATAAATGATGTACACAGTAAGCATTATCCCAGAAAATTCTAAAATCTGGGGCAGCTGGCTCTAAGTTTGCAAAACGTCTTACTACCTCGTCAGAGTAAGTGATTCCCTGTGGATTAGAATATTTTGGAACACACCAAATACCTTTAATCGCTGGGTCTTTAGAAACCAATTCCTCCACCATATCCATATCTGGACCATCACAATTCATAGGAATATTAATCATCTCAATTCCAAAAAATTCTGTCATTGCAAAATGTCTATCATATCCAGGAACTGGACATAAAAATTTTACTTTATCTAATTTACACCAAGGTGTATTTCCCATAACTCCGTGTGTCATAGAGCGAGAAAGTGTATCAAACATTACATTTAGACTTGAGTTACCAAAAATAATAATATTTTCCTTTGGAACCTCAGACATCTGTGCTAATAATTCTTGTGCCTCTGGAATACCATCCATAACACCATAATTACGACAATCTACGCCTGTCTCACATCTTAAATCTGCATCACTATTTAATACATCCATCATTCCCATAGAAATATCAAGCTGTTCTTTTGCAGGCTTTCCTCTAGACATATCAAGAGAAAGATTCAGTGCTTTTGCCTCCTCATACTTCGCCTGAAGTTCTTCTTGTAATTCAATTAACTGTGCTCTATCCATCTCACTATACGCTGCCATTATCTATTTCCTCCTAGATTCACTATTCACCAAAAATTACTTTGAAAGTCTTTCATATAACAAAACAACCAATCTTCTATCCACATCTTCTTACAAAGACAGATATGTCAATTAAGTTATTCCTTTTCTTTCTTCTGACATTGTATGATAAAATATCATTTTTTGCAAGATATTTTTTTTATTCCTTCATTTTTTTTTAGTTTTTACCTATTTTAAATCTGTTTTTTCTGTTTTTTTGGAGATTTTCTCTGTTTCCTAATGAAAAACTCATCTGTGAAAGACATCAAAAGGAGCCACTCCTTTTTTGTGACTCCTTTTTTTCCTATTTTTATATTTTTACAAATTACAAAAATCTGTGCTATCTATCTTCCATCCATCTAGTCTTTCTTTGGCTTCTCTCTTTTCGTTTTGCTAGTCACTGTTCGAAGAAAAATATCCTGTTTCGTATACGGATTCACCCTCGCCTCTGTCGTGTAAGTATCTGCACTAGCCTGCATCGAACTCTTTCCAGATTGAATCATAACAAAAACTACAATTCCAGCAAGCACAGCACCGATAAAAAGGCAAGTAAATGGATTGCTAAATAACCCTCCACTCTGCTCACTATATTCTTCGTCATCTTCTAGATTATCCGTTAATTTATCATTATTAACTTCATCATCATCTTCTTGTATTGATTCATCTTTAGGAAGCGAGGAGGGATTTGTCTTCGTATTTTTCGCCTCTAATCTACTATGTATATTATGTGCGAATACTTGAATTGCGCCGTGAAAATCATTCCTCTGAGTATAAGGTAAAATATCGCTTACTATATTGGAAATATCTGTATCTTGAAACAACGTGCTAAGTGTCCCGCCAGTTCCAACCCACACTTCTTTATTTTTCAAATCCACTAATAAAATGGCGCTATCCCCATCTACCTTATTATAACCAATCTGATTGGTAGTGATAAAGGAGTCCATATATCCCTTCGCACTATATCCTTCCAAACCATCTGTGCTGACAAAAGCATAATCTACCTTATCTTCTAGACTTTGCTTTTTCAATACATCTTCTGCCTCCTGTGCTTCTGATGTCATAAGCAATTGGGCATAATCAAATACTCTTTGCTTATCCTCGCTATATTGAAATCCTGTTGTGAGTAAAAATACTGCCACAAAAAGAATGATACCTCTTAACCTTTTCATCCTATCACCATTCCTATTATCATTAAAATAATCGTAAACAAAACTGTAAGTCCAACAAACCATATCGCAGCCTTTTTTTTGCTCCAAGGCAAATCCGCAACAATTCTTCCCGTCTGTCCATTCATAGCAAAAATATAATTCTTTCCTTGGTATCTATAATTCAAAATCCAAACTGGCAATACTGCATACATCGCTTGATTAAGGCAAATATTTTTATGACTCTTAACCGACTTACCATCATACATAGCAAGCTCTCTATCCAAAAAGACATCCATATATCCATCTGCCCTTTGTTTAATTCTTGGCATTAACTCCTCAAAATCCATATTATATTTTTCTGATAAATATCCCGATAGATACGCCATATTAAAATCTTGTAACTCATCATAATAAAATGGCTCTAATTTATCCATTATAGCATCATCCATTTTCTTTGACGCATCCGCTGGAATCTTGGAAAAACTTGCATTAATATCTCTATGTATATGATAATAGGATGTATGTACATAATCATACTCTTCATCAGAGCTATGGCGCACCTTCGTACACTCTCCAGATGCCTGCAACTGTCCATCCACATCAAAAAGCCAAAACGGTACATAAATTCCACTAATTTTCTCAATCGTTGTGGAATCTTTGAAAATATTCGGTGTCAAAACCCCCTTTTTGCACCAATTACTAAATTCCTCAATTGCCTTCTCCTTTTTATATTTAAAAGGAATAATATAAGTCGGAGCATTCTCTCCCGTCACTCTACTCTCAATCAAAGTAGCATTTCCACAATAGCTACAAAATGTAGAGGTTGTATTCTCGTCTGTCAACAACTCCGCCCCACAGCTAGAACATTTAAATATTTTAAAATCTTCATGCGAGAAATTTACATCCCCTATTTTCATATCATGCACATCTTTTTCGCTCCCACAATGTGGGCATTTCATCTTTTGAACTTCGGAGTTAAATTCCATAACACCGCCACAATTTTCGCACCGAAAATTCAATCCTGTTGCAGATTTCTCCCCAAAATCCATATCCATATAAGCCTGCTCAGCCATCTTTTCGCCCCCTTCTCTGCTAAAGTAAATATATCCTCTCACTTTATTTTCCTTTGCATTTTTCTATAACCATACATTGGAATTTATATTATATTCTATCATATTTTTAATTTCATAACTAGACTTAATATTTTATTTTCAAATTTTTACTATCACTTTCCAATTAAACTAACTAAATTTCTGTCAAATTCTAGGTTTTTTCTTGATATTTCCCGTTTATTCGTATATAATGATTACGATGATATCCATTATTCTCCATGATAACTGACAGATAAAAATTTTTATCTATACAAGATGAAATAATGTATGCCAAAACGGGTATACTTATTTTATGAGTTATCACTCAATAGAGGACATAGAATAATTGAATCACTATGATAAGCTAGAATATCGAAAATTCTCTCTTTCGATACACTATCTAAAATAAAAAGGATATTTTTATAAAAACAAGGAGAGTTATTATGTTTTTATCCGTTATTGTTCCTTGTTATAATGAAGGAAAAGTAATTGAACTCACACATAAGGAAATCCGCAAAGTTTTAGATAAAGATGCCGAACACTCTAATTATGAGTACGAAGTAATCTATATAAATGATGGAAGTAAAGATGACACAATCGATATTATTGAAAACTTCAGCAAAGGAGACCCACATAGTAAATACATCTCTTTTAGCCGAAATTTTGGAAAAGAAAGTGCCATGCTCGCAGGTCTTACTTACGCAAGCGGAGATTGCGTGGTCATTATGGATGCAGACTTACAACATCCACCACAGCTGATTCCCACCTTACTTAAGTACTACGAAGAGGGTTATGATCAAGTGATTACAAAGCGAACCCGAACCGGTGATAATAAAATTCGTACTGCCTTTAGCCGTCTGTATTATCGCTTAGTAAATAGTCTAGTTGACGTGGAACTCTTAGATGGAGTTGGAGATTTTAGATTACTGAGTCGACGCGCAGTAGATGCTCTCTTATCTATGTCTGAGTATAATCGTTTCTCAAAAGGCTTATTTTCTTGGATTGGTTTCAAATGCAAATTAATTCAGATTGAAAATAGCGAGAGGGCTGCAGGAGAGACAAAATGGTCATTTCGCTCTCTCTTACAATACGGCATCGACGGAATGATTTCCTTTAATAATAAGCCTCTTCGGATTTGTTTCCTTTTTGGTGGCTTATGCATTGGCCTTAGCATTATTTATATTCTATACTTGCTGATTAATATGTTTTTACATGGAATTGACTCCCCAGGATATATCACAACTATATTTGCAGTCCTATTCATGGGTGGAGTGCAACTTTTCTCTATAGGAGTATTAGGTGAGTATATTGGGCGTATTTACTATGAAGTAAAGAAGAGACCTCATTTCTTAGTAGATAAGACAAATATAAAAAAACATAAAAAAAGCGGGCAAAATTTCTAAACTTATGTGCAAGTTAGAATAAATGATTATTAACAATATATAACTTTATTAACACTGAGCAATCTTTATTCATTTTAGGAGAAATCATATTAGATTGCTCTTTTATTCATAGTTATACCGTACTATCAGTTTGTTTTACTCAGATTTCAAGTATACTCAAGATATATTTATTATTTTACTCATACTCTTGAAATTGGATTGTCACATATATTTTTTGTGTTATACTTATAGTTGGATATAACTGTGATATCATACTATTAAGGAGGAGTGTTTTTATGAGTAAAACATTAAGCGCTACAGAATTTGATATTATGTGTTATTTCTGGGAGGTATTTGAAGAAGGCGAAAAAGGATTCGCAGATATTATGACACACTTTCGTACCACCCAAGGCAGAGAATGGTCGAAGCAAACCCTAAATATTTTCTTACTAAGATTAATTGACAAGGGACTGCTTCAGTTTAGAAAAGTTGGAAATCGGAAATACTATATAGCAAAAATGACAAGGCCAGAGTACGATAAGCTCTGTGCAAAAGAAGCTTTGAGAAAATCATTCGATGGAAACCTTCCAAGATTTCTCGCTGCTTT
>JBJEOA010000055.1:28476-96169 GCA_051880475.1 Lachnospiraceae bacterium | reverse complement strand
TCTAAATAACAAATCTGATAAACTGACATGCGAAGAAGATTACGGACAAGTGGACGACATTTTTTCATCTTTGTCTTAGAAAATTGATCTAATATATAATCTAATTGAATTCGATACTCTGTCGTTCCCTCTAACAATTTTGTGATAAAAGCTCTGGACTTCTTATCAATAAATTGATATTTTTTTAATATTGTGCGAAGAATCAGATGAGTATAAGAACCATTTTTTTCCATATCAAGAAGCAAATCAAGAACAATCTCTCTCTCATTTATCTTCTCAGCCATCATATTCTCCTAAAAAATCTCCTACTTGAATTTTATTTCCAAGCAAAAATGCCTGCATCGCCATTCTCTTCTTCCCCTGAAGCTGAACTTCACGAAGAACAAGAGCATCCTCTTTGCACTGTACGGCAATATGTTTCTTTGTCACTTCAATCACTTGTCCTGGACAAAACTTGACATTGCCTTCTTTTGTATCTGCCTCCCAGATTTTTAAAATTTTTCCTTTAAAGAAGGTATAGGCACTTGGCCACTCATAGAGTCCTCTTATCAGTCTTTCAATCTCTTTTGCTGTTTTCTCTCCCCAGTCAATCTTACCGAAATCTTTATGAATCATGGAAGCGTAGCAGCTTAGAGAATCATCTTGCACTTTTCTCTCAATACTCCCTGTCTCTAACCCTTCTAATGTCTTAATAATCAAATTTGCCCCTGTTTTAGATAATTTATCGTGTAATGTATTCGCATTTTCCTTTGGCTCAATCACGACTTCTTCTTTTAAGAGCATATCTCCTGTATCTAGCCCTTTTGCCATATACATCGTAGTGACTCCAGTTTTTTCCTCACCATCTATGATAGACCACTGAATCGGAGCCGCTCCTCGGTACTTTGGAAGCAAAGATGCGTGAATATTAATGCAGCCATACTTTGGAATATTTAAAATAGACTCTGGTAAAATCTGTCCAAAAGCAGCTACTACTATACATTCTGGAGATAAGTTTTTTAAGAAATCTACAAATTCCTCATCTCTAACCTTTACTGGCTGATAAACAGGAATCTCTAACTCCATCGCTTTTTCTTTTACCGGAGGAAAAGAAAAAGCCTTTCCTCTTCCTTTTTTCTTATCTGGCTGTGTAACTACTGCTAACACCTCATGATGCTTTGCTAACTCCTCTAGAGCTGTCACCGCAAAATCTGGTGTTCCCATAAATACAATCTTCATCTACTATGCCTCTTCCTCTTCTATATCTCTCAATGGTTCATCCGCACGCTCTGGATATAAAATTCCATCTAAGTGATCTAGCTCATGCTGAATTGCTCTTGCAAGCAATCCCTCACCCTCTACCTCAATTTCCTCAAAATTCTCATCTAGCGCTCTACAGATAACATGATTTGCACGAGTTACTTTGGCAACTTTTCCTGGGAAGCTTAAGCATCCCTCGTCATCTGTCTGCTCTCCAGATTTTTCAATAATAACTGGATTAATCAATACTAAAGGCTCTCCCTCCTGAATATCAATTACAACAATTCTTTTTAAAATTCCAACTTGAGGTGCGGCAAGACCAACACCGTAATGCTCGTACATTGTCTCAAACATATCATCAATTAACTGAGTAACTCTAGGAGTTATCTCTTTTACTTCTTTACATTTTTTTAATAAACATTCATCACCCTGATAACGAATCTTTCTTATAGCCATTTTTTTCTTCCTTTCTATCTATAATTGCCTGCAAAGGCAAGCATATCAATCTATTGTAGTGTAACATATTTTCTAAATAATGTGAATAATCAAGTTTACAAAAGTCTCCCCCCATAGCGGGGCAAAATAAGTTCTCTTACTTCTAACTTAGCATTAGGGAGACTAATCATACAATTAATATATACCCATCGGGTCAAAATCAAAAAATACTTGTATACTCTTTTTTAATTGCATCTGCTCTATCTTTTTCTCTAATCGCCTCTTTACCTCGCGAAGCAATATCTCATCTGGATGTTTTAAGTACAATACAGACCTATACCAATCTTTTATTTTAGATAAACACGCCTCACTGGGTCCGACAATCAAAAGACCTTCTTGCACACAAAATAGCACTAACGCCTTTTTAAACCATTCCAAAAATTGTATTCCCTCTTCTTTTTCCTGTGACATAACAAAAATAACGAGCATATGACAGACAGGTGGATATTTTAGCAAATTGCGATATGCCATCTCCTGACAATAAAATTCCTCATAGTCTTGCATCGCCGCAGTCTCAATCGCATAGTGAGTCGGAGTATAACTTTGGATAATAACTTCACCCTCTTTATCTCCTCTTCCCGCTCTTCCCGCAGCCTGCATTAAGAGCTGAAACGTTCTCTCGCTCGCTCTATAATCTCCTGAATTTAGCGAAGTATCAGCCGCCACAATTCCCATCAATGTGACATTTGGAAAATCATGCCCTTTTACAATCATCTGTGTCCCAACTAAAATATCTATCTCTCCCTTTGAAAACGAGGAGAGCAATTCCTCATAACTATTTTTCTTTCTTGTCGTATCAAAATCCATTCTAGCAACCTTAGCATACGGAAATAATTTATGAACCGCTAACTCAACTTTTTGTGTTCCAAGTCCAAAAGTTGCAATATAAGGGCTTTTACACTCAGGACAAAGTTTTGGCATCGCTGTCTCATATCCACAATAGTGGCATTTCAAGCTCTGATTATTTGAGTGATACGTCATAGATATATCGCAATGTGGGCATTTTATCACATAACCACAAGAACGACAAGATACAAAACCCGCAAATCCTCTCCGATTTAAAAAAAGCATTGTCTGCTCGCCCTTTTCTAACCTATCTTGCATTAATTGTTGAAGTTTTAAGCTAAACATCGAGCGATTTCCAATTTTTAATTCTTCTCTTAAATCTATAATATGTACAGTTGGAAGTTTTACTCTGCCTTCATTTGCTCTTTTAGTAAGCAAAAGTAATTTATATTCTCCCGATTTTGCCTTCGCATAAGATTCTAAAGATGGAGTGGCACTTCCAAGTACAAGGCTACATCCACAAAGCTCTGCTCTTTTTCTTGCCACATCTCTCGCATGATATTTAGGAGAAGTATCGCTCTTATAAGCAGCTTCATGCTCCTCATCAATAATAATCAATCCTAAATCTGGAAATGGAGTAAAAAGAGCCGACCTTGGTCCAATCATAATTTGTATCTCCCCGGTCTTTGCCTTTTCAAATTGATCAAATCTCTCTCCCTTAGACATTTTTGAATTTACTACGGCGATATTATCTCCAAATCTCGCCTGAAAACGACTCACAGTCTGATACGTAAGAGAAATTTCTGGAATAAGCAAAATAATTTGTTTCCCTTTTTTCATGACATGAGAAATCATTTCCATATAAACCTCTGTCTTTCCACTTCCAGTCACACCATATAAAAGATATGTATTTCTCTCTCCCATATCATAGTCTAGAGCAAATTGCTCATAGGCAAGAGATTGTTCCTCATTTAGGCAATGACTCGCTCTCTCCATCCACTCTCCCACATCATAATCTCGATATTTCCTCTCTGAGTTTATCTCAATAATGCCTTGCTCCTCCATCGTCTTTATTGTGGATAGAGGAATTTTATATTCCTTTAAAACTTTTTCATAGGGCATCTCATCTTTAAGCACTGCTTTTAAAAGACGCACTTTCGCTTTAAAATGTTTTGCCTCATATTCTGTTAATAAGTTTTTAGCCTCTTCCCGAGCAATACAAAGCTTAATTTTTCTTGATTCTCTCTTAGCTATCTTATCTTTTACTGGCAATACCGTCTTTAGACATTGAATCATTGTCGTTCCATATCGCTCTCTCATCCAATATGCCAAGCTAATTAACTGTCCCTCAACTTGCATTTTTTCTTTATCAATTGCCAGTATTTCTTTTAGCTTTGTGACATCATAAGAAGGGATATCACTCAGTCGAACGACATATCCCTTTCTTTTTTTATTTCCATTTCCAAATGGAACTTCCACCATCATTCCTACCGATATCTCACAACGCAAAAGAAGAGGCACCTTATACTGGAATACTTTATCTACTGCCTCATGCGATATGTTAATAATAACGTCTGCATATAGTTCTTCCATCGGTTCCTCTCCTATATCTTTCCTTAGTCTTTTAATATTTTATCCCTGAGAGTACGTCTTTTGCTGTTTCCTCATCAAGCATATGATATTTAATTCCTCGGATTTCCTGATAATCCTCATGGCCCTTTCCTGCAATTAGGACGATATCTCCTGTTTTTGCATTATTGATGCAGTAAGAAATTGCTTCCTTACGGTCAATAATCTCTTTGTACTCTCCGTCTGTCTTTTTCATACCTATAATAATATCATCTATAATATCTTGTGGCTCTTCAAATCTTGGATTATCTGATGTGATAATTGTGAAGTCTGCAAGCCTTCCAGATACTTCACCCATCTCATATCTTCGAAGTTTAGAGCGATTTCCACCACATCCAAATACACTAATTAGTCTGGCTGGATGATACTCTCTAAGTGTCTTTAAAATACTCTCCAAACTAACTGCATTATGAGCATAGTCAATGATTAATGTATAATCAGAACCTGTTGGTACAATCTGAATTCTACCTTTTACTTTAAACTGTCTAAGCACCTTATTGACAATTTCCTCACCAATACCAAAATGACGCGCAACAGAGATTGCTCCAAGTGCATTATAAACACTGAATTTTCCAGGAACTCCCTCTTGTACTTCGTAATTTTCTAGGCCACTTAATTTAAAATCAATTCCAAGATAATCTTTCTCCCTAACTAGCTCAATATCACAGGCGCGAAGATCTGCGTTCTCATGAAGACCAAATGTCTCAATCGGACAAAGAGCGTCTTTTGTAATCTCCTCAAAATGTTCATCATCAATATTTGCAATTCCTAATTTGCTCTGTCTAAATAATTTCGCCTTACTCTGCATATAATCTTCAAAACTATCATGCTCATTTGGTCCGATATGGTCTGGAGAAAGATTTGTAAACAAACCATAGTCAAATTCTATTCCTGCTGTTCTGTGATATTTCAGTCCCTGTGAGGAAACCTCCATAACAACTGCATCACAGCCAGCGTCTAACATTCGTTTAAAATAAGAGTGAAGAGTGAAAGAATCAGGTGTCGTATTACTCATCGGAATTTTTTCATCACCGATTACTGCTTCAATTGTTCCAAGTGCCCCAACTTTATAACCTGCTGCTTTTAACATATCTTGGATCATATACGATGTACTCGTTTTTCCCTTTGTGCCTGTAATACCAATCATTTTCATCTGTCTTGCTGGATATCCAAAATACGCTGCGGAAAGATAAGCAAGTGCGTATCTTGTATCTTCCACTTTAATTACTGTCACACTCTCTGGCACCTCAATCTCTCTTTGGACAACCAATACTTTCGCTCCCATCGCAATGACATCCTTAATGAAATTATGTCCATCTACAACTGCTCCAACGATGCAAGTAAATACAGACCCTTCCTGCACTTTTCTAGAATCATGTGTCAAATTTGTAATTTCTACATCAATATCGCCCTGAAGACATTCATATTTTATATTTTCTAATAATGTTTTTAGCTTCATATTATTTCCCTCCTAAAAAGGTTGCGCTTTGCTCTTAAAACCTTTATACCTGCTTTGCAGCCACCCCTGATATTCATCTTATATTCCTAGTATAAACTACCCATCACCAAAAGATAATGGATTTTACGCTTCATTTTATAAAACTTAAAGTGACAGAAAAAAATTCTATCACTTTAATATTTTACTCTCTAATAGAACAATCGTCAAGTAAAAGAACTATCTTTTAGTCGCCTATACTTGATTTTTACACCATCGCTAGAGTTTACTCTATTTATTATTTATCATTTCTATTATAGTTGATTAAACATCCCTTTAAGATGATTTCTCTCTCATCGTCAGTAAGCTCTCCCATTTTTAAATCAAATGCAGTTAACTCACCGTTTGCTACAACATAAGCTTTAATATCAGTAGCTTTTGTCTCAATTGCCTTCTTTATATCTGGAACAAATAAATAATCTCCATTTTTGAATGGAAGTTCTCCTTTGTCGATAATAAATGGAAGCATTCCCCAGTTAATAAGGTTAGAGCGATATCTCTTTGTCGCATACTCATTTGCAATATTTGCCCATCCACCTAATACTTTTTGACAAGAAGCAGCCTGCTCTCTTGCAGAACCGTCACCTGGTTTTACGGCAAAAATAGTACTTCCAATTCCTGTATTTTCCAATGTACTATTTACATATACTTTCTGAATTGCATCGATAACTGGTCCAATTTCAGCAAATGCAGCTACGGCATCCTCACCTGCGATTCTTGCTTTTTCTGCCGCCTGAACCTCTTTTGCTCTTCCAACATAAGCTGGGTCTTTTCTAGATAAAGCAAATTCTGCAAGTCCAAGTGGATTAGAACGATAAGAAGATGTCTCACCAGATGGAATTAACTCGTCTGTCGTTGTAACTGGGTCATGAATCTCAGATACAACTTTTAAAATCATATTTTCAGGAAGAGCAGACATTGCTGGCCAATCCTTAATATTTGGTCCAAATTTAATCTCAACCGATGGATCTGCCACTCCCTTGCTGTCAAATACTCTATTTTCATAAATTGTCTTATCAAAGAAATATTTTGGTTTTGTATAATTAGCATCGATTTCTGTTGCAGGTGTTAAATAACCTTTATTTACTGCTGTCGCTGCGATAGAACGAGCGTCCATAAGTGCAACAGAAGCAATCTGGCCATTTTGTAGTTTAGATCCCTCTCTGTTAGGGAAGTTTCTTGTAGAATGACGAATACTTAATCCATTATTGCAAGGAGTATCTCCCGCACCAAAACATGGACCACAAAATGCAGTCTTAATAATAGCACCTGTCTGCATAAGAGAAGCCGCAGCACCATTTTTTACAAGCTCCATAAATACTGGCTGGCTCGCTGGATATACGGAGAGTGTAAACTCATCTGGTCCGATACTAGCACCTTTTAAGATATCTGCTGCATCGCAAATATTTTCAAATCCACCGCCTGCACATCCAGCAATGATTCCCTGCTCTACATATAATTTTCCATTGCGAACCTTATCTTTTAATTTAAAATCTACCTGTCCATCTAAGCTTACTAAAGCTTTTTTCTCACAGTCATCTAAAATATCCATAAGATTTGCGTTTAGCTCGTCAATTGTATATGTATTACTTGGGTGGAATGGCATAGCAATCATTGGACGAATTTTGGATAAGTCAATCTCAATCATTCCATCATAGTAAGCTATATTACCTGGATCTAACTGTTTATAATCTTCACTTCTTCCGTGGATATCATACCACTCTTTAATCTTTTCATCTGTTTTCCAGATGGAAGATAGACATGTGGTCTCTGTTGTCATAACGTCCACACCGATTCTAAAATCTGCACTTAAGTTTGCCACACCAGGTCCGACAAACTCCATTACTTTATTATTTACATAGCCACTCGCAAATACTTTACCGATAATAGCAAGTGCAACGTCTTGTGGTCCGACTCCTGGAATTGGTTTTCCCTTTAAATATACAGCAATCACGCCTGGCATATTAATATCATATGTCTTAGAGAGAAGCTGTTTTACAAGCTCAGGACCGCCCTCACCCATAGCCATCGTTCCTAGCGCTCCGTAGCGAGTATGACTATCAGAACCTAAAATCATCTTTCCACCGCCTGCAAGCATTTCTCTCGCATACTGATGAATGACTGCCTGATGAGGTGGAACATAAACTCCGCCGTATTTCTTTGCGCAAGTAAGACCAAACATATGATCGTCTTCGTTAATAGTTCCTCCTACTGCACATAAACTATTATGGCAGTTTGTAAGGACATAAGGCACTGGAAATTTCTCAAGTCCTGACGCTCTCGCTGTCTGAATAATACCTACAAATGTAATATCATGAGAAGTTAATTTATCAAACTTAATCTGAAGTTTTTCCATATTTCCAGATGTATTATGTGCCTCTAATATACGATAAGCGATGGTATTTTTCGCAGCCTCTGCCTTAGAAATAGCACCATCGCCTAGTTTTTGTTGCAACATTACTTTACTTTCTTCTGTATCTGGAACGATTTCAGTTCCATTTAATAAGTATGCACCAGTATCATATACTTTTATCATTTATCTGCCTCCTTATGTTGAATATTTACTTTGACTTTTCTCACAGGCAAGCCTATGATTTTTTGTCACAAAGTTATAACTTTATTCTCGTCCTAGACAGTATAGCATAAAGTAGAATGATTTTGCAATAGTACTTCTCTCATCACGGCTTAATTTTGCATTTTTTTATAAGATTTCCTTCATTTTTATACAAAAATCTCGTCATATTTTCTTTCCTTTTTCTAAAAAAAATATATTCTAATCATCTCTTAATTATAATTTTAAATTCTGGTATGTTTAAATTTGTTATTTTTGGCACCGTCTGGCACTATATTTTAGTTTTGGTCTGGCTATTTTATAATTTCTTATTTTTATGTACGGTATAGAAAGACTTAAAACGATATAAAAAGAAAGGATTTGATAAGATGAAAGATGTAAAAAAATTAGTGATGGCAGCCTTATTTGCAGCTCTTTGCTGTGTTGCCACAATGAGTATTAAAATTCCAGTTCCTGCTACAAATGGCTATATTCATCCAGGAGATGCGATGGTCATTCTCTCTGGAATCTTCCTTGGACCAGTTATCGGTGGTCTTGCTGCTGGCATTGGATCAATGATGGCTGACCTACTTGGTGGATATATGGTATATGTGCCAATTACTTTTGTAGTAAAAGCATTAGTAGCAATTGCTTCCTACTACGCTTTCCACTTCCTTACAAAAAAAGGTGCTAAATTAATTGTCGGCTGTATCGCTTCTGGTATCTGTGCTACTATTATCGTAGCTCTTGGATATTTTGTATGCGAATCATTCCTATACGGTGTTGGAGCCGCAGCTGGCTCTATTTTGCCAAATATTATTCAGGGACTTGGCGGATTAATCATTTCCTCTATTTTATTGCCAGTGCTATCACCTATTCCAGAGATAAAAAAATTATTGGCGTAAATAAATAAAAAAGGAAAGTTCTATCAAACGGCGGGATAAAATAAACCTCTTTCTTTTTATCCCAGCATTTGATAGAACCTTTTTTTAGTTTTCAATAGCCTCTTTTGCTATTTTAGTCATATATTTTATTACTTCCACAGGATATTTTCCAACTGCGGTCTCCCCTGTCACCATAAGCGAGGTTGCACCATCTAACACCGCATTATATATATCAAGTACTTCCGCTCTCGTCGGTGTTGGATTTTGTATCATACTATTTAACATCTGAGTTACTACCATAAATTCTTGATTCTTTTCCCGACATTTTTTAGAAATCATCTTTTGAATTCCTGGCACTTTCCAGATTGGAAAACGATTGCCAAGATCACCTCTTGCAATTACGATACAGTCTGCTTTTCCAATAATATTTTCTATATTTTGTACCCCTTCTTGATGTTCTATCTTTGCCAAAATCTTAATATCATCTAAATCCAGCTCTTTTAACACAGTTCTTACTTCCTCTATATCTTTCTCTCCCCGAACAAACGGAAGCATTACTTCTGTCACTCCGTACTCTCTTGCTGCTGCTAAATTACTGAAATCTTTCTTTGTCAAAACTGGATTATCTACCTGCACTCCATCAATTGAAATACTTTTTCTAGAAGAAATTTCTCCCTCCGTTTTTACTGTACAGACTGCAGTGCCAGACTCTAATTCATCTACTACTAATTTGACAATTCCATCATTGATAGAAATTTCCTGCCCTACCTTTAACTTTTCTGCTAAACATTTAGGTATAGCTATAAAATTTTTTTCACGCTCCATCCATTTTTCTCCTAAATTGGATGAATAATCCACAAAAGAATCATCTATCTGAGCTGCCCCAAGATATAACTTATCTTTCTGATGTACATTTATTTTTCCATCCACCTCACCAATACGCAGTTCAGGTCCTTCTAAATCAATTGCCAAATCTATTTTTTTCCCTGTTTTTTCACTTGCCATTTTTAAATTTTCAATCCACTCTTTCGAATCTACTAAATTTGTATGTGACAAATTAAGGCGAATCCCCGTCATTCCTGCATCTATCATCTGTTCTAATATCTCTTTTTTATTGCAATTTGGTCCAAACGTACCATAAATCTTTATCCTTCTCATAATAACTTTATTTTTCACTTCCTCTAATTTTTTAAATATAATATTATGTTTTCTTTCGTACTTTCGCATAAAACTGTCCTTTTTTATCAAAATAAGAAAATCGGATTTTCACTTGAATTTGTTTTGATAAAAAGATTCTGATTTTATGACACACTTTTTTTCTCCTCACATACTATAAACTGTAAATAAAATTTATGGAGGCTATCAATATGAGTGATTTAGCTGCAACAAACTGCTCTAATTCTTGTTCTAACGGTGGAGGAAGCTCTTGGTTATTTTTCATCCTTTTGTTCTGCTTCTGTGGAAACGGTAATGGATTTGGCGACTGCTTCGATTTTGGCGGTAACTCTTGCGACTGTATCTTACCTTTAATCCTTCTTTTATGCTGCTGCAACGGTGGTAGTGGAAGTAGCTGTGGATGTGGCTGCTAAGATACTATAAAACTTCCTGTCAGGTGACAAGGAAAAACAGGTTTTGTTATTTTTGAATCAGCATTTGACAGATTAAGCTATATGAACATATAGTGTATGAATCTAAGGTACGAAAGTAGTTATTAAAATAATAGCAATTATTTATGAAAAAAGAAGAGAAATTTAGATTATATTTATCTTAAATTTCTCTTTTTTTATTTTTTTAATGAATAAGCGAATTTCGATATCAATTTTTCTTATGAGACTTCCTCTTTATTTTAGAAAGGAGCCCTAATAACGTATGTCTTAGTTTATAAATCTTTAAACTATGAAATTTTCTTACTATTTGCTCCATTTCTAATTTTCTTGAATTTGCCTTTAAAAGCAAAAAGTCTTGTGCTGAGTTTTCCATCATATTTTTTATATCTTGGCACTGCACAGCATAATGAAAATCTTCTTCTGGCATCTCATTTATTTGCAATATCTTTATTCCTTCTGATTTTATTTTTTGAAACATCTGCTCGTATGATTGAAAACATCGCTGGATATCAAGCGCATGTAAAAAACCGTTAACGGTTCGATTAAGGAAACTCTTTTTTACTAACTCATATTCCTCATAATTTCGTAATTCTTCAAATGTGTCCATATAGGATTGATACGCACATAAATTTGCCTCAGAAGCTCTCCCAGTTAAACTCTCCTTATTATTAATCCGATATGAAATGAGTACCTCATCGACATAAGTAATTTTCTCTGCCAAAAAAAACGCCATTATTGTAAAATATGTGTCATTTGCTTGACGTAAATTTTGAAACTTCAAACCGTACTGTTGGATGAATGTCTTTTTATACATTTTATTCCACGGAACATTTGTTGTCCAATTGAAAATATATTCTGGTATATCATATTTATTAAAAACATTTGCGTTTGGCAACATATTTTTTCTTAAATAAACATCTGTAGAAAAAATACGATTTTCACTATCAAACTGCTGGGCATTGCATACACAAATATCTGCATCCACTTTTTTTGCCTGAAAATACATTTTCTGTGCCGCCTGTTTTTTAAATCTATCATCTGCATCCCAAAACAAGATATATTCTCCTCTTGCATGCAAAAATCCATTATTTCTAGCTACACCTGCATATTGATTTTTTTGACATATTAATTGTATTCTAGAATCTTTTTTTTGATATTCTTTTATAATTTTCCTCGAATTATCTGTAGAGCCATCATCTACACAAATAATTTCTATTTCTTTTAATGATTGGCTTATAATATCATTTAATGTTTTTCTCAAATAATTTTCTGCATTATATATCGGAATGATAATTGACACCTTTATTTTACTCATGTTTTTTTCTTCCCTTAAAGCATTTCGAAATCACTCTTTTTACTTTTCCAAGTATATTTAACTTGCCTTTTTTTGAATTTTTAGAATTTTTGGCTGTCTCTTTTTCTTTCTTTTTAGAGGCTTGAGATAATTTTTGTCCCTGCTTCTTTGATGAGGTTTCTTTCATAAACTCTTCAAATTCTAAAGAACATATCATCTTATAAAGCTCATAGTTTTCTTTATTATAAGAGTGAAAATATTCTTCTGGCTTATCCATAATTCCAAAATCATTAAAAGCATTCTCTTTCAATTCATAATATAAAGTTCTTTTTGCGTCCTTATCTTTTATCGACTTAAGATTATATATACAGCCTGACAATATTTTATTGACATAACTTCTTTCTATCTCGTCAAAAATTCCTCTTTCTCGCAGTTCTTTTTTTACAGCTCTAAATGCTTTTAAAAATTCTAATGGATATTTATAATTTGTCGACTGCAAATTATTTTTCATGCCAACGCGGTAATACACAAGTGGCTTTTCCAACACAACAATTCTCTGTGCTAAAGTCATACATAAAGCAACAAAAAGGAAATCATTTGTTCTAAGTATTTCTTGAAATTGAAGATTATTTTCTTTTACTAGCTCATGACTTATCAGTTTATTCCAAGCCCAATTTTGAAAAGTATCTAATATATAATCAGGCATATCTTTATATGAAAAAACTTCTTTCTTAGGAATATACTCATATCGAAAAGACCCCTTGTCAAACCACGTTTTTTTTGTCTCATCATTATAACGCTTTACCTGATAGACACAGATTTGTGCATTTAATGACTCGCATTTATTATACGCTTCCTCTAACATCTCAGGCAAAAAGAAGTCATCCGAATCCAAAAAAGATAAATATTTTCCTGTCGCAATTTTTAATCCTTTATTTCTCGCAGCTCCAGCTCCCAAATTTTCTTGTTGTAAAACTTTTACTCTAGAATCCTTTTTCTCATATTCCCTCAAAATTTCTAGTGAGGAGTCTGTCGAACCGTCATCCACGCAAATTAATTCCAACTCTGATAATGTCTGGTTTAAAATACTGTCGATACATTGTCGTAAATATTTTTCAACATTATATACTGGAATAATTACCGATACTTTATTACTCATACTTATTCCCTCTCTGTTTTAATTTGAAAATTTTTTTACTATTTTTTTTGCTTTTCTTGGCAAATACATAATACCATTTCCAACTTTATAACTATAAGATGCCTTTATTCTTTCTTGTTCTAACTCAAGTTCCTTTATCTTCTTATCCTTTTCATCGATTCTTTTTTGCAGTTGTTTCATACTCGCTTCATCTTTTTTTATAATTTCATTTTTCTCCTCTGTGAGCATTTGAAATTTTTTCTCTAAATCTTTTCCTTTTTCTTTAAACTTTTTTATATCTGCAAAAAGAGTTTTCATTTGAGAATCTCTTTCTTTTATCTGAGAATCTCTCTCTTTTATTTGAGCTTCTTTTTCTTTTATTTTTTGCTGATGTTTTTTTATCTGTTTTTTATTTTCTTTTGTTTCTTCTTTATATTCTTCTATCCTACATCTCTTCGTATAAGAGTCACATGCCATTTCCATTATCATTCGAAAATCATAGCGTTCTTCTTTCTTGATTTTCTCTAAGACTGCGTTTTCTCCTCGCTCCTCAATCTCCTTTAGGTACATTTTCGCCGCATTATCCAGCAAAATAAGCATACGTCTATAAAATTGTTCGTAGTATTGTTCATTGTAAATCTCACAATTTTCAATAAACTCTACTAATATCTTCACCAATTTATAATGGGCATAAATATTTTTATCTTTCGTTTTATTTGTCATGGTAGAGTTTTCTCTCACTCTTCTTCCATAATATGGTAAATCTATATATCCAGCTTTATCTGCCAATGTAATACACTCCATTGAAAAGATTTCATCTTCATGTAAAAGATGTTCTCGAAAACGTAAGTGATTCCTCTCCAAAAATTCGCGTTTAAAGATTTGCAATACAACACCAGGCTTAAAATTTCTATTTTTTTGAAAATCAACAAATAAATCTTGACCTCTCTCTATTAATCCATTGTACATAGCTTTTCGCTCATAGTATTTTTCGAAAAATAAATTATTTTTTCTTACATCCTCATTCTCAAAAAATACTTTTGTCCCAAAAAATAGTTCATCAAGGTCTTCTTGTTGTGCATACTCATATAGTGTCTGCAATGCTTTAACGTCTGTGTACCAATCATCGCTGTCCAAAAATATAATATATTTACCTATTGCTTTTTCCATTCCATAATTTCTCGCAGCAGACTGTCCACCGTTTTCTTTAGACAATACTTGTATTCTTTGATCAACCTGTGCATATTTCTCCAAAATTTGAAGGGAACTATCACTTGACCCATCATCCACACAAATAATTTCAATCTCTTTTAATGTTTGAGCTATAACTGAGTCTAAACATTCCTCAATGTATTTTTCTGTATTATATACAGGAATTATAACTGATATTTTTATTTCTTCGTTACTATTTTTCTCTCCTGCATTATTTATCTCCATATTATTCCCCCATTACCATTGAAAATAAGTATTTTTTATTTTCCTTTTATTATTTTTCTCACTTTTCTTGGCACAGCCGTCATCGTACGCCCAATCGCAAATGATTTTGAAGTCTTAATCTCCTTTAATTCTTTCTCTAGCTTCGTTACTCTATTACGCTTTGGAAAATCTACATTACTCTTATCATCAATTATAGTATAATAAAATCCATCTGGGTCAGAGAGGATAAATTGAATATTATTCCATTCCTGCTCTTTAAAGACTTCTTTTTTGAGTTCTTTTAAATCTCTCGCACGCCTAAATTCCTTAGACATTTGAATAATATATTCTCTTTTATACTGATCTCCAATTCTATCTATCGCAGCTCTATAATTCGTATATTTTTTCACCCAATACATATACTTAAAGCGATTCCATATGTCAATATCTTGTCTAAGTATCTCTCTTATATAATCATACTCAATATTAATACAGTATACTTTATCTTTATTATTGACCGATGAATTTGGATTATCTCTTCGATTCATATAATATGGCTTATCTACTATCATAGCTCTTTTACCATATACAAATGTCTGGAAATAAAATCCGTTATCTTGAAACGATGCTCCTGGTGTCTCATGATGTCGAATATTATTTTTATTAAGAAATTCTCTCTTATAGATTCCACTCCAAGTATTCATGACATAGCGCAATGTCTCTGGTCTCTCACTAGGATTAAATACTATATTATAATTCTCACTCTTTTGGGATAAATGAAAGTATTTTAACTCCATATTCCCCGTCTTACTATCTCTCTTAAATCTATAAAAATCAGCTTTCACAAAATCCAAATCATTTTTCTTAGCTATCTCATATAAATCCTCATACATATTAAGAGGCACAAAATCATCTGGCTCTACAATACCGATATACTCTCCTGTCGCTTTTTCAAGACCGATATTCATTGCAATTCCATAACCACCATTTTTTTTATCAACCAAGATAATACGCTCATCTTTTTTTGCATATTTCTTTAGAATCTCCAAAGAATTATCCGTTGAACCATCGTTAATACATATGATTTCAATATCTTTCAATGTTTGTCTTGTAATACTTTCCATACACTCGTCTAAATACATCTCTACATTATACGTAGGGACTATAATTGATACTTTCGCCATCTCTATCCTCCATACTCTATATTATACTTTTGTACTGTAACCATCTACTTTTCTTTCCGTAACTTTCAAAATATTCCATTCTAGAATCCGTCAAAAATTTTATTAATTCATCACGTACTCCTTCTTGTAAAATACCTTGTTCTTTAAACTTTTTATACCAAGATATTAAATCATACATTTCATGCTCTAATATTTCAAATTTAACCTTTTCGTTTACATGATTTTCTTCACATATCTTTTCCATCAATTTATAAGACTCAAACTGACAGTCGAAATGTTGTGCACGTCTTCCTACTAGGGAAGTAGCAATATTTACTCTATGGTCTACTAATAATTTTCTAGTTACCATCATCCTCTTGGCTAACACACAGACTGTGATAAAAAATGATCTATCATTTACACAAAATAAATGATTAAATCTTATTTCATTCTCCATCAAAAACTCTCTCTTATACAACCCATTCCAAGGAACAACCGACATAGAAAAAAACTTCCCAGGAAATTGATGAAAATTAATCAGTCTTTCATCTAGCATTGGATCAAATCCGCTAAGAGAATATAAACCATTTTTTACTTCCTCCCCAGTCTGATCGTCAAATGCCTTCACCTTTGTTTTTATAAAATCAAGATTATTTTCTTTTGCAATCTGATACACTGGCTTATATGCATCTTTTATAACTAAATCATCTGCATCTAAAAAATGCATATACTGCCCCTTCGCCACCTTTAAACCACGATTTCTTGACTCACCGGCATATAAAACTTTCTCATTTTTGAGTACTTTTACATTAGAATATTTCTTTTCAAACTCCTTCAAAATAGAAAAAGTATTATCATCAGAACAATCATCTACACAGATTACTTCTAAATTGATATCTTGATTTTCCAAAACACTAAGTAGAGTCTCTCTAATATACTTTTCCGCATTGTGAACTGGGATAACTACAGAGATTTTTATTGTATATTCCTCAAAAGAATATTTTAAAATATCCAAAAGTTCTGCATAATGTCTTGAGTCATAAAAATAATCTTCTTCTCTATTTAAAATGCCTAATTTTTCAAATCCTTCTTCCTTTAGAATTTTGTAAGTTTTCTCTTGTTCTGCTCCCCTCATCCTTTTGAGATTTCTAAGACTAAAGGAAAGCGCATAATTTACAAAATCTTGTTCTAGCTCCTCCATAAATCCTGTTTCAATCAACATATCTTTCATAAGTAAAACTGTCTCATAAAACTGCTTTGTTTGAGTATCTCTTCTCTCAAACGCCGATTCCTCGTCGTCTATATTTTGATGCACCAGCACTTTATCTAAATATGTTATTTTCTTTGCTAAAATTAATGTACTAAAAACAAATACGGTATCGTTTTTTATTACTTTTTTAATATATTCTTGATTTTTCTCAAGGAAATTTCTATTATATAATTTATCACTCGTTATTTCCTGAAATGTCCAAAAGATATTTGCTGTTATTTGTCTAAAATTAAATGGAGTATAAGGAGGTAGAGCCTCCACATCTAATGTTTTTACTATTCTTTTAAATTTCTTTATATTATCTACAAATTGATTTGAGCGAAGAGCGATAAAATCAGCCCCATCTTCTTCTATCTTTTGAGTTAGCTCTTCAAGCATTGTTCTATCTAAAAAATCATTATCTTCTAAAAATAGTATATACTTTCCACTCGCCTGGTTAAGCCCAACACTTCTAGAGCTTTGCGTTTTCATATTTTTTTGTGAAATTACTCTAATACGCCTATCTTTGCTTGCATACTCTTGTAATATTTCCAATGATGTATCATTAGAGTTATTATCTATACAAATAATCTCTATATCCGATAATGTTTGATTTAATATACTATCTACACATTTTTTTAAGTATTTTTCACCGTTATATACTGTTACTATAACGGAAACAATTGGTCTCATTTTACTCCCTCCTTTTAAAATACGTTCTATTTTTTGTGTAACTTCTTCTTTCCTTTTTCTAAAATATCTAGCATTTTTTTCCATGCTTTATAACTTCTTGAGTTCACTATCGTATCTAGTTTCTCTTGTAACTCTTTTACCTTTTCATTTGCA
Organism: Lachnospiraceae bacterium; assembly: GCA_051880475.1. Classification (GTDB taxonomy): domain Bacteria; phylum Bacillota; class Clostridia; order Lachnospirales; family Lachnospiraceae; genus JAUUSJ01. The sequence goes on along the minus strand of JBJEOA010000055.1, from coordinate 78,377 downwards.
GGTATCGCATATTTATAATAAAATCCATCTGGATCTTCCATTAAAAAAACTAGTTTTTGTCTATCTGTGGCACTTAAAAGATTAAAATCTAACTCTTTATTTTCTCTAGCTTTTTTAAATTCCTCACTTATCGCTATGACATACTCCCTCTTATATTCATCGCTTATTCTCTCAATTGTCGACATATAATTTCTATATTTTTTTAGATTATAATAAAATTTGAATCTATTCCATAGCTCTAAATTTTCTTCTCTCATAAAAATATTTCTAATAAACTCATATTCGACATTCATACAGTATACTTTTTCTTTAGATTTAACAGAAGAACCTGGATTATCTCTGCGATTCATATAATATGGTTTGTCAATAAACATACATCTCTTAGCATAAATAAATGTTTGCCAAAAAAATCCATTATCTTGGAAAGATGCACCCGGAGTTTCATTATGGCGAATATGATATTGCTCTATAAAACTTCTTTTATAGATTCCACTCCAAGTATTTAGTATAAATTTTGTGACATAAGGTGTTTCACTTGGATTAATGACTTGATTATAATACTCTCCTTTATTGTCCAAATGGTGATATATATAATTTCTATCTCCTGTAACCTCATTTGTTGTAAACCTATAAAAATCAGCTTTCACAAAATCCAAATCATTTTTTTTTGCAATATTGTACAAATCCTCATACATATATAACGGTACGAAATCGTCTGGCTCTACAATACCAATATATTCTCCAGTTGCTTTGTCCAAACCAATATTCATCCCTATTCCATATCCACCATTTTCCTTATCAATAATGATAATTCGTTTGTCATTTTTGGCATACTCTTTTAATATGCTCAATGAATGGTCTGTTGAGCCATCGTTAATACAAATTATTTCTATATCTTTTAATGTCTGACGCACAATACTGTCCATACACTCTCTTAAATAAATCTCTACATTATAGGTTGGCACAATAATTGATACTTTCGCCATTTTCTTTTCTTTCCCTTCTTTATATTTGTCTCATTGTAAAGATTATCCAATTTCCTTTGCCACCGCTTCTAACGCCGCTTTTATCACTTTATCCATATCATAATACTGATATTCGCCAAGTCTGCCACCAAATATAATATTTTCTTCTTGACTCGCTAACTCTCTGTACTTTTTAGCACACTCCTCATTTCTCGTATTATTTACTGGATAGTATGGTTCTTCTCCTAATTTCCACTCACTTGGATATTCTCTTGAAATCACAGTCACTGGCTGTTTCCCAAATTCAAAATGTTTATGCTCAATAATTCGTGTATATGGGATTGCTCTTTCTGTGTAGTTTACAACTGCATTTCCCTGATAGTTATCTATATCTAATTTTTCATGTTCAAAACGGACTGAGCGATATTCTAAAACACCATATTTATAGTCATAATACTGATCAATTGGACCTGTATATACAATTTTATCTGCTATATCTTGATTTTCTTTTATAAATTCAAAATAATCTGTATTAAGCATCACTTGTGCACCTTCGATTAGCTTCTCAATAATCGCTGTATATCCGCCAATTGGTATTCCCTGATAGCGGTCATTAAAATAGTTATTGTCATAGGTAAAGCGAAGTGGCAATCTTTTAATAATAAAAGATGGTAAATCTTTGCAATCTCTTCCCCACTGTTTTTCCGTATATCCTTTGATTAATTTTTCATAAACAGTAGTACCTACTAAGGATAATGCCTGTTCCTCTAAATTTTTAGGCTCTTTAATTCCAAGTTCTTTAATCTCATTTTGAATCTTTTCTTTTGCCTCCTGAGGAGTTTTAATATGAAACATCTTACTAAACGTATTCATATTAAATGGTAAATTATATATCTCGTCCTTATATACAGCCACTGGAGAATTAATATAGTGATTAAACTCAGCAAATTGATTAATATAATCCCAAATTTCTTTGTCTGAGGTATGAAAGATATGTGCTCCATACTTATGCACATGAATTCCATCTATATCCTCACAGTAAATATTTCCTCCAATATGGTCTCTTTTATCAATAATACAACATGTCTTTCCATTTTTCATCATCTCATATGCGAACACTGAACCAAATAATCCCGCTCCTACAATTAGATAATCATATCTTTTCACTAGAATTCCTCCTACTCTTTTTTGTTTTTCCCTATCATAACATAGTGTTTTTCTTTAATCAAATTTTTTACATAAACAAAATAAAATACAATTTATTTTTTCATCCATCTTTTTATTAATTTTTTTACTTTTTTATATATGTTCTTTTTATTTTGAATTCTTTTTATCGTCTGATTTGACGGTTCTTCTTTCTCATCTCTTTCTACTATATAGCTTACCGCCTCTAAAAAGGTCATTTTCTTTACAGCTTCATAAAACTCATCTCTCTTATCAGAACAATAATTCTTTTTTCCTTCTAGTGCATATCCATTTCCACCTATCCACTCTAGAGGAACTTCTTTTAAAACTTGAATTTCATCTTGAGATAAAGATTTCAGAAAACTACTTCCCTTTTCGTTATTAGAAAGAATTACAGAGGCACCCTTCTTTACACTGATTTCTTTATCTTTTGAACTTAATCCCCAAAAATCTCCTATTGTTAAATCTCCATATCTTGGAATTTGTTGATATTTACATTTTTCACAGTGGGTTGCACACATCGTATGGCTATGATAAACTTGTTGATACGCATCATTTCTGGCATTGATTGGTGTTTCTTTATTTTTCTCTTTTATGATAGTTTTCCCGGCCTCTTTAGGTGGTTTGCCCTCTTTATGAATGATAGTTTTTCCATTTTTTAACTCTATCTTTACCGTTCTAGCATTATAACCAAATGATTTATTACGAAATTCATATTTATTTATTCCCTCTGGGAAAGACTCCTTTAAATATCTTTGGAAAAACTGAGAGGACGGAGCATTTCCACAGAGCAAATCAATAGCAATTAAATTATCATATTCCTTCCCTAAGTAAGACTTCAATCCCGCCACCTGACATGGACATCCTGTAAATAAAACGACCTGTCCCTGATTCAAATGCTCTTTTACCTGAGAATGAATCATTCCAGTATAACTTTGTAAATACTTTGATTTTTGTAACTTAGGAAGTTCCTTTTCATCCTCTATCATAATATGTTCTACGGAGAAATCATCTCTCCACGCTGCCCCTACGACAGCTCCCTGTCTCTTAAATATTTCTCTCGCAAAGACAGAGAAAGCTCCGCCACTAGAACTTGCCATTAATGTTTTAGAATCTTTTGCAATAAATTCATAACACTCTGGCTGCTCTTTATTTAACTTAACGGGGGATTTTATCGCCGGACAAATTTTAGCACATTTTCCACAGTCTATGCACTTTTCTTGTTCTACTTTAGCTCTATAATATCCCCATTCATCCTGACATAATCTTATAGCATCACATGGACAAGCATTCAAACATGCGCCACATCCCGTACACATTTTTTTGGAAAGTAATTCATTCACTGTCTTTCCTGGCAGAGCAATAGAATCTAGTTCTGCTTTTGGAGTAGATAAATATTTTTTTATCCATTCTTCAGATTTTTTCGTCTCTTGCTCTATCACAGCATTAATTTTTTTAAAATTGATTTTTTGTCGAACTAATTTCTTTGTAATCTGACTTGTATTTTTTATTAATCGGCTATCTATCACACCAAATGTCCGTCTCAAAGACTCAAAACGTTGATATCCTCTCTTTTGATTGATGTATACAATAAATGGAATATTAAGTATAAGTGCCATAGCCATTCCATGAAAACTATCTGTCAAAATAAACGAAGCATTTGAATAATAATGAAGCCACTGCTTAAAATCTAATTCTGGCAATGTATCCTCTATTAAATCAAGCTTTTTTGAATTTTCTTCATGTGTAAACTGTCTTCCATCTAAGGCAATCTTCTTTTTCAATCCTAATATTTCAGATACTTTCTGTATTCCCTCTCTCTTATCATCTGTCGGATCTAAAATATATGCCAACATATATTCTTCCTTTTTCTCTAATTTTGCCGTTTCTCCAATTCTTTTAAATTCATCTCGACTAGTAAAAAATATAGGATCAATCAAATAAGTTGCATCTACTCTAAATTTATCTCTAACTAAATCAACTCCTGAACTTTCCCGAACAGAAACTCCTGAAAATTTTTGCAGCTCTTCTCTCACATAGCTAACTAAATCTTCATTTCCTTCCTTTCTTATATTTTCTCCGCCACATGAGCCTGAGACAACAATTCGCTTCTTATCTGGATTTGCAAATTCCATCATAAATACCTTTCCATGTTTGCTTATTCCAGTCACAGTAAAAACTTGATCTGAGCCAAGCAAAAATGTATCCGCATATGCATTCAGCTTTTCTAATTCTTCCTTTTTATATGGCTCACAAATAGATGCTCCTATCTCTTTAAAAAATTTCCTTGAAAAAGCTTCTTTTTTTCTTTTATCTTGATGTAAGTTCGTATCTTCTATAAAAAAAGGAGAATAACCTAATTTTTCTATCTTAGTATAAAGGGAATAATAGCTCGCAACACCTCCATAATTAGTCGCAAACCAATATCCAATAATACCTACATTATTTTTATTGTACTCCATATTTTTCCTCCAATAAATAGTATATAATGATGTTGGGGTCAAAATTTTACATATAAATCAGACATATCATGTCAATTAATAGTATACATTACTCTAGCATAATTTACAATTGATTAAAAAGCTAAATCTTAATTGCAAATAATTTTTCTGCCTTTTACAAACTATCCTTCCTCAATTCTTGACATTTCTTTCTTTCTTCTTTACAATAAATAAAAGACCTAAAAAATCAAGTCTTGAGGTTTCTGTGGGAATCCGTTCCCATTTAATTTAAAATATAGAAAGGAAATAATATATTATGAATTCTTATAAAATTGCAGTTGCTGGAACTGGATATGTAGGATTATCGAATGCGATTCTCTTAGCTCAACATAATGAAGTGTACGCTGTAGACATTATTCCAGAAAAAGTGAATATGATTAATTCTAAAAAATCACCAATTATAGATGCTGAAATTGAACAATACTTAGCAGAAAAAGACTTACATCTAACAGCAACGATGGATGCTAAAATGGCATATACAGATGCAGATTTTGTCATTGTGAGCACTCCGACAAATTACGACCCAAAAATGAATTATTTTGATACAACTAATGTAGAAGCTGTTATCAAATTAGTACTAGAGTATAATCCAAATGCAATCATCGTAATTAAATCCACAATACCAGTTGGATATACTCTCTCTGTTCGAAAAAAGTTTCAATCAAATAATATCATTTTCTCACCAGAATTTTTAAGAGAAGGACGTGCATTATACGATAATCTCTATCCTTCTAGAATTATTGTCGGCGCTCCACTAGAAGATGAACGTCTTGTGGCTGCCGCACATACATTTGCAAATCTTTTAGCACAAGGGGCAATTAAAAAAGATATCCCTATTTTATATACAAATCCTACTGAGGCGGAGGCTGTTAAATTATTTGCCAATACTTATCTCGCTCTTCGTGTCAGCTATTTTAACGAATTAGACAGCTACGCTGAGGCTCGTGGACTTAATACAAAACAAATTATTGATGGTATTTGTCTAGATCCTAGAATTGGTACACATTATAATAATCCATCCTTCGGTTATGGCGGATACTGTCTTCCAAAAGATACAAAACAACTTCTCGCTAACTATGAAGATATCCCTGAAAATCTTATCGAAGCGATTGTAAAATCAAACTCTACAAGAAAAGATTTCGTTGCAGAGCGTATTTTAGAAAAAGCGGGATATTTTGAAGGTACTGCCGGAAGAGATGGCACGCCTGGAAATTCTGTTGTCATTGGAGTATATCGTCTCACAATGAAAGCAAATTCCGACAATTTCCGACAATCTTCTATTCAAGGAGTTATGAAACGCTTAAAAGCAAAGGGAGCAGAAGTTATTATTTATGAGCCTACATTAAAAGATGAAACATTTTTTGGAAGCAAAGTGGAAAAAGATTTTAATCGCTTCAAAGATGTATGTAATGTTATTATCGCAAACCGTATGTCCGATAAATTGTCAGATGTAATGGACAAAGTTTATACAAGAGATTTATTCCAACGTGATTAAACTTAAAGATGCTATAAAAAATCCTTAATGAAAAAGCGCCAGAACTGGTATTTACCAAAACTGGCGCTTTTTCATAGTCTCTTACTTCCTATATTTTCTCTCTTATTTGATTCAAAATTTTCTTCTCTCTCCTAGAAATTTGTACCTGTGATACTCCAAGCTCTTTTGCAATGGCAGACTGTGTTTTATCTTCAAAATATCTTTTATAAATTAACTCTCTATCCTCCTTTTCTAATTCAGACAATACCTTCTCTAAAAATAAACGATTTACTAAATTTTCTTCATTATCCTCTTCTTCCAATTTATCCATCAATAAAATCTCTTGTCCCTCTTTTTGATAGATTGGCTGATATAGCGATTCCACCTCACTATTTGCATCTAATGCAAGAGCTAACTCCTCACATTCTACTCCTATCTCCTTTGCAATTTCTGTAATACTAGGTTCTCTTCCCCATTTTTCTTGTAGCTTTTCTTGACATTGATATGCGCGGTAGGCAAGTTCCTTTAGCGTTCTGCTCACCTTAACCATTCCATCATCTCTTAAAAATCTCTTGATTTCTCCAGATATCATTGGAACAGCGTAAGTAGAGAATTTAACTCCATAAGATAAATCAAATTTATCGATACATTTTAAAAGACCGATACAGCCAATTTGAAATAAATCTTCACTCTCTAGCCCACGATTTTGGAATCTTTTTACTACGCTCCATACAAGTCCCCTGTTTTCTAACACTAGTGTTTCTTTTGCCGCTTTTTGTCCTTCTTTTGCAAGCTTTAGCAACTCTAATGTCTGATCCAAGCTAACCCTCTACTTTCTATATGGCTCCCTCTTTGGGATGGTTCTTTTCATTGTCACTGTAGTTCCCTCTCCTAGTTTTGACACGACATCAAGTTCATCCATAAATGCCTCCATAAAGGAAAATCCCATTCCAGTTCTCTCTTGGTCTGGCTTTGTTGTAAACAAAGGCTCCATTGCCTTTTCTATATTTTCAATTCCACTTCCCTTATCCGATATTATTACAGTAATTGTCCTATTTTTTCTCTGCAATTCCATGCGAATTACTCCCCGTTTTTTCTCATAACCATGAATAATGGCATTTGTCACCGCTTCTGACACAGCTGTTTTCATATCTGCCATTTCCTCTAAAGTTGGGTCAAGTATTGTGCTAAACGCAGATATCATCACTCTCGCTAATTTTTCATTTTCTGGGTTGCTGACAAATTCTACTGTCACTTGATTCGTCGTCATCTTCTATTCCTCCTAGTTAATGCATTGTTTTGCTATATCTAAATTTTCTAATTCTTCCATAATCTTATAAAGCCCCGAAATTTGTACTACCTTTCGTATGACTTTATTCATATGAATGGCATAGATTTTTCCACCTAATGCTGAAACTTGCTTATATCTTCCTATAATCATTCCAACACCCGAGCTGTCCATCATTTCTGTCTGTCTAAAATCAAGTACAATATTTTTTACCCACTGATCTAAAAATAAAATTTCACATTCTCTTCTTATCTTATCTGCTTGGTATTGGTCAAGCTCTCTTGGAAGCTCAATTAATAAAAATTTTTTATACATCTGGAAATTTTCTCCCATATTATCCCCTTTCACACTGAACAGATTCGTTTACTCCAAAAAGCAAACATAAAGAAAAGAACACGATACAAATCGCTCTTCTACTCGACTAACTAGTGAATTACTAAAATCACCTCTTAATAATTCACTAGTCAGCGTAGAAATCTAGAATATTAATATCCCATCTGTCTTAAACGATCTTTTGCATCGTGTTCTCTGTCGGAACCTTTAAATTTATTATTAATCTCTTCGTATACTTCTTTTGCTTTTTCTACCTGATCTGTATTTTGATAGCAAAGTCCAAGGAAATAATATGCCTCGACATTACTATCGTCGATTTTATATGCTAATTTAAAATCCTTTGCCGCCTCATCATAATTTCTCTCATTGTATAATTCCATACCTGAGTTATAAAGCTGTGTAGACGCCTCTCCGAAAGTAGATTTTTTAATCTCATCGTATTTTTCCTTAGAAGAATCAGATTTTAACATATCCTCATCTACTTTTATTAAAGCCTTCGCCGCCTTGACAGCATTTCCATCTTTATAGTGACCCATAGCTATTATCATATAATCCATAATACCTTTTTTGTCATCTTTACCTGTATAATCTACTATCTCCGCAGTTACTTGCGTATCTTTTGTGTCTTGTGTATCTTGTGTCGTGCCATTTTCCTTCTCACTCTCTGTAGACTTAGAAGGATTTGCCTGTGCAGTATTTTGATTTATTTGATTTTTTACATAGTTAAACTGCTCTTCAAAAGATTGATTCATAGGAACAAGCATAGCCCACATAATGATAACACCCATCATAATGCCTGCCACAAGACCTCCGATTATTTTGACATAGCCTCTTGCTGTTTTTTCCTTTTTCTCTTCCTTGACAGCTTCTTTTTTGGTTTCTTTTTTTATTTCTTTTCCTTTTTCATGCTCAGTTGCCTTTACTATCTCTTTCTTTTCCTCTTTTTTTACTTCTGGCAAGAGAGCGTTCAAGGCATCTTTATATCCCTTATCTATATTATACTCTGGGATTTCCTTTAAATAACGAACTGCCGTTGGATTATATCGGTCAATTTTTAAGACATCTTTGATAGCTTTTTTCGCCTGCTCCCAATCTTTTTTATTCATATAAAGAAGAGCTCTAAGTAAATGTGCATCTACAAAGTTTGGAATTACGAAACAACATTCCTCAATTTTTAGAAGTGCCATTCCCTCTTTTCCAAGACGCGCACTATAAAGAGTCTGATTGTATAAATTTACGCCCCTATCTATCTTTTGCATAGCATGCTCATCTTCTTGATATTGTTGCAAATATTTTATAGCAATATTATCTTCTATATCAATATTGATACTAATGACCCACTGATGCATCGCTTTTGCAATCTGTCCCATCTCATGATAAATCAATCCAAGAAGATTTCTCGCATCAATATTTTCCTTATCAAAACTTAAAGCAATCTCTAAAAGAGCAGCCGCATTACTTAATTCTCGATTTTTCGCCTTTTCTAAAGCACGATTATAGTACCAACCGGATGTATTTTTTGACTTAATTAAATGAGATATATTAAATCCACACTGATTGCAATATCCACTCTCTGTCAGATTGCTATTACATTTCATACATTTCATTTAATACCACCTTTATCTTCTTCACTATCGTTTCCATTCTCGCTTTGTATAAGTTGAGTTACTTCCTCTTTTGAATCTTGCTCTATTTTTTCTAGCTGACTGTCAGTCTCTATCCCACTAAGAGTTTCTTCTTTTCCTTCCACATTTTCTACTTGTTCTCCTGATACAAGGAAGGTATGATGTGACACTTCTTCTTTTAGTTCTTCTTTTATATCTGTCTTAATCTTTACTGCAAGTTCATTTTCGTTTATTTTTTCATTTTTCCTAAACTCTTCTATCACTTCTCTCATGATATCCGTTAAGTCTTTCAAATCGCTGCCATAGATTGCTTCTTCTACCTCATCAGTATTCATACATGGCTTAAATTTTTCCAGTTCCTTTTTAAAATCAATCATTTGCTCTACCCTTCCTCTCTTCCAATGCCTTAATACTCCCTACTAAGTAGAGTGAGCCCACACAAAATAGCAGCTCATCTTTTTTTAGACTATTTTTCATCTTTTCATATGCTTTCTCTAAATCTTTCTCTACCCATATATCTGTATTTGTATTTTGTCGAAACAGATTAAAAATCGTTTCTATTGAAGTTGCCCTCGCACCGTAAATTTGCGTCACCATAATTTTCTCAAACTGACAATTCTCACATAGGTATTGGATAATTTTCACATAATCTTTATCCTCGGCAACCGCAAATAAAAGACTTTTTTTCTCTACACAATAAAATTTTTGTATCGTAGTGCAAAACTTTTCAATAGCATCTTCATTATGTGCCCCATCTATAATAATACTTGGACTCACACTATTCATTCTACCTTCCCACAAAGTTTTTTTCAATCCCTTTTTTATGACTTCTTGAGGAATTTTAGGAAATAAACCCTCTAAAACAGTAATTGCTAATGCCGCATTTTCTATTTGATAGTATGCTTTTGTTAAAATATGGTATTCTTCCTTTTTTTCTCCAAACCAAAATACAATCCCATCACCTTCTTCTCTATAGCCCTTAATGGAATCTTTATCGACTAAATGAAATGGACTCTCTTTCTCTCTCGCCACCTTTTCCAAAACTTGTCTCGCCTCTTCTTTTTGCCAAATAGAAAAACATGGCTTTTTTCTTTTTATGATTCCTGCTTTTTCTGCTGCAATTTTATCCAAAGTATCTCCTAAATACTGCATATGGTCATAGCTTAAAGAGGTGATAACGGAGGCATCACTTTCCACCGCATTTGTGGCATCAAGACGTCCTCCAAGTCCTGTCTCCAAAATACAAACTTGTATTTTCTCCTCTTCAAAGAATAAAACTGCCATAAGAAAAATCCACTCAAAAAAAGAAGGATGCAAAAGACCCTCTTGTCTCATCTCATCTACGACTGATTTTACTCGAAAAAATATTTCTAAAAATTTCTCCTCGCTAATGGGCTCGCCATCCACTCTCATTCTCTCTCTCATCGTCACAAGATGTGGAGAAGTAAACATTCCAGTGCGATACCCCGCCTCTCTTAATACAGAGTCTAAATAATTACAAACAGAGCCCTTTCCATTCGTACCAGCAATATGAATGGTATGAAAATGATTCTGTGGGTTTTTAAGTCTTTTTAAACATTCTTTTATATTATCCAATCCAGTTTTTTTACTAAATTTCGGTATATCTAAAATATACTGTTGTGCCTCTTGATAAGTCATATTTTTTCTCCTATATCGTATCTTCCCTGCTTAACAGGATTTTTGAATCTTTCCTATATTTATAACTTCCAGCAATCCTATTTTACAGTATTTTCCATTGTTTTTCAAGAAGAAATCCTCTCCCCTTTTTGACAGAGAGAGGATAAATATATCAAGATATGCTATAAAAATCCCTCTTGGCAAAGTATATTATTCTCTTTTAAGTAAAAATATATATTAAACTCAAGAAACTGCATTGGATAAATAAAAGGAGGCGGCTGCCTCCTTTTATTTATCCGTTGCAATGATGTTAAATAGCAATCTTTATACTCCAAGCTGAGCAAGACGCTCTTTTACCTGCTCCATCATCTTTTGATATTTCTCTAATTTTGCTCTTTCTTCTTCTATCTTCTTTGCTGGGGCTTTACTCATAAATTTCTCATTATTTAACATTCCATTTACACGCTTTAGCTCTCCAACTAATTTTTTCTCTTCTTTTTTCAATCTCTCGATTTCTTTTTCTTTGTCAATTAATTCCTCAAGAGGCATATACATTGTAGCAGTCGATGTCACTGCTGAGACAGCGTCATCTTCAATTCCTGCCTTATCTGCTTGAACAATAACTTCACTTGCATATCCAAGTGTAGCAAAAAATACTTTGCTGTTTTCAAAAATATCACGAATATTTTCTGCCTGTGCAGTTACATATACTTTTGCTTTCTTGCTTGGTGGCACATTCATCTGAGCTCTCACATTTCTAATTGTGCGAACTGCTTCTTTGATTGTCTCTACTGCAAACTCTTCTTTTGCAAAATTATATTCTTCCTTATACTCTGGCCAAGAAGAAATCATAATAGATTCCTCATCAGATAAGTTACAGAAAATTTCCTCTGTGATAAATGGCATATATGGGTGAAGAAGTTTTAATGCATCGGTAAGCACCGTCTTTAATGTCCAAAGAGCTGCCGCCTTTGTCGCATCCTCATCATTATATAATCTTGGTTTTACCATCTCAATATACCAATCACAGAACTCTTCCCATATAAAATCATATAATTTTTGAACTGCAATACCAAGGTCATAATTTTCCATATTTTGTGTGACATCTTTAATAAGCGTATTCATCTTAGATAAAATCCACTTATCTGCATCTGTCAAATCCTCTAATGTAACACCGCTTAAATCAGCTTTTTCGATATTCATCATCATAAAGCGAGACGCATTCCATACTTTATTTGCAAAATTTCTGCTCGCCTCAACTCTCTCCCAGTAAAAACGCATATCATTTCCAGGAGCATTTCCTGTTACTAATGTAAAACGAAGAGCATCTGCACCGTATTTATCAATAACTTCAAGTGGATCAATACCATTTCCAAGAGATTTACTCATTTTTCTGCCCTGAGAGTCTCTCACTAATCCATGGAAAAGCACAGTGTGGAATGGAGTTTTTCCTGTATACTCAAGTCCTGAAAATACCATACGGATTACCCAGAAAAATACAATATCATATCCAGTTACTAATACATCTGTTGGATAGAAATATTCTAATTCCTCTGTCTTTTCTGGCCAGCCAAGAGTAGAAAATGGCCAAAGAGCTGAACTAAACCATGTATCAAGTGTATCCTCATCCTGAGTTAGGTGAGTGCAGCCACATTTTGGACAAACACTAGGAGCTTCTTTTGCTACTATCGTCTCTCCACATTCATCACAGTAGTACGCTGGAATTCTATGTCCCCACCAAAGTTGTCTAGAAATACACCAATCTTTAATATTCTCTAGCCAGTGTAGATAGATTTTATCAAAACGCTCTGGAACTAACTGCAGCGTGCCATTTTTTAATGTCTCAATGGCAGGTTTGGCAAGTTCTTCCATCTTTACAAACCACTGCTGTTTAATCATAGGCTCAATAACAGTCTTACATCTATCATGTGTTCCTACATTATGCTCATGGTCTTCAATTTTTACTAGATACCCTTGCTCCTCTAAATCTTTCACAATAGCGGCTCTCGCCTCATAGCGATCCATTCCTGCGTATTTTCCGCCTCGCTCATTGATTGTAGCGTCATCATTCATCACATTAATTTCTTCTAAGTTATGACGTTTTCCAACCTCAAAGTCATTAGGGTCATGAGCCGGTGTAATCTTAACAGCACCAGTTCCAAACTCTTTATCTACATACTCATCCGCTACAATCGGAATTCTTCTCTCAACAAGTGGTAAGATAAGTTCTTTTCCGATTAAATCTTTATATCTTTCATCTTCTGGATGTACCGCAACTGCTGTATCGCCGAGTAATGTCTCAGGTCTTGTCGTAGCAATCTCAATTACTCCATCTCCCTCAGCGAGAGGATAATTAATATGCCAAAAATGTCCTGCCTGGTCTACATGTTCTACCTCTGCGTCAGATATAGATGTCTGGCAAACTGGACACCAGTTAATAATACGGGAGCCTTTATAAATATATCCTTTTTCGTATAGACGAACAAATACATCTGCAACTGCCTTTGAACATCCCTCATCCATTGTAAAACGCTCTCTATCCCAGTCACAAGAAGAACCAAGCTTACGAAGCTGGCTTGTGATACGTCCTCCGTATTCTTTCTTCCACTCCCAAGCTCTCTCAAGGAATTTCTCTCTTCCTAAATCTTCCTTTTCAATTCCCTCCTCACGAAGTTTATTGATAATCTTAACTTCTGTCGCAATACTCGCATGGTCTGTTCCAGGCTGCCATAATGCACTATAGCCTTGCATTCTCTTAAAGCGGATTAAAATATCTTGCAGTGTATTATCAAGGGCATGTCCCATATGAAGCTGTCCTGTGATATTTGGTGGTGGCATCACGATTGTGAAAGGTTTCTTATCTTTGTCTACTTCCGCATGGAAATATTTATTATCAATCCATTTTTGATACAACCTCTCCTCAATCTCAGAGGGGTTATATGTCTTGTCTAATTCTTTTGCCATTTCTTCTTCCTCCATTATAATTTTAAAGTTAAATACTGCCTAAGCTAGCAGTATTTAACTCTCTTATATTTCTATAGAATAGTATAAATTGAAAAACAATGCAAGTATTTCTTATACTAATTCTGAGCGAAACTCTTTTTTCCATTTTTTCAAAATTTCTTTCTTTTTTCGGGCATAAGAACTACTCTGTCCATTTTCCTTATTAAAAATTCCTCTTTGAAGTTTCAAATAATCTGCTGTTCCCTTATAAGTGCGGGATGAGATATGGATTTCATCTAAGATTGCATTATATCTCTCCCTCGTAAGTCCCATCGCCTTTATTTTTTTCATCGCCTCTTCTTCTTTATTATTCATACATAACATAAGAAGATAAGAGTTTAATGACTTTTCTGACCAAATCTTCTCGTAGGCATTATAAAAGCTTTCTTCCGCCTGGTCAAATTCAAAAGAGTAAGCGTGGGCAATACCACAATTATGATACACCTTCCCGATAATCTCCTCTGTAAGCTCTCTATCTTCTTGCATTAAAATATAATCATAACACTCTAATGCTCTCTCATATTTTTTATGGTAGAGATAAATATTTCCCATCTCAAGCTTTTTTTCCCACATCTTTTTTCCAAGAATATTGTCATATTCTTGCTCTATTTCCAAAATCTCCTGCTCATTAAAATAAACGCCATTTTTTATAATCTCCAAAATCATTTCTCTCTTATTATGATACTGACGTATTTTATCCGCTAAAGATTTCATTTCTAGCTCTTTTTCAATCCAATCTGCTAATCTCTCATCTTTTTTCGTATTCATCCAAATAACTAAATACGTTCTTAAAAAGAAACAAAGCTCTTCGTACGAACTGACGGAAATTCCGATATCTGCAAATTCATAGGGTTGGCTTGCAATCTTAGAACTACATAATAATATTCTTCCCATGATTCACCTCTATGATAATAATGTAAATTGTTTCATAAATACTTTATTGGTAGCTGGATAAATCAGACCAAATCCTAAATCTCTCACTAAAATCTGTCCCTGATTTGCTCCCTGAAATTTAATCTCTATCTCAAGTCTCGTTGTTTTATCCGGTCTTGCCGGAAGAGAAGAAATTTCTAAAATTTCTTTTTGCATCTCATCTGCAAATCGATTTTTAAATAAGAATTCAATTCGACTGCCATGGTCTAATATGACTTCGATTTTTCCTCTTGTATTATACCATTCTTTTCCACATTCCGTAATGGCAATAAATTTTTCATTCTCGCCATCGCCACTCATTAAGCCAATATCGTGGATAACCAAATCTCTCGCTTTTACAATTGGTTCTTCCCCAGGTTCTCTCACCTTATCTTTATAGGCACTAAAGAAACAAGCTCCGTTTGAGTATAAATTTTCTCCCAAAAAAACTCTTCTTCCTGAACACAAAACTTTTAAAGATTTTTTCATCCAGTTTCCGTAAAATCCTGATCCAGTTAAAAATACACTCGTTATAGCTTCCTTGCCAATTACTTTTCTAATTACTTTTGAAAAGACTTCATCCCTACTATCTAGCGTGCCTGTAAACAAAGCTGGAACAGATACATCCATCTCGGTAAGTTGAATCTGCATTGGAACAGATCTTTGCGTGATTTCCATTTTTCTGCAAATAATCTTGTCTCTTCCGTAATCAAAAAGTAATACTCTGTGATCCCATATTTTTTCTTCTTGTCGATAAATATAGTGTAAATATGCGGTTTCCTGTGTAATAATAGAAATTTTTTCCTTTGGAACTCCAAGCCTTTTGGCAAGTTCTATATAACTTTGTCTCACCTTTTTGGTCGTCTCATCTGTCGTAAAAACAACTTCTCTTACCTGCTCCATTCGGATTTCTTTTTCTAAAAAAACCTGTGCTATCTGCTCATACAAATCATTTTTATACTGCTTAATAATTTCAATTGGCTCTTTATAGATTTCTTGAAAAACACTTATTTGCACTTGATCGACTTTTATATCAATTCCAATGATATACATTAAATCTTTTTTTTCTGCCATTTCTCATGCAACCTTTCTTTCTATTTTTGCAATCCTAAAAACATTCAAACTCTGCCTCTCTTTATTTTTCCTCATATTTAGCAGTTTCTAACGTCAAATACCTTACCATATAAATATGAACCATTTTTTGACCTTTTGCCCCTGGCATCATAACATCATTTCTAAATTATCATTTAGGATTTGTAAAGTCTCCAAATACTGTCCCATCTCTTGTTCTGATTTATTTTCATCTTTTTCTTCTAAAATCTGATCAAGCAATGCAAATCTTGTATTCTTCGTCTCCTCATTTTTCTCGTAGAAGTTTTCGATTGTAATATATTCTTTTCCTCTTCGAATTTTTCCATCTATCATAATATAATAATCAAATTCTTCACTTGAGAAGATATACATTTCATATACATAAATGCCATCAAATACCTCTCTCATCTGCACTCGGTGATGATACGTATCAATTTCATCTTTTAAGGTATAGAAAAATTGCACATTTTGGTTGCTCTCACCGTGATACGTGACAAAAGTTTTTGCAAGAATTCCCTTTGGAAAATCTACAATATCCTTAAATTGAAGGAAGAAAGGAAACATCATATGATTTCCAAACATTTCTCTCATAAGCACTTTTATCGTTTCTATCGTTTCTTGACTTAAACTTTCTTTATCTGAATAATAATATAAATATGCAACTTTACTCTTTAAATCTCTGACACGACGATTTTTGCACTCTTGTCCAAGAATTTCAAAGAAACTTTCTGGGACTTTTTTACTTTCGATAAGATATCCACTTGCCACATAAGGAATATAACTATAAATTACTTTGCCTTCTGGCTCTTTCTCATAATAAGATAAGAAAACTTCAAATACCTGATCGTTTTGCTCGTTTCTTGTAAATAGAGCTTGAAGTAAAATTCTCTTTTCAAATTCAGATTGCTCAATATTTTCTTGTTTTGCTATATTCCAAATGCGAAGCAAATCTAAAAGTTTTCCTGCATAATGCTCCATCAAATATTCTATCGTTTGATTATCATATTTTTCTCCCAAAAATGCCTGATAAGCCATATTAGCAGTTAAAACATCCCTTTGGTTTTTCTGTATATTAATTCCAAATTTAGATATATAATATAACTGCTCATCATTCATTTTACCGCTTCCATAAAGCTCTGTTCCAAAATAGGCATTTTCAATCTCACCCGTAGAAACATAATAATCCATTAGGGTATTTCGATAAATCGGACGAACATTTTTATAAGTAATTTTTCCGAGATATTTCTTTAAATTCTCAAAGTCTCCTCTCTCATAATAATAATCCAAAATATACTCAATTGCTCTTTCTTTTA
Organism: Lachnospiraceae bacterium; assembly: GCA_051880475.1. Lineage (GTDB taxonomy): Bacteria > Bacillota > Clostridia > Lachnospirales > Lachnospiraceae > JAUUSJ01. Next base: position 61,048 of record JBJEOA010000055.1, on the reverse strand, counting down.
CCCACTGTTTTACATGGCGATTATATAAAACAAGCGCACCAACTTGAACAAACTCTTCTGTTTTTTCCTCAGAGTTTAGCATACTCTCCACGCTGTGAACGAGAACTCTCTCCTCCTCTAAGCATTGTTTTCTGCAAATATCCATATAATCTTCTTGATTTAATAGTTCAATAATTTCATAATTGATGCCCTTCATATACCAATTTCCACCCTTATCCGTAAAACCAAGTGTGTAAGTATTCGTATATAAGTCAATATAACATTTTCCGTCAATAAGAGGAACGTAAATGCTTTTTCCTTCCTGATCATGTTTCACATAAACTCCGCGCATATTTTCGTTATGGCAAACTAATTTCTTTCGGAAAACAATATTTGGCATCAATTTTACGATATCATGTTCCGTCTTATCCTTCAAAAATTCTTTATATAAAATTACAAGATGCTCATTCACATTTCCAAGCATAAGCTGTTCTTTCATAAACTCCTGAATTTTTATCTCATAGGTATCATAGACAAACTCATATTCTTCTTTATTCAAAAATACATTCGTATAAAGGTATGCTCTCTCCATATAATCAAGGCTATTACTATATGTGAAATAGACAAGTAATGTCTTTGGTAAAATTGGATAAGAATTATAATCCATACTGCGAATATAATATTCATTTAATCCTACCAATCTTAAATTTGCTGCAATTCCCTTTTCAAAATACTCATGATACTCTCTGCTAATTCGATTGCCACGAATGAGCATAGAACAAATTGCAGATAAATAGACAGAATCCGCTTCTACCTGATAAAGACTCTCTAAAATACGGAATAATCTCTTACTAAAATGCTTCTCTTGCGATACAAGCTGTGTAAAACGGTAAGATAGAGAAAAAGATATATATCCATAACGCATTCCCCACTCAAATAGACCGATTTCAAACTCTCCTATTTGTTCCATAAAGTTTGAATTTTGGTTCAATAATTCTAAAGCTTCAAAATAAAGATAACAAGTGCAATACCCTTGTTTATAAAACTCTTTTATAATTTGATACTGGCGATATTTATCCTGAATTAATTCCTTATCTAAATAGACGAGAAAGAAGAAAGAAATTGGTGTACATCTTTTTTCAAATGTATCTTGAATTTGGACAACTGCCTCTAATATAGATGAGTGATCTTTCTTATACAAAGCTATGAGATAATAATAATATTCTCGAATATCTTTCATGGAAAGATACTCTTTTCTTCGAGATTCTATCTTTCGCGCAAAATTATCTAATCCCTCTTCCTGTCCTAAAATGGCGATATGGAATCGAAGAAGTTCACAAAAATAAGGCTCCTCGTTTTTTTTCTCTAAAACAGAAATACTAGATTTGATATAGTCTGCTGCCTCTAAAAACTCACTCTTACCTGTTCTAAAAAGTAAGTATTGCTTATAGATTGTAAAATACGCCTTTTGAACCTCTAAATCTGTACGCTTTGCAATAGTGACTTGCTCGTCCACAGATTTTTTATAGCGAATTGGAATAATTAGTTTCTCATACGCTGTCTCTATGATTAATTCATCTTCTAAATTGATATTTCCCCCGCAATAATCTTCTTCCACAAAAACATGGATACATAAAGTTTCATCGCTAAAATCACTTGTTGTAAAATTTTGACAAGAGACTCCAAAACATCCCTTTTTCATGCGGACATTTCCTTTTATATATCCCCACTCTGTCTTTTTAATACAAATATCCTTATGCTTTTCCTCCTCACTTAGAGTTATTTTTTGTTCCTCACACTGCAGTTTTATAACTTCCTTACAGCCTGCTGCCTTTAGAAACTCCTCTAAAATACAGTCTCTCTCTTTTCCTTTTATGAGCTCGTAATAGACTTCTCTTAAGTGAATATCATCTTTTAAAAATACATTATAAAAATCTTCGCAAAATAAAAGTTCTCTTGCCTCTACCCAATTTTCTGCTGTCAAATCAGCAAACTCATCTAATGTATTAATCTTTCCATAGCTACATTTTAAAGTCGGAGCTACAATATTTATTTTATACGGAATTTCATACTCTCCCGCATTTGTAATTAAATAAAAGCTTCCTGTGATTTCTTGTCCCACTAGAGATAGCTTACCTTTGAAAAAATAGGAAACTTCTACTTGTTTTCCCTCAATTACTTTATTCTTTACCTCAACAAGATCATGTGTTGATATAATCTCTCCTATAATCTCGCTCTCACAGTCACTAGTCATAGAAAAAGAGCCTTCATACGATGATCCGGCTTCTACTTCTATTTCTATATTTGAATCCGATAAAGCAATGGAAAACTTTTCTTGTTTTAACTGATATTTTGTCATCCATATAATTCTATCATTCATACTATTTTTCCTTTTCTAATTTGCCCTTTTGTTCTTGCTTTTTTTAGTATATCAAATTCTCATCAATTTTTCATCCTCTTTTCGTATTTTATTTTTAAATCTTCAATTTTACGAAAAATACTTCATATCATTCTTAAAATTTATTTAGAAATCATGCAGGTTATATTTTTCTTGAGAGATTTTTTCTTTTTTGTTATAATTAATAATGAAAGATTTTATCATCTATAAAAAATTTTAATCTCACCAATTATAAATTTGTAATGAAAGGCAACAGAAAGGAAAGATAATATGACACCAAAACAACAGGCAAAAAAATTATTAGCTGAAAAAATAATAGAAAAAATGGAAAATCGCCGCTTTGAGGCAAGCTATGTACAAACAAAAGAAGAAGCTTTAGAAAAAGTAAAATCATACCTAAAAAAAGGTGCTTCTGTCACATGGGGAGGCTCTGTAACTCTAGCTGAAATTGGATTTAATGATTTTATAAAGGATAATCAAGATTATATCGTCCTTGACAGAGACAAAGCAAAAAGAGAGGGAACTATGAAAGAATTTTTCAAAGATGCCTATCTCGCAGACTATTTTCTTATGAGCTCTAACGCTATCACAATGGACGGCGAGCTTGTCAATATCGACGGAAATGGAAACCGCGTCTCTTTACTCTGCCACGGTCCTGAAAATGTAATTATCGTTGCAAGCATGAATAAACTGGCAAATGACGTGGAGGACGCGATTGCACGAATTAAGAGAGAGGCCTGTCCTCCTAATACAATTCGCCTCGGATGCAAAACACCTTGTGCTATGACAGGTATCTGCGGAGATTGTCTAAGCCCAGACTGTATCTGTGCTCAGACTGTCATCACTCGTTTTTCCAGAGTACCTGGCCGCATTAAAGTCGTTTTAGTCGGAGAAGAATTAGGATTCTAAACATTAAAATGATACCTGCTTAAATTTTTGAAACTACAAAAAAATTCCACGAAAATTAAAGTTTTCGTGGAATTTTTTCTTCGTATCAAATAGTTTAAAATTTAGTATTAACCGATAATTCTATTTTTATTATATCTTACTCATAAAGAGGATATTTTTCTGTCAAAGCCTTTACAATTGCCTCAGCACCCTCAAGGTCTGCATCAATCACTGCTAATTTAATTGCCTCAGCGATTTGTACCATATCGTCTTCTTTAAGACCTCTTGTTGTGACAGCAGGTGTTCCAAGACGGATACCACTTGTGACAAATGGAGACTTCGGATCATTAGGTACTGTGTTTTTATTACATGTAATATGAACACTATCCAATAATTTCTCTACTTCTTTTCCTGTCTTGTCAAGCTTCTTAAGGTCTACGAGCATTAAGTGGTTATCTGTACCGCCAGATACGATATCAAATCCGCGCTCCATAAGTGCACTTGCAAGTGTGCTTGCATTTTTTACAACCTGTGCCTGATAAGCCTTAAACTCGTCAGATAATGCTTCTTTAAAGCATACGGCCTTTCCTGCGATTACATGCATCAAAGGACCACCCTGAATTCCTGGGAAGATAGCTTTATTAAAGTTATATTTTTTATTTACTTCCTCGCTAGATAAAATCATACCGCCTCTTGGTCCTCGAAGTGTCTTATGTGTTGTAGTTGTTGTCACATGAGCATAAGGAATTGGACTTTCATGTAATCCAGCTGCAACGAGACCTGCAATATGAGCCATATCTACCATTAAAACTGCTCCTACTTCATCCGCAATCTCTCTAAATTTCTTAAAATCAATTGCTCTTGCATACGCACTAGCACCAGCGACAATTAATTTAGGCTTGCACTCTAGAGCAATTTCTCTTACTTTATCATAATCGATAAATCCATCATCGTTTACTCCATAAGGTACACATTTATAATTTTTTCCTGACATATTCACAGGACTTCCATGTGTTAAATGTCCGCCGTGGTCAAGATTCATTCCCATAAATGTATCACCTGGCTCCATTACTGCAAAAAATACAGCCATATTAGCCTGTGCTCCTGAATGAGGCTGTACATTTACATACTCACAACCAAAAAGTTCTTTTGCTCTATCTCTTGCTAAATCTTCCACAACATCAACATACTCACAACCGCCATAATATCTCTTTCCAGGATATCCCTCAGCGTATTTATTTGTCAAATGACTTCCCATTGCAGCCATAACAGCCTTAGAAACTAAATTTTCAGAAGCGATAAGCTCTAAATTATTTCTCTGTCTTCCTAGCTCGTCCTCCATTGCCTTGGCAACTTCTGGATCAAAATTTTTTACCTCATTAAAATCAAACATTTTTCTTCCTCCATTGTTTTTTATTAATCTACTAATTTCTCGCGGATAGATTCTACAACCTTAGCTGCATATTTTTCTTTTACTAATACAGTAATTTTAATCTCTGATGTAAAGATTGTCTCAATATTAACTCCCACATCGTAGATTGCACCAAACATTTTTGCTGCTGTCCCAATATCACTCATCATACCGGCACCTACAATAGAAACCTTTGCCACATCATTATCAATCTCAATATCCTCATAATCTGGCTCGAAATTTGCTTTAATCGCCTCTACTGCGGCATTTGCCAACTTTTGAGCCAATACAAAAGAAATATCCTTTGTATTATCTCTTCCCACAGACTGCACGATTAAATCAATATTAATTCCCTTCTTTGCGATGATATCAAAAAGCTGATATGCAATCCCTGGCTCATTTTTCACACCGATAACTGAAACTCTAGCGATATCTGTGCTGCTTTTTACTCCACTAATTAATGTTTTTTCCATCTGTCTTTTTCTCCTTTATCTGCAATTTTTCTCGACACTCCCTGCAAATACCATAATATACTGTCCTACTACTATCAATTAAAAAACCATGGTCTGTCAAAATATGATTCTTCACATTATCTAATACCTCACAAGTAACATGAAACAACTCCCCACATTTGACGCATTTTAAATGAAAATGATGCTTGCATCTTTCCACATCATCAATATACTGATAACAAGCACGTTTCCCATTTTCTAATGTATATTTTCGGATTACATCCTTTTCTAGAAGTAAATCCAAATATCGATATACCGTTGACTTACCAACTGGCGTATCATTTTCTTTTAGATACTGTACAATTTGGTTTGCCGTTACATGTCCATCCTTATTAATTCTTAGATATTCTAAAATCAACTCTCTCTGCCTTGTATTGTAGTTTGTCAAACGTGCCATGAAAACACTCCCTTCAACCAATACTACATTCCTCAAATTTTGCTGTCTATATGGCAAATCCCAGTATCTTTTATTTATTTTCAGTCAAAATCTGCCATATGGCTTAGTATACACGTTTTTTCATTTCATGTAAAGAGCCTAAATTTTTGTTTGTAGTATAATCTAGCCAAAAAAAGAAAAAGGAAATCAAGGCAAAACCCACAAATAACCTCAATTTCCTTTTCCATTTTTCTATATTAACTTAGAAGTAAGAATATCTCTATACTTTTTGGAAACTAAATAGATGCGATAAACTTAAGGAATGATGCTTTTCCTTCCTCGTCTCTCTTATATACACCAGCTTGCTCTAAAATAGATGCGTACACAAGTCCAACTTCATCTTGAATAATCTTAGTGATATTTTCTTCGTTGATTTCCTCATATTTTTTAGAGAACTCGTCAACCCAGTCTGCATGCTTTTCTAATACTTCATCTTTTCTTAAATCTTTTCCTGCAAGCATCGCTTCTTCCAAAGATTTTAACTCATTTTTTAAACGAGCTGGCAAAACTGCAAGTCCCATAACTTCAATTAAACCGATATTCTCTTTTTTAATATGATGATGCTCTTTGTGAGGATGGTAAAGTCCATCTGGACATTCCTCTGTTGTAATATTATTGCGAAGAACTAAATCCATCTCAAACATATCCCCAACTTTTCTTGCAATTGGAGTGATTGTATTATGTGGTACGCCATCTGTATAGGCAAAGATATAAGCAGACTCATCTGTATAATCTCTCCAAGCTTTTAATACCTTATCTGCCGCATCTACAAGAATATCGGTATCTTTATGGCGAATACGAATAACAGACATTGGCCATTTTACAATACCAGCCTCTACTTCCTCAAATCCTGGAATGGTAACTTCCGTCTCAATTGGAGCTTTTGCCATAGCGAATGTATAATTTCCTCCCTGGAAATGGTCATGTGTCAAAATAGAACCACCTACGATTGGAAGGTCAGCATTAGAACCCAAGAAATAATGAGGGAATAATGTTACAAAGTCAAATAACTTGCGAAAAGCGGCTTTATCAATCTTCATCGGTGTGTGAGCTGCATTAAATACGATACAATGCTCATTATAATATACATATGGAGAATACTGGAAGAAGAAATCCTCATTATTCATTGTAAGAGGAATAATTCTGTGATTTTCTCTCGCTGGATGATTCAATCTTCCAGCATATCCCTCGTTCTCCTTACAGAGCTGACATTTTGGATAAGCAGACTGCTTAGCACTTAGTGCTGCCGCAATTGCTTTTGGATCCTTTTCTGGCTTTGATAAGTTAATTGTAATATCTAAGTCACCGTACTCTGTGCTTGCAATCCATTTCATATCTTTTTTGACACGATAAGTACGAATATAATCAGAATCTTTGCTGAGTTTATAGTAATAGTCTGTAGCTTCCTTTGGATTTTTCTCGTAAAGAGCCTTAAATGTTCTTCTAACCTCAGATGGTCTTGGCATTAAGCAGTTCATAATTTTTGTATCGAGTAAATCTCTATGTACGACTGTATTTTCCTCTAAGATTCCCTGCTCAGCAGCATAATCAAGCATTTCCTTTAAAACTGCCTCAAGATTAACCTCCTCAGTCACTTCAACTTCCTCGAAATCGTCCATTTTTAGAACTTCCAAAATAAGATTTGTCGCATATACCTTATCATCTTCTGTTAATAATCCACAATCCAATCCGTATTTCACTAATTTGCTAACCGCTTCATTCATACCTTTTTCCTCCGATTATAAATATAGAAATTTTTATCTATTTTATTTACAATTATTTATGTCCTTGATTACTCAGCAAATCCATGTGGATGATTTTTATGCCAATTCCAAGCTGTAGCAATAATCTCCTCTAAATCATCATGTTCTGGCTTCCATCCAAGAATCTCTTTTGCTTTTGCACTAGATGCAATCAAAGTAGCTGGGTCTCCCGCTCTTCTAGGTGCCACTTCAACCTTAATTGGATCTCCTGTCACTTTTCTAGCTGTGTCGATAACCTGTTTTACTGTATGTCCAACACCATTTCCTAAGTTGAAGATATTGCTGTCATTGCCAGCCATCAAATATTTTACAGCTAAGATATGAGCCTGTGCTAAGTCTAATACATGGATATAGTCTCTTACACATGTTCCATCGATTGTGTCATAGTCGTCACCAAAAATGCTGATTGCCTCTCTTTGTCCATTTGGAACTTGAAGAATAAGTGGAATTAAATGTGTCTCTGGGCTGTGAGCTTCTCCGATTTTTCCGTTTGGATGAGCACCGCAAGCGTTAAAATAGCGAAGAGATACGTAGCGAAGTCCATGAGCTTTTCCTGTCCATTTGAACATCTTTTCCATAGAAAGTTTTGTTTCTCCGTATGTGTTTGTAGGCTCTGTCTTATCAGACTCTAAGATTGGCACACGCTCTGGCTCTCCATATGTAGCTGCTGTAGAAGAAAATACAACCTTATCAATGCCATGTGCAACTAATGCTTCCAATAGCACTTTTGTGCCACAGAGGTTATTATCATAATATTTTAATGGATTCACCATACTCTCTCCAACTAAGGAATTTGCTGCGAAATGAATCACTGCATCGATATCTGTTTCTTTTGAAAATACATCTTCTAAAAATGCTCTATCTCTAATATCGCCTTTATAAAATTTTGCTTTTTCATGTACTGCCTCAATATGTCCTGTCTCTAAATTATCGATAATTACTACTTCCTGTCCGTCGTCAATAAGCTCATATACTGTATGAGATCCGATATAACCTGCTCCACCTAATACTAAAACTTTCATTGTCAATCTTCCTTTCTGGTTTCACTATCTTTTTCGTACAGCTGAGTTTGCATTTTTAATAAATCAGCGTACTTTGCATGATAAGTAATCATTGTTTGTTTCTTTCTTTGTTGTATTTATTATTGCTCATTTGGAAATTTTATTCAATGGGAAAATGTATTTTATTCATGTAATTTTGTTGCATCTATTCATCTTTTATTTTATACTATATAAAAAGGAGGGTCTTTATTATGCTGAATAATACATTTAAAAATTCATATAAAGTAGAAGATACGGAAATATTTTCGTTATCTGTCTATAATGTAGGATATCAAAAATGCGAACCACTCTATCAGTGGGGACCTGGTGTTCGTGACCATTTTTTAATTCATCATGTTGTATCCGGAAAAGGATACTATTATACAAAAGATAAAACCTATACTTTATATGCGGGAGATACTTTTATTATTTATCCTTATACAGAAGTAAGCTATTTTGCTGACGAAAATGAACCTTGGGAATACTACTGGGTTGGCTTTGCCGGAAGTGACGCTCCTATTATTTTAGAATCAACCCGTTTTTCTCCAGATTCCCCTGTTATTTCTAATTCAGAAAAAAAAGCTCAAATCACCGAACAACTTTTAAAAATTTATCAAGTGAGAGGCACGGAAATTTTGCAGGCGGTCCAGATGACGGGGGAACTTTATTTAACCCTTTCTCTTTTTATGGATGAAAAGCCACCTCACCCTTCTACGAGTGATTTCTATCGCAACTACGCAAAAAAAGGAATTGATTATATTGCATTTCACTATTCCTTCCCAATTACGGTTGATGATATTGCCACCTATGTCGGAATTAGCAGAAGTCATTTATATCGTGCTTTTATGCAAACGCTCGGCCTATCTCCAAAACAATATTTATCCGATTTTCGCCTAAAGCAAGCTTGCCATCTATTAAAACATTCCGATTTATCTATTACTGCCGTGGCAAATTCTGTTGGTTACGAAAATAATTTATATTTTTCAAAAATGTTTCATAAAAAAAAGGGTATGACACCAAGTGAATATATTCAAAAAAAGAGAAAATAAACGTTTCGTTTCTCTTTACTTCACTACACTGAAATGTTATTATAAAATAATAGGAAAGACTGGAGGTGGGATTTTGGGAAAAGCAATCCGAACAAAAGCTGTAGAAGAATTATTCGATGCGATTCTCTGCCTAGAAAATAAAGAAGAATGTTTCGAATTTTTTGAGGATTTATGCACAGTGAATGAAATTTTATCTCTCGCACAGAGATTGCAGGTAGCTAAAATGTTGCGGGCACATCACACATATCTAGAAGTTGCAGAAAAAACTGGAGCTTCTACCGCGACAATTAGTCGAGTTAACCGCTCTCTTAACTACGGAAATGACGGCTATGATATGGTTCTTAATCGACTCAAAAATAAGTAATTTTTTCTTGAGTCAATTAAAAAAAATTTTCATAGGAACTAATATGCCTGTTTTTATAGGCACCATTTAAAAATGAAACAATATTATTGTTTCTCAATATACTTTCCAAAAAGGAGGAAAAAGATGTTAAAAGAAAAACTTGTAAAATATGCTCCAAAAATGGAATTAGAAAATATTGCACTTCTCGGATTTGGTTTCATGTCTATTAGCATGCTAATCGGACTTTTAATTCCAAAAAAACTAAAAAAGGGACTTCGTCTCTCTTGTATTTGTGTGGCAATGGTTGCCTTTGCCACTCTTGCTCTTAGCGTTTTGCGCTGGGAAAAAGAAATAAAAGAAGAGGAAGGTAAATAAAATGAAATACGTACTAGATATGCATAGCCATACGCTTGCCAGCGGACATGCCTACTCAACTATCACAGAGATGGCAAAGGCAGCTAGCGAAAAAGGCTTGGAATTACTCGGCATTACAGAACATGCCCCTATGATGCCGGGAAGTTGTGGGAAAATTTATTTTCAAAATTTCCGAGTTATTCCTCGAGAAAAATTTGGTGTTAAATTGATGTTTGGGGTAGAGCTTAATATTATGGATTATAATGGAAATGTAGACCTAGAAGATGATATTTTAGTAAAATCAGATATTCGCATTGCAAGTCTTCATTATCCTTGTATTAAACCTGGAACAAAAGAGCAAAACACTCTAGCTCTTATCAAAGCTATGAGAAATAAATATGTGGACATCATCGGACATCCAGATGATTCTCACTATCCTCTTGACTACGAACTTCTCGTAAAAGCTGCTAAAAAATACAGTACAATTCTTGAGGTAAACAATAGCTCCCTTCATCCAAGAGGAGCAAGACAAAATGCAAGAGAGAATTTAACTTGTATGTTGACTCTATGTGAAAAATATCAAGTTCCAATTATTATGGACAGTGATTCTCATATCGATGTCGATGTAGGAAATCACAATTACTCCATGCCACTTTTAGAGGAACTCCATTTTCCAGAGGAACTTATATTAAATCGCTCCGTTGATGTATTTTTAGATACTTTAGAAAAAAATAGACAAAACAAGGCAGAACTTTTAGACAAAGAAACTTTATCTTTTTTAAAAAGCTTAGATGAATTTGAAATAACTAACCTAGAATCTAAAGATACTTTAGAGATAGAACAAGGAGAGATTGCCCATGAAAAATAATGAGAAGATAGATTGGTTAAAACAATGGATTCATCTTGATTATATCAAGCCAGAAGATTTTCCAAATATTGATCTTTATATGGATCAAGTTCTCACCTTTATGGATAGTCAATTAGAAAAAAGTAAACGATATGAGTCGGATAAGATTATGACTAAAACGATGATTAATAATTATGCTAAAAATAAACTTATCCCCCCTCCTACCAAAAAGAAATACTCGAAAAACCATCTTTATCTGCTTGTTTATATTTATTATTTTAAAAATATTTTATCTATTTCTGATATACAAAATTTACTTGGACCTTTGACGGATAAATACTATACTAATTCAAATAAGGACGAGATCGACTTTTCCAAGATATATCAAGAAATTTTTCATGTCGAGCATGAATATTATTATGAGATTGAAAAACAGCTTATGAAAACTCATGATGAGGCAAGTAAGACGTTTCAAGACTGCACCAATGAAGAAGATAGAGCATTTTTAACTGATTTTTCGTTTATCTCTATGTTAAGCTATGATATTTATATCCGGAAACAGATTGTAGAAAAGATTATTGATAAATATTATACAGATAACGATTCAAAACATTAGGCAAAGGAGAGTTTTATCATGAATTACAAAATTTTACCTCTCCTATTCTTCTGCCTCATCCTTTGTTCCTGTCATAGTCTAAAGAAATCTGCCAATATTTCCTCGGAGACTTCAACCTCCATAGAAGATTCAAGTATAGAACAAGAAGATAATGCAGAGGAAGATAAGGATATTGTATTAGACCCCTCCAAAACTGGAAGTACTTTTTTTGAAGATGAGAATAAAGGATTTTCTATTACACTGCCAGATACAAACTGGGAAATTTCAGAAGAAGATAAGGATTTAACTGCTTTTCAGTCTGACTACGGATTTATGGATATTACGCGAGCAACGGAGGAAGATAATGAGAATATTCTTCTTCCTTCCTCAAAAAAGGAGCTCAACGCACTTTTAAAAGAATCTTTTACAGATGTTGATTTTCAGATTTTAGATTTTAAGTCTAAAAAGAAAAAAAATGGCATTCAGTATCTGTCCTACTCTATTCACTATAATGATGGAGAGGCTGCTTATAATATTACAAATATTTATTATACCCCTAAGATAAGCTATACGATTACGGTGATGCTTACCTCTGAGAGTAAAAAAATTTTAAAAGAAGTGAAAGCGTCACTTAAAACATTTCAGGGAACTTTTTAAAACTGGGAAAGGATAACTCCTTTCCCAGTTTTCGTATCTTACCATTCTTATTAAAGTTTTGCTAAAATCTGTCTTGCGACATATACTCCACTTGCTGACGCATGAGAGAGGGAATGTGTTACTCCGCTGCCGTCTCCGATTACATATAGTCCCTTATGTTTTTTTGTCTCAAGATTTTTATCTAAATCTACTTCGATATTATAGAATTTCACCTCAACCCCATATAAAAGTGTATCGTCATTTGCTGTTCCAGGCGCAATTTTATCAAGAGCATATATCATCTCTATAATTCCGTCTAGAATTCTCTTTGGAAGCACGAGGCTTAAATCTCCCGGTGTGGCAGCTAAAGTAGGAGTTACAAGTCCCTCCTCAATGCGATTTACAGTACTTCTTCTTCCTCGGACTAAATCTCCAAATCTTTGCACGATGACACCGCCGCCTAGCATATTAGAAAGTCTTGCGATGCTCTCACCGTACCCATTGCTGTCTTTAAATGGATGAGAGAAATGTTTTGCGACTAAGAGAGCAAAGTTTGTATTCTCCGTCTGAAGGCTTGGGTCTTCATAGCTATGCCCATTCACTGTGACAATTCCATTCGTATTTTCATTTACAACAATTCCATATGGATTCATGCAAAAAGTTCTGACATTATCTTCAAATTTCTCTGTGCGATATACAATTTTGCTCTCATATAATTCATCTGTCAAATGAGAGAAGATAACGGCTGGAAGCTCTACGCGCACACCGATATCGACACGGTTAGACTTCGTATCAATCTCAAGCTCATCACAAATTTTTTCCATCCATTTATTTCCACTTCTTCCCACAGAAACAATACATTTATCACATTCTGCACTCTGCCCGTCTTTATAATACACTCGATATCCAGAATCTATCACTTCTATCTTATCAATCTTTGTAAGGAAATAAAAATCTACTCTTTCTTTTAGTTTTGCGTATAAATTTTGCAGTACAATATAATTAATATCTGTCCCAAGATGACGAACGGAAGCATCCAAAAGTTTTAGTTTATTTTGGATACAAATTTTTTTAAACTCCGTTCCAGCGGTGGAATAAAGTTTTGTTCCTTCTCCTCCATTTTCCATATTAATTTTATCTACATACTCCATCAGCTCAATGGCTTCTTTTTTACCGATATACTCGTAGAGAGTTCCACCAAAATCATTTGTAATATTGTATTTTCCATCGGAAAAAGCACCTGCTCCTCCAAATCCACTCATAATGGCACACGATTTACAGTGAATACAAGTTTTTATTTTTTCCCCATCAATCGGACATTTTCTATTTTCGAGAGAATTTCCAGCCTCAAAAACCGCTATTTTTAAATCCTTATTTTCTTGAATTAACTCGTAAGCCGAAAAAATTCCTCCTGGTCCCGCTCCGATAATAATGACATCGTATCTCATAGTTTTAATACCTCCAAATCATCTGGCACGTATACAGCTCCACTAAAATGCTGTTTTGCCTCTTTTGTATATAATTCTTTTCTCTCCCCAAAGGTCGCTTCTTCTGTGTGATATAAAATTAAATTTTTTATATTTAGCTTCTCTGCTAAAACTGCCGCATCTTTTGCTGTAGAGTGGTGTTTTTCATAAGGCTTAAATATATCTGCCTGATCGTAAAGACAAAATGCCTCGTGCATAAGCCATGTGCTATTTTTCGCATATTTTTCCTCACATTCCTTATACGGTTCATCTCCGCAGCAAGTTAGTTTTTCTTCTTCATTCAGCCACATTGTAAAGCCAAACTGCTTATCCTTTTTGGACTGGATATCAAAAAAAGTTACTTTTTTTCCTAAGATTTCATATTCATCGCCGTCTTCTACTGTAATAAGATGAATTCTCTCACCAACCATTTTTGCCTGTTTTTTTACAAGAAGCATATTAGATAATTTTTGCAAAATTTCAACTACCTCTTCATGACCGTATATATTAACATCTCCCTCTATTTTACCTGCCACCATATTTTGTGCGAAGAGACGAATCATCCAAATCATTCCTGTAATATGGTCAATATGTTTATGTGTCACAAAAATATCTCTCATATCTCTCCAGTCAAGTTTTGCCTTATTTAACTGCTGCATAATGCCGTTTCCACCGCCGGCATCTACCATAAAATATTTTTCCTCTTCCTCTAAGACAAAGCATGTATTATAATACTTTGTCACCATTGCATTTCCTGTTCCTAATATTGTAAGTTTCATATCTTTTTCCTCTTTATATCAATTTATTTATTATCTCATATATTTACGTTTTTCTTTCATTTTACCATATGATTTTTTCCTTTACAACTCTCTTATTCTTTTCCCTTCTTCTTCCACTAAAAATATAGACATAAAATTTTTTCTTCTCTCATATTTATAGCATAAATAAAAATACAGTAATGATTGTGAGAGTGTGAATCACGAAACAATCAAAACTTTATTTATATTTCTATCTGTGAAATTAGGCATCTTAATCTAAGGAAAGGAGATATTTTTTATGGAAGAAATAATACAAAAGGAAAATTTTGCCCTACAACAATTTTTGCAAGATAATCAACTTTCTATGTTAGAATCTATTATGCCATACATAGGAGAGCATTTAAGAAAACCTCTCGCTCTCTCGATTAAATTTCTTGAAATAAAAAAAATACTCACGGAATTTGACGATGAAGAAAAATTATCTGCCTGTGGTCTTGAAAATAGTCCTCCAAATATTGATTCCCTCCTCACTGCACTTCGAAATAATAGTAGTCCAGAAATGGCAGAACAAATCGACCAAATTATTACGATGCGAAATATTATGAAGATGTATCAAACTTATACGGAATTAATGAAGAATAATCCAGATATTTTCTCTTCTAGTTACTCTTCTTCTAATTCCAATAATGGAAATACTCAAGAGATTCTCTTAAAACTTTTACCGCTTCTTATGGCAAACCAAAGCAAAGAGCAGAATGAAAATAAAGAATCAGATTCCTTTCTTCACACACTAAATGAAATTTTAAAAGTTCAAGAACAGGAAGAAGAATAGTTTTTACAAGCAATAAAAAAGTATCTTATTAGATATAAATTCAGCTGCGATTGCAATATAAGTTTATCCAAAAACAATCCCAGCTGAATTTATATGACTATATGACTACTCTAAAAAAAGCAATCATATCTATATAAGATACCTTTTTATTGTATTATGATACATCATTTAATAAAATTTTCCAAAACCTAATGTTTTCATATAGCTAGAAGAAATATATTTTGTAACTAATTTAGCTTTTGAGGTGGAAGTCCAGCTTAAAACTCTGTATTTTCCACTACTTTGTTTATATGCTAAATATCTACTGTTATAGAGAAGCCAACTTCCTGAAGGAGTTAACGTATATTTACCTGTCACTCCATTAAAATGAACTCTTCTTAAATCTCCGCTAATAAAAACATACATATAAATCTTGCGTCCACTTGATTTACTAGAATTTGATGTAAGCAACGCTGGTATATTTTTCCCCTGTATAGAATCATATGGTCCAAGACAATAGGAATAATATACTTTGCCACTCATGCCTCTCCATTTCATAAACGCCTTATAAACATCTTCATAGTAAAAATATATGCTGCTCGCTAAGTAAGAAGACTTAATATATCCTGTATAAGTTTTTTTATCCATATCGTTATAAAACTTAACTTTAGAATAGCTTCCACTTTTTCCCAAATAAGTTACTTTATTTGCATAAGGAACGGTTGTTATTGTTTTAGAGCTACTACTTGCTGATTTTTTCATAGAAACATAGTATTTGCAGTTTGTGACATATCTATAGCTTGCTGAAGCAGAGCTTCCTTCTTCTACCTTCGCTCCAAGATATCCTTTCTCACCTGTTTTCTCTGCTGCCATTGCTTGATTTGACGTAAATATGAGGGCAAATGCAAAAACTGCTATTAATACTGGCAAAAATCTTTTTTTCATTTTCATACTTCTCTCTCCTTTCGTTTACCTGTTCAGCCTATGTGGTTATGCCTGTAAAGACAGGTATAAAATTTTACTGTTTCCTTTTCTCCCTCCTTTCTTAGATTGAATATCATAATATTAAAATAATAAGTTTAATAATCCCATTACAAATCCAATCAAAGCACCAAGATTTACAATCGCATTCAGTTCTTTTTTCATCACTGACATAACAAGTTCTTCAAGCTCTAGCACATCCATCGCATTGACTCTCTCTTCCACCATCTTTGGAATATCAAGCTGCTGTACCATCTCTTTTCCCTTTGTACGGATTAGTTTTTTATAAGCATTTATAAGGATTTCTTTCCAGTCAAATCGACTATTCTCCATCGTTATTACGACTTCTCCTACTGTCTTATTCATCAGATTATCCGCCTCGTCGTCTACCATCTTCCCAACGACTTCCTCTCCGTGATCCTCAATATACTCTTCCACATTTTCTTCTACGTATCCTGCAATGGACCTGAGCATATTGTCACTTACCATCATCTCTAGAAAGCTTCCGGCGATTTTCTTTTTTGCCGCATCGACTACCGCGTCAGAAACAATTGCCCCAAGATTTGCCTCTTTTATCTTATTTGTCATTCTCTCTGTAATGGAAGACTTTGCCATCTCAATCTGCTGCGCAGCTATCTGTGGACTGCTTATCATTCCTAAAAGTTCCTCAAGTGTCGTATCGCTCTCTTTTTCCTTTTCGAAAAATTCATCGATATAATTTTCCATTTTTCCAATTGTCTCATCAGAGAGCAATTTTTTTTCAAATACATCTTCTGTCAAAAGATTATTTCCGACAGCACTGCCCACTGCTCTAGCTAATCTACTTTGCCCCTTTGGAATAATTCCAGGAGTGAAGGGCAGAGTATATTTTCCTATCTTCACTGGACGCAATGGACGAAACAACATCTTCACTGCAATATTATTTGTCAAATATCCGATAACGGCACCGATAAGTGGTCCCGCAAGCATTGTAAAATTCATACTTTATTTTCCTCTTTTCTATATAGAAGTTTATATTTCTTATATTCTCCCACATATTTTGTATTTTTACAAGTATGCTTTTTCTTCAATTTTGCTATTTTTCGATGCCTACGCGACTCTTTACTCCCTCATCAAATGGATGCTTTATCTTCTTTATCTCAGACATATAGTCTGCCCTCTCTATCATAGCCTCACTAGGATTGCGACCGGTTAATACAACCTCTACATTTTCTGGACGATTATCTAATAATTCTAATACAATCTTCTCAGATAAAACCCCTTTTGTAATCGCATAGAGAACCTCATCTAATACAATCATATCATAATCCTTCATCATATTAGAAATTTTCTCTATCATCTTGTCATTTTTAAGTTTTTGAATACTTTTTTCTTCTTCTGTCATAGAAAATGTAAAGCATACTTTTTCTTCTCCCGGCAGAATCGTTATATTTGGAATACCAGAAATTATGTTTCTCTCACTGCTAGAATTATCCTTCATAAATTGATGCAGTAAAACTTTCTTTCCACTTCCCGCAGCCCGAATAAGAAGTCCCATGCTGCAAGTTGTCTTTCCTTTTCCATCTCCACAGTATAAGTGAACATACCCTTTTTTCTCTGTTGATTTTTCTGCACTTTCCTGTTTTTCTTTTTGGAGACATTCTTGCTTTTCTAAAAGCTCATATACATAATCCATATCTATATTTTCTCGAATTAAGTCTGCTAATTTATTATACTGAATTTCTTTATATTCCGCAACACTTAGATGATTATCTAAAGGATCAATTCCCCTTTCCCTCATAATTTGGTGTACAATTCCAAAAAGCAAAGCTTCATTGTCAAAAATGCCATGCAAATAACTTCCCCAGACAGAGCCTGTCTCATTTCGAAATCCATCTATTCTGCCATCCGAAAGTTCTATCATAGGTTTTGCTTCGCCAAGATTTTTTGTCACACCCATATGGATTTCGTAACCTTCAACCTCTCGTTTTTCTAATCCATATAAATTAGAATCTTCTAAAATATTTCCCATAATGCGAGTCCTCGTCTTTGCCTCCTCAAAGATAGTCTCAATATCAAGGAGACCAAGTCCCTTCATTTCTCCGCCGTGCTCTACATTATACGGATCTTTTAATTCTTTTCCAAGAAGCTGAAATCCTCCACAAATACCGATTATCCTTGTTTTTGCCGATGCACGAATAATGGCTCCCTCTAGTCCACTCTCCTTTAACCAGCACATATCGCTCATTGTATTTTTCGTACCTGGGAGTAAAATCAAGTCTGGCTCTCCTAATTCCTTTTTATCCGTCACATAGCGAAGAGATACACCGTCCACTAACTCAAATACGCTAAAATCTGTAAAATTAGAAATATGAGGAAGACGAATAACCGCCACATCAATTCCCTCTTGAATTGTTTTTTGATTTAAACGCTCAGATAGACTATCTTCATCATCGACATCAATTTTTTCCATCGGTAAAACTCCAATAACAGGTATATTTACCAAATCTTCTATCATTTTTAATCCTGGCTTTAGAATAGATACATCTCCTCTAAACTTATTAATAATAATTCCCTTTATTCTATCTTGGTCTTCTTTGGACATTAATTTAATTGTTCCATATATAGAGGCAAATACACCTCCGCGGTCAATATCTGCCACCAAGAATACATCGGCATCCGCCATCTTTGCCATTCCCATATTTACAAAATCATCTTTTGCTAAGTTAATCTCTGCTGGACTTCCAGCTCCCTCAATGACAATAATATCATTTTCTTTTGCAAGATGAGAAAAAGCCGCCATAACATCTTTTTTCAAGCCTTTCTTTTTCTCATAATATTCTTGTGCGCTTAAATTGGCAAATACTTCGCCGTTTACTATCACTTGAGAACCCATATGACTAGTCGGCTTTAACAAAACTGGATTCATATAATGGGTTGGCTCTATCATAGCTGCCTCTGCCTGCATCGCCTGTGCTCTTCCAATTTCCAATCCCTCTTTTGTAATATAGGAATTAAGTGCCATATTTTGTGCCTTAAACGGTGCAACTTTATAACCCGCCTGCCGAAATACACGGCAAAACCCCGCTGTCACAAATGTCTTTCCGGAATTAGACATAGTACCTTGCACCATAATTACTTTTGCTGCCATTTAAAAACCTCCCACCTCTTCTTTTATCTTTTTTAATGCTTCTATTAATTTTATATTTTCCTCTCGGCTATTTACCGCAATTCGAAAATATCCTTTTTCCAGACCTTGATAATTACTGCAATCTCGAATCAAAATGGAATATTTTTCCAGTCTATCATTTAAATCTTTTTGTTTTGTATAAAAAAACAAATAATTTACTGCGCCGTCTAATACGTGGATTCCAAGATTGCGAAGATTTTCTTTTAAAAATAGATTTTCTTCGGCGATAAATTTTATTGTTCTCTCTTTATATGCCTTCTCCTCCAATGCCGCAACTCCTGCTCTTTGTGCAATATGGCTTACGCCCCATGCCTGACCAGATGACTTAATTTTCTCTAGTTTTTTTGTATTACTGCTCAAAATATAGCCAAGCCTTACGCCTGGAATTGCGTATAATTTTGTAAAAGATTTTAAAATGAATAAATTGTCATATTTGTCTAAATAAGGTTTTAGAGAATAGTCCATCTCTCTTTCGTACAATTCTAAAAAACACTCATCAACTAATACTTTACAGCCGATTTTTTTTGCCTCTTCTAAAATATCTAAAATCTCTTCTCTTTTTGTCAATAATCCAGTCGGATTATTCGGATTGCATAAAATAAAAAGCTCTGCGCCTTCTTTTAGCTTTCTTTTTATCCACTCTGGACAAATCCTAAATTCCTCATCTAGCGTTGTGTAGTGAATCTCACTACCCACCGCTTTCATTGCTTCTTCGTACTCTACAAAAGTAGGAGCTAGAAGCAAAACTCGTTTTGGCTTTAGGGCAAGCGCTAGGCGAAATAATAAATCAGCTCCGCCATTTCCACATTCTATAAACTCTTCTCTCACATTTTCTGCCTTGGCTATCGCTTTTTTTAGCTCCACACAGTCTGGGTCTGGATAGTGAATGAGCTCATCAATACTTGCTATCATTGCTTGCTTTACTCCTCTTGGAATTCCAAGAGGACTAATATTGGCTGAAAAATCAAGTATTTCTTCTTTATCCACTCCTAATGTCTTTGCCTTTTCATAGACATTTCCTCCATGCTTTTTCATCTGTCCATTCCTTTCTGTGCTATTTTTTCAGATTCTTCCATTTTCTATCTCCTTTAAACAAATGGCAAAAAGAAATTTTTCTTCGTCTTTGCTTACTCATATCTTTAACAAAATCCGAACCAAAACAACTATAATTGCTGTCAATATCGCCGTAGCATAAAGGAGCCGATTGCATTTTCTAATATCATCATACTCTACTGGGCGGATATCATCCCCAATCGTCGGCTTTACAACTGGCTTTCCAAAATAATCATGAGTTCCTCCAAGCTGAATCTGAAGTGCCCCAGCAGCCACGGACTCTGTCTGTGCACTATTTGGGCTAAGATGTGCAAACCGGTCTCTCCTAAAAATCCTTATACTTCCTTTAAAATCAAATCCAAGGATAAAAGAAGCGGCCATCATCATAATTGCACAAAGTCTCGCTGGAATAAAATTTGCGACATCATCAAGCTTTGCAGCAAATCTGCCAAGATAAAGAAACTCATCATTTTTATATCCAATCATAGAATCTAGCGTATTAATTGCTTTATATGCCATACCAAGAGGTGCACCAAAAATTGCAATATAAAATAACGGTGCGATAACACCATCGCTCGTATTTTCTGCCACTGTCTCTATCGTAGCCTTTGCCACTTCTTCCTCACTAAGAGATTGTGTATCTCTTCCCACGAGGTAAGAAATCTCGACTCTAGCCCCTTCTAAATCCCCTTCTTTTAATTTTTTATATACTTTCATAGACTCTGTTTTTAGACATTTTGTCGCTAAAATCTGATAAATCCAAAACGTCTCCAAAATATATCGAAGGAACGGATGAATTTTTTCAAGAAGCCATAAGGAAAAAAAGACAAGGAAAAATGTTCCTATCACAATAATAAGTGATAAAATTACTCCAAAAAAATATTCCTTCTTTTCTTCTCTTTTAAGTGATTCTTTTTCTTCCTCCAAAATCTCTTTGTATAAGCAGCCATATAATTTTTTTTGTGCACTCTTTTTTAATATATTAATTGCTCTCCCTATATACACAATTGGATGAGGAAGCCAGCGAGGGTCTCCCAATATTAAGTCGAGAAGGAATCCAATTGCGATTTCTATTGTAAGTATCATATTTTTTTATTTCTTTCCTATCTTTGATGCTTCCTTGCAAGTTCTCATAAAATTTCCCACCATAGGAAGACAGTTTCTAAAATACCAATGTGGATATCCCGCCATAAGATTATCTTTACCGTAAACTCCATGCCACTTCTTTCCACTGACTTTTTCCATCTCAAACAGTTCTCCCGCTGGCTCTCCTTTTGAATAATGGAATTCATGAGTGCGAATCTTCATTCCCTCTTTGACAAAACTAGTATCTTCTAAAGCCGTCGCTGTTACATAACCAAATTGCATATTCAATTTTGGAGTCATGAAAACTTTTGCATCGACAAGCCCTGACATAGGGAATACTTCGCCTTTTAAATTCGTTAATTCTTTACAGAGATACATAAAGCCTCCACATTCTCCAATAATTGGAATTCCTTCGTTGTGAGCCTTTACAATTTCTTTTTGCAATTTTTTATTTTCTGAAAGCTCTCTCGCATAGGCCTCTGGATATCCACCTCCAAGATAAATTCCCGATATTCCATCTGGCAATTTCTTATCTTTAATCGGACTAAAATAGCAAAGCTTTGCTCCCATCTGCTCTAAAATATCTAAATTTTCTCTGTAATAAAAACAAAAAGCCTTATCCTTTGCCACAGCAATTTTTATTTCCTTATCACCAAGTTCTTCTCTGACAGCTATAATCTCACTCGGAGTTTCTATATTTTCTTCTAAGACAGATGCGCTCTTTGCCAACATGACAATCTTCTCAAAATCAATCGTCTCACTGGCAACTTTCCCAAGCTCCTCAACAATCTCATCTAAGTTTCCTATCTCCTGCGCCGTCATAAGTCCTAAATGTCTGCTCTTTATAACAATTTTTTCATCGACAGGAAAATATCCACATACCATAATTCCAAGTTCTTCTTCTATTAATGGTTTGAGCATATCATGCAAACTTTTTGTGCAGCAATTTAAGATAACTCCTTTAATCTGGTTATCTCCAAAATTATACTCCTTTAATCCTTTTAGAATAGGTATGATTGTATTTGCCATTCCCTTTATATTCATAACTAAAATAACGGGTGTCTTTGTCGCCTCAGCTACAGAATGGGTACTCGCATTTTTTGTCATCGCAATTCCATCGTAAAATCCCATGACTCCCTCTATTACAGCAATCTCTGCTTCTTTGGCATCTTTTATAAAAATCTGCTCTAGCTCCTTAGAATCTAGAAAAAAGGGATCTAGATTTCTAGACTCTATTTTTGTGATATGCGTATGTAACATCGGGTCAATATAGTCTGGACCACATTTATAAGATTGAACAGCAAATCTTTTATCTGTCAACACTTTTAAAATTGCACATGTAATTGTCGTCTTTCCACATCCACTGTTTGCACCCGCAATCAAAATTCTAGGTATCATATAACTACTAGTTCCCATTTTTTTCCTCCTTACTGCTTTCTCTATCCTTCACTCTCTGGTCTTCGGATTAAGATTATCGGAATATTTTGCTCTCTGCAAGCATCCACCTTATTTTGCACACCGCCTTGTTTCCCACTATCTTTTGACACTAAAACGGCAGCGTTTATCTTTTTCATTAAATCAATGTTATCTTCCACAGAAAACGGCGGCATTTTCGCAATAATATGCTCTCTAGGAATCCCCGCCATTTCACATATCTCAAGAGATTTTTGTGTATCTAATACACGAATATATAATCTGTCCTCCATCTTACTCACCATTTTTGAATAAACAGGGGCAGTATTTGCTCCCGTTGTGAGCAAAATTATACCTTCAATTTTATCTGCCATCTTTGCAGCTTCCTCAGCGTCTGCCACCCAGATGATGTTTTCATAATCGTATGCTTCTTTATCTCTTTTTATTCGCTTATAAGGAATATGGAGTTCTTTACATACAGTTTTTACCGTCTGTGTGACAATTTTTGCAAAGGGATGTGACGCGTCCACTACCATATCTGGGCTTTCTCGCAAAAAAAACTCTCGAAATTCACTCTCGTCCTTTCTTCCCACATAAATCGTAATATCTTCCTCTTCTAACATCTTTGCACCAAGCTCTGTCGCCACAGATGCTATAATATTTGCCCCATCCTCTCGAAGACTTTTTATCACTTCTCTTGATTCCGTCGTTCCTGCAATTACAATAATATTTTTTTTCATCTTAATTTTCCTTTTTTACAATCATTGTTGTAAAATATCCATATTTTCTATCAGGAACTAAGCTTCCGATATACTCATCTTCCATGCCACAATTGCTCACAATCACAGCATTTTTCTCCATATTTCTCTCTTTTAATAAATCATATACTTCCTGTACATGATTTCCAACCTTCATAATAACTAAATTTTCAAATACATCCAATGCCCTTTTTACATCATCAATTCCACGAAGAGATGGGATAACGCCAAATCCATCATTTCCCTCCACAAGAGAAATATTGGCCGCACTTGCTCCTGCACAAAAAGAAGGAATTCCAGAAACCATTTGCACTTCATATCCTTGACTCATCAAAATATTATGCACATAAGCGTAAGTGCTGTAAATACCGATATCTCCGAGTGCTAACATTGCAATATTTTTTCCCTCATCTAAAATATCTGTCACCTTTTTAGCTGCCTCTCTTCTGCAAGCCTCTCTCTTTGTCTTATCTTTATTCATTGTAAATTCAATCTCTACAATTTTCTCCTCTGGAATATGAGCTGCCTGCTTTGCGATATTTAACGCAACACTATTCTCTCCTATTTTCTTTACTGGAACTGCGACGATATCCGCCTCTTCAATTAATCTCTTAGCTTTTATAGTAAGTAATTCTGGGTCTCCAGGTCCCACACCAATTCCATATAATTTTCCTGCCATCTTTTATCCTCTTTCCTTATATATTTTATCGGTATCATTTTTACGCAGTCTTCGCATGTTCTACAAAAAGCTCTGCAATGGAATCATACTCTCCGATTCCTTGCAATTTAACTTCTACCTCATATCCTGCTGTCTCTAAGATTGATTTCCAAGAATCTTCCTCTTCTCCTGCCAAATCATTTCTCGCATGGTCTCCCGCTACAATCATAAAAGGAGCTAAATAAACTTTTTTCACACCTTTTTTCTCCAGACGCTTTTCTACATAGGATAAATCTGGGAATCCTTCCACCGTACCTACATATACATTCTCATATCCAATATGTCTTAATGTATTTTCAATCTGAGAATACGCCCCGTTCGCAAAATGATCTGTGCCATGTCCCATAAAAACAAGCGCCTCATTTTCTTTGATATTTGGCATATTTTCCATAACACGCTTTGCACATTCCTCAAAATCTTCGCTCTGCGTAAGAAGTGGAGCTCCAATGCGAATACTTTTAAATTTTTCTCTATACTCGGCAATCATACTACACATTTTGTCATACTCAATTCCATTAATGATATGTGTCGGCTGACAAAGTATCTCCTCATATCCTTCCTGATATAATCTCTCAAGTGCTTCTGTCGTTGTCTCAATCTTTTGATTCTTTGTGCGAAGCAGCTTCTTAATAATCATACCAGATGTGAAGGCTCGATTAAAATCATAATCTGGAAATGCCGCCGCTAATTTTTCCTCGATATTTTCAATTGCCTTCATCGCTATCTCATAACTAGTTCCAAAACTAATCACTAGTAACGCCTTTTTCATGTCGAATTCTCCCTTCTATCTTCCTTAGCATATTTACCGAATCACTGCCTCTAAGAGAGTGACTGGATTATGATTATCCATAATATGATATTTTCCAAGCTTACGACTTTTTCCAATAGAAATTTGAGTCATTTCATAATCTTTGTCATATTTTTCGAGACAATTACAAGCCTGAGCTAATGTCTCCACTGTCACAGCAGAAATCACAACCTTGATTTCTTGTTTTAAACTCGCCAAATATTCAATTATATATTCCAAATCTCCACCGCTTCCCCCGATAAATACGATATCTGGACAAGGAAGTTTTTTCATCTCTTCTCTCGCTGTCCCCGCAAATACTTTCACATGGGGAACATGAAACTTTTCTTTATTTTTTTCAATCAGCTCAACTGCCGTCTCGCTTCGCTCAATCGCATACACCTCACCAAAAGGACAAAATCTTGCAGCTTCTATTGTGATAGAACCTGTTCCAGCTCCGACATCCCAGACAATACTATCAGGATATAAGCCTAATTTTTGTACAATAATCGCTCTTACTTCTTCTTTTGTCATCGGAGTTTTCCCTCTGATAAAATCAGAATCTCTCAAAAGTCCCACACGCTCTATTTTTCTTGGCTCATCATTGTGAATAAGCGCCACGCAAAGAGATGGAAACTCTTTTTTACTCATCTGGTTTGGACTTCCGGCTAGGATTTCTTCCTCCGCATAAGATAGGTCTGAGCCTGCATAAACTGTCACATTTTCTAAATGATATTCGATCATAATTTCAGATAGCCACGCAGGTCCTTGTTCTTTACTGCAAAGAAAAAAGCAATCACGATGCTCAGAAACTGCCATCGCTATGCTTCCCCTTTTTTGTTTTCTTCCATGCACACTAATAATTTTTGCATCTTCCATCGAAATACCACATTTTGCCCCAAGCATCTGTAAAGAACCAATTCCTGGGATAATATCCATCGGTATTTTAGAAGCCTTCTCATCGTTTTTTAATGTGCGAAGTAAACTATACATAAGAGGGTCTCCCGATACAATTAAAGCTACCTCTTCTTTTTTTAAACATTCTTCTATTAAATCAATCGTATCTTGAATTCCTTTCATTGGCAAAATATTTTTCTTTCCCACAAGGAGCTCCTCAAGCATCGGTATAATACGCTTTGCGGCAATAATCGTATCTGATTTTTCCATCGCTTCTAAAGCCTTTGGTAAAACATACTCCCTCGTTCCAGGACCAATTCCGACCAATTTCAATCGGTGCATAAAAACACCTCCTGTCTTACTTTATTTACATTTTTACTTTCTGCTAATATCTCATTATTCTCATCTAAAAATACAATAGCTACCACAGCCTCATCTCTCACTCGTTTTTGACAATGCTGTTCTGCTTTTTGTACGATAGTTTCCCAAATATAGAGCAGATTTTCCTCTCTCATAATTTCAAGAGCCTTCTTTGTCGTTACGCAATTATAAATTTTTCGTATAATATTAGTATCAACTTGCGCTAGAGCGGCGTGTGTACAGATTGTCTCAAGTCTTCCGTCTGAAACATGGCTATGTGTATTCATCGTTCCTGCCGCCACCTTCACTAATTTGCCGACAAAACCTCCGATAAAAATATTTTTAAACCCCTGTTCCACCGCCTCGTCCAACATATCTCCGATAAAATTGCTGACTTGAAGAACTGCTTTCATCTGACCGTATAACTCTCTTAAGGCATTTTCTCCCGTCGTTCCAAGAACAAAAACAATTGAGTCATTTCCTTTCGCCCGATGCACTCGCATCTCCTGTATAATCGAATCTCGCATTGCCTCTTGGCTCATCGGTCTTACAATCCCCGTCGTTCCAAGAACAGATAAACCACCTATCACGCCAAGTCTCTCATTGAATGTTTTTTTTGCAAGCACAACTCCATTTGGAATAGAAACTTCCACCGTCGCCGCTTTCTCACCAATTATTTTTCTAAGAGCCTCTATTGCCATCTGTCTTGGAACAGGATTAATCGCTGGCTCTCCCACTGGAAGTTTTAGTCCTTCTAGTGTTACTGTGCCAATTCCCTCTTTTCCTACAAATCGGATTTCTCCGTCTTCTTCACAGATAGTCACTTTAACGATAACACTGCACCCGTCTGTCACATCGATATCATCGCCACCATCTTTCACAATAGCACAGACACCGTACTCTATCGGAACCACATCCAAATATAAATCTCTCCCAATCGGTGCTCTGACACAAACAGACTGTGGGCATTTTCCTTCAAGCTGCCATATCGCACTGGCGATAGCAGCTCCTGTCATACAAGAGCCTGTCGAAACCCCTTCTCTTAGCTTCTTCATCGTCTATCTGCCCTCTTGATATAACAGTGCATTACATATTGCCGCTGCAATATTGCTGCCGCCCTTTCTTCCTCGACAAACAATATATGGGACATCCGCTTTCATAATAAGCTCCTTAGACTCCACAACATTGACAAACCCAACTGGTGCTCCAATAATAAGTGCCGGCTTTAATCCCTCTTCTATTAAATCATAAAGCTTTATTAAAGCTGTCGGTGCATTTCCGATTGCAAAAATAATTGGTCTATCTTTAATTGTGTGAGCTGCCTTTTCCATGCAGACAGCTGCCCTTGTACAGCCAAGCTCCTTCGCTTTTTTTGCCACATCCTCGTCGGCCATAAAACAAAAAACTTCTCCGCCGTACTCTGCCACACGTTTTTTATTAATGCCAGCCTTCGCCATATTGGTATCTGTCACAATAACAGCTCCCGCTCTTAATGCCTCTATAGCCTTTTGTCCCACATTATCAGAAAAACACAGATTATCTGCATAATCAAAATCCGCAGATGTGTGAATACAGCGTTTTACTATAGAAAATTCTGGCTCAGGCCAAGTTCTTCCACCTAGCTCCTGTGTAATAGTAGCCATACTTTTCTTTTCTATGTCCATCGGTTTTACAATCTCAATTTTATCTAACATAATATTTCATTCCTCTTTTCTGAATCTGTTTTAATGTTATACTATACCAACTCCTCATAAGTTCCAAATGCCGTCTCCTCAAAAGAAGGAATTCCGTAATAAGCTGCAAGTGCATAGTCCGCAATTGTAAAGCCCATCACCGCGCCAGTTCCCTCTCCTAAACACATATTTGCTAAAATATATGGAGAAACTCCAATGGCATCTAATACCATTTTTCCCGCTGGCTCATTAGAACAGTGAGATGGAAACAGATAGGATTTACAAGCTGGAGCAATTTTTATTGCCAATAATGCCGCAACGGAGGAGATGAATCCATCAATAAAAATTGGCATCTGATAATATGCTGCCCCTAAAAAGCATCCTACTAATCCTGCTATATCAAGTCCTCCGACTTTATGTAAAACATCAATCGGGTCATTTTTATCCACCTGGTTTAATATAATACTTTCTTTAATTATCTCGATTTTGTGAAGCAAATCCTGACTCGTAAGCCCAGCACCCTTTCCAGTTACTTTTTCTACCGATTGCTCTAATAAAATGGCACAAATTGCACTGCTTGTCGTCGTATTTCCAATGCCCATCTCGCCCGTAGCAAACATATGATATCCCTTTTGTTTTAATTCTCTTACCATATCCGCCCCAACTAAAATAGCCTCTACTGCCTCTTCTCTTGTCATAGCTGGGCCCTCATGTATATTCTCTGTTCCCATTTTTATTTTTCTTGGAATAATTCCAGGACAATCTACATTTGCTGCAATTCCAATATCTACTGGAAAAACATCTGCTCCACTCATTCTGGCAAAAACACGAATGGAAGCCTTATCTTTCGTCATATTTTCTGTCACAATTTTTGTAACTTCTTGACCAGTCTGTGTAACTCCCTCTTTTACCACCCCGTTATCAGCCGCCATAACAATAACTGCTTTTTTTTCAACCTTAGGCATTGGAGTTCCCATAATTCCTGCCAGCTGCACAACAAGCTCTTCTAACCTGCCAAGACTGTGAAGAGGTTTTCCAAGAGTATTCCATCTTTTCTGTGCCAATTCCATTGCCTTTTCATCTAAGGGTAAAATCCCATTTACTAATGTACAAAAATCCATACGCCTCTCCCTTTATCTTTCTAAAACAATTTTGCTTTTGCCAATAATAAAAATAGATATAAAACTTCACTAAGCTCAGAACCTGCGCCCATAACGTCTCCTGTCACCCCTCCTATCTTTCCCGTGATATAAAGACGGAAAAGATAAGCAAATACAAGTAAAATCGCCCAGTAAATAACACCGTAAATTTTATAAAAGATGACAAACGGAATTAATCCAATAACCGCTGCTCCAATCGCCGCAAAAGCCGGAACAGTTCCTACGTAGATACCAATTCCTTTTTTTCTCGGATAAATTGCCTTATAAACAATCGCTCCCTGTACCATCTTTCCTGCCACAGGCATTAACAAAATTGGAATCCACTTCACATCACAGTAAGATAGACCGATAAACTTAAATAATAAGTCGAAGACAAGTGCAATTGCGCCATTTGTCCCGATACGGCTATCTTTCATAATTTCAAGCATCCTCTCTCTCGTTCTAGCCGAGTAAATACCATCCACTGTATCTGCAAGACCGTCTAAGTGAAAGGCTCCTGTAATGCAAAGATTTGCCAAAATTGCAAATAAAATTGCGATTGACTCTGGGAGTACTAAACTTATAAGCTCAAAAATGGCCAAATCAAATAAACCGATAATGATTCCTACAATCGGAAAAGTAATAAATCCCTTTTCCATATCTCCCTCTTTTACATCTAACTGTATCGGAATTGGAATCCGTGTCATAAATCCAATTGTCAATAATAATTTTTTCATCTATCTATTCACCTCAGCTAATAGAGCATCTACAATTCCCTGCGCAGTATAAGTGCTCGCTGTCTTATTTATTGTAACGCCAAGTTCCTTAGCCGTCTTTGATGTGACAGGTCCGATACTGATATGAGAACAACAATTTTTATTTTCATCACTCACCATAGAAGTAAATGCTTTTACGGCACTTGAGCTTGCAAATGTCACATAGTCCATATCTTTTAAAATACGATTTAATTCCTCTCCCTTTCTCTCGTCATACTTTGTTTCATAGAGAGAAACTATTTCATAAGAAATATGATTTTCTTCTAAAGCCTTTGGAAGTTCTCTTGATGCCTCTTTCGCTCGAAGAAGCAATACCCTATCTTCGCTCGTAAGAAGTGGAATCATAGAATCAGCCATATCCTTGCTCGAATATGCAGTTGGTATATAATCACAATAAATTCCCTTCGCCTCTAGTGCTCTCGCCGTTCCATCTCCAATTACCGCAAACTTAATATGGGCAAACTTGCGAATATCAATTCTTTGTTCTCTTAGGGAGTCAAATAAAGCCTCAACTCCATTTGCACTTGTCAGCACAATCCACGTATACTGGTCAATCTCTTGTATCGCTTTGATAAAATTCTCTTCCACTCTTCGCTGAGTCATAACGAGACTAAATAAAATCGGCTCTGCACCTTCCTCAGCCAAAATCTCTCCCATTTTTTTTGCCATAGGACGACTCGCTGTTACCAAAACTTTCTTACCAAAAAGTGGCTTATTTCCAAACCATTCCAGCTTATCCTTTAAGCTTACAACATCGCCGATAATTGTAATAGCCGGAGTCTTGATTTCTCTCCTTTTTGCCTCATCTACAATCGTCTCAAGCGTTCCAACTGCCGTTTTTTGTCTCGCCGTCGTGCCACCTTGAAGAACCGCAGCCTTCGTATTCTTATCTTTTCCATATTTTATTAAGTTGTTTACAATATTTGGAAGATTTTTAAGGCCCATTAAGAAAATTAAAGTTCCCTCTTCCTTCGCTAAAACTTCATAATCTAATACTTCATTTCCATTTTTATGGTTTCCCTCATGTCCTGTAATTACATGAAAAGAAGACGCTAAATTTCTATGCGTCACTGGAATGCCACAGTAGGCTGGCACAGAGTAGGAAGAAGAAATTCCTGGAACTACTTCAAATGGAATACCGTAAGGCAAGAGTGCCTCCGCTTCCTCTCCTCCTCGCCCAAAAATATATGGGTCTCCGCCTTTTAGACGAACTACCATTTTTCCTTCTAACGCTTTTTCTACCAAAACTTGATTCGTCTCTTCCTGCTTTAGATGATGCTTATCTGCTCTCTTTCCCGCATAAATTAATTCAGCATTTTCATTTGCCTCATTTAAAATAGAAGTGGAGGCCAAATTATCATAGACAATGACCTCGGCTCTTTTGACTAAATCCATTCCTTTTTGTGTAAAAAGACCGATATCTCCAGGACCTGCACCTACAAGATAGACTATTCCCTTTTTTACTTTATTTGCAATCTTAACGCCAAGCTCTCTTGCAATTTCTCGCTCGCTTCCTTTGTCTATTACTTCTAGATTCTCACTCTCAAATACAAGATGCTTTCCATCTCTTGCAAAACACGCCTTCATAGAGAATCCATTTTCTGTTTTTTTACAAAGAGCTGCGGCAGGTGCATTACAGCTTCCTCCAATGGTCGTAAGATATGCTCTCTCAGCTTCTAACAGACATGCAGCTTCTTCACTGTGGATTGCAGATAAAATATCTTTAAAATCTCCCTCTCGACTCTCAACTGCCAAAATTCCCTGACCTGCTGCCGGCAAAAACTTTTCATCATCTAAATACTCAAAAAAAAGCTCCGAATCATTTTGGTACTCTAATCGAATTAATCCTGCCGCCGCAAGCAAAATGGCATCATACTTTCCTTCCTTTAGTTTTCGGATTCTTGTCTGTACATTTCCACGAAGCATACGAATGACAACTTCTGGATTTATTTTTTTAATTTGCAATTCTCTCCTTAGAGAACTTGTTCCAACAATTGCTCCCTTTGGCAAATCTTTGAGAGAAATCCCATCTCTTGTTAAAACTACATCTACTGGATTTTCTCTCTCTAAAACAGCACCAATACATAATCCTTTTGGAAATTCCATCGGCATATCCTTCGCACTGTGAACTGCAATATCAATCTGACCGCTTAGTAATTGTTCTTCTAATTCTTGAGTAAAAACACCTTTTCCTCCAAAAGAAGTTAAAGAGCGATCTAGCTGCTCATCTCCCTTTGTGGAAATCTCTACAATCTCTACTTTTATATTCGGAAATTTTTGTAAAATGGCTTTTTTCACCAAATCGGTCTGAATAAGAGCTAATTTACTCTTTCTTGTTCCAATTTTTATCAACTCTCTCATGTCGTCCTCCTGAATTAAACTCCCTTTTTTCAATTGAGCAGTGCTAGCTCGATTTCGCTCCGCTCATCTCGCTTCCGTGCTCTCGCACTATATCTCCAAACTAAGTAGGGTACGT
>JBJEOA010000055.1:0-28376 GCA_051880475.1 Lachnospiraceae bacterium | reverse complement strand
TTTTCAATTGAGCAGTGCTAGCTCGATTTCGCTTCGCTCATCTCGCTTCCGTGCTCTCGCACTATATCTCCAAACTAAGTAGGGTACGTCCGTGAGCAAGCTCACTCCCTTCCCTTCTTAGTTTGTCGCTGCACTATCTTTTTTCAATTGAGCAGTGCTAGCTCGATTTCGCTTCGCTCATCTCGCTTCCGTGCTTTCGCACTATATCTCCAAACTAAGTAGGGTGCGTCCGTGAGCAAGCTCACTCCCTTCCCTTCTTAGTTTGTCGCTGCACTGCTCAATTGATCGCTATATTTTTCCTGATAACCACGAGGGGTAATCATCTTTCCATTTTTCACATATGTATTAGAATTTCCGATAATGACAATACTAAACATATCGATTGGCGCATTTTTTACTTCTCCCAAAGTTGTGATAATACTAGATTCTTCTTTTCTTCCAGCATGTCGAACGATACCAACAGGAGTATCTTCACTTCGATATTTCATTAAAATATCGGCAGCCTGTTCTACAAAATCAGTTCTCTTTTTACTTTTTGGATTATAAAGGCAGACAATCATATCGCCCATTCCCGCACATTCTACTCTTTTCATAATCAAATCAAGCGGTGTCATGAGATTGCTAAGGCTAATAACTGCAAAATCATGCATTAAAGGAGCTCCAAGTACAGAGGCAGCTGCACTTGCTGCAGTTACACCTGGAACTGTGATAATCTCTACATCGTCTGCTCCCATCTGATTCGCAACTTCTATCATAATCCCAGCCATGCCATAGATTCCACTGTCTCCACTGCTTACCATAGCTACAGTTTTTCCCTCTTTCGCAAGAGATACCGCCATCTTACATCTGTCAATTTCCTTCTTCATCGGTGTTGCAAGATATTCCTTATCTGGAAAATATTCTTTTATCATTTCTACGTAAGTTGTATATCCTGTCACAATATCCGCTTCTTTGATTGCTTCCACGGCCTTTACTGTCATATGTTCATAACCACCAGGTCCAAACCCAACTGCATATAATTTACTCATAAAACTTTTCTCTCTTTCCTTTTTCGTCTTTTATTAAATAAAACTTCTAATGATTTAGACAGTCAAAAAACACCTGCAAATCTTCTGGAGAGTTATTTTCCCTCACCCAATAAAATAAATGGTCAAACGCATTTTTTGTTCCCTTATGCTCGGCTACTTTTAAAAAATTATCTCTCATTTTTTGCATCGTTGGCAAAGATTTCTGAAAGATAAACCATCGCTCAAACTGCAATTCATAATCTTCCAAAATCTCCCCTGCAGCCTGCGCCTCGTGCATTTTCTTTTCATTGTTCTCTTTAGAAATTTTTGTAAAATCATCAATATTATAATAACTACAATTTTCCTCTTCCTTAATTTTACTCTCAATATCCATCGGAACAGCTAAATCTACAAAAACACGCTTCTTATCCGTCTTAAAATTCTTTATCATCTTATCATAAGTCAATGTATAATGTGGACTTGACGTGGCACTGACAATCACATCCATCTCATCTAATATCTCATATCGCTCATCATAAGAAATCACTTCATATTCTGCCTTCATATGACGACTCTTTTGCAATGTATTGATGCTTCTCACTGTCACATAAAGCTTTACACCGTCAATGCAGCCAAAATTTTTCATTACAATTCCGCCAATTTTTCCACTGGCTCCGATAATTAAGACCTTTTTATCATGAACAGTCCCCAACTCTTTTTCTGCAATTTTTAGTGCTAATGTAGCAGTAGAGACAGAAGTTTTAGAAAGGTTTGTATCTGTCTTTACTTTCTTTGCTCCAGTAATGGCATATCGAAATAATGTGTTTAAAAAGACTCCACTTGTATGAATCGCCATCGCCTGTTCTTGAGCAGTCTTTACCTGACCAAGAATTTGGTCCTCGCCAATTACCATAGAATCAAGACCTGTCGTCACCTCAAAAAGATGATGTATCGCTTTTTTATTATGATAAAAAAGAATATAATCCATCATATTTTCTGTATTTTCCGCCTTCGCCTCTTCTAACAAAATTTTCTTCATCGCATCAAAAATTTCTCTTGAAGAGTTCCCACCAGATGCGTAAGTATATATTTCTGTTCTATTGCAAGTAGCCACAACAATACACTCATCTATTAATGGATCAGCTACCATATTTCTCATCAATTTTTCTTGCTGTTCTTTCGAAAATGCAAATAATTCTCTGATTTTAAGTGGAGCAATCTTGTGACTAACACTGATTAGCTGAATACTCATTATTCTTTTGCACTCCTAAATTCATGTGAAAATGTCTTATCGTATAATTTAGATAATTCATACTCATCCCCTAAGAAATCGCCTACAACAGTGAGGGCAGTCTTTGTAATTCCAGCTTCTTTTACCTTCTTTGCGATTGTCTCAAGCGTTCCAATTACAATTTTTTGGTCCTCCCAAGATGCCTTATACACAACGGCTACAGGAGTATCTTTTCTATATTCTTTTGATAGAATTTCAGAAAGCTGTTCTATCATGCCGACACTTAGAAAAATAACCATAGTAGAATTATGTTTTGCTAAATCTTGTAGTTTTTCCTTTGGAGGAACTGGCGTTCTTCCCTCCATTCTCGTTAAGATAACAGTCTGGCTCACTCCTGGAAGTGTGTACTCTTTTTGAAGTGCCGCAGATACAGCAAGGAAAGAGCTCACTCCTGGAATTACCTTATGTGGAATTCCCATTTTATCAAGAGCGTCCATCTGTTCTCTATGGGCTCCAAAAATAGCGGGATCTCCAGTATGTACTCTAGCGACATCCCATCCCTTTTCATGTGCGTCCTTCATTACGTCTAGCACTTCTTCCAACGTCATAGAAGCACTATTATAAATCTTGGCACCTTCCTTTGCACCGCTCAATACTTCTTTATTTACAAGTGACCCAGCATAGATAATAACATCTGCTTGATCAATCAATTTCTTTCCTTTGATTGTTAAAAGTTCTGGATCTCCAGGACCCGCTCCAATAAAATAAATCATGAATTTCTACCTCGTTTTTCTTAATGATTATAAGCTAGCTATCGCATCACAAGTTGCTATAATATCTTCCTCGGTATGAGCGTAAGATACAAACATCGCCTCAAACTGAGATGGCGCCACATAGATTCCACTTTCAAGCATCTTACCAAAATATTGTGCGTATTTTGTCGTATCAGAGGATGTTGCCTGGTCATAATTCGTTACCTGCTCTTTTGTAAAATATGCACATAAAAGAGAGCCAACCTGATTTACCGTCAAATCAATCTGATCTTTTGCCGCTTTTTGTCTAAACGCATCAGCGATTTTCTTTGCTTTCTCATTAATATCTACATAAACTTGAGGCATACTTTTTAAAAGTTTTAATGTCTCAATTCCAGCCGTCACAGCGATAGGATTTCCTGAGAGCGTTCCAGCTTGGTAAACTTTTCCAACTGGAGATACACATTCCATAATCTCTCTCTTTCCACCGTATACTGCCATAGGCATACCGCCACCGACAATTTTTCCAAGTGTTGTCATATCTGGCTCAATTCCGTAAAATTCTTGTGCACCGCCGTATGATAGACGAAATCCTGTAATAACCTCATCGAAAATAAGCACTGCTCCGTATTCCTTTGTAATCTCTCTAAGGAACTGTAAAAATCCCTCCTCTGGCAAAACAACACCCATATTTGCTGCCACTGGCTCTACAATAAGAGCTGCAATTTCATTTGGATTACTCTCAAATAAATCAATGACAGATTGTCTATCATTATATAAAGCAACTAATGTTTGTTCGGTATAAGAAGCTGGGACTCCCGCACTGTCTGGCACAGAACTTGTAAGTGCCGCAGAACCCGCCTTCACTAAAAGTCCGTCGGAATGTCCGTGATAACAGCCTTTAAATTTAATAATCTTATCTCTCTTTGTATATCCTCTCGCTGCTCGAATAGCACTCATAACAGCTTCCGTGCCTGAATTTACCATACGAAGCATTTCAATCGATGGCATAGCCTCCATCACCATTTTAGCGAGCTCACTCTCAAGCTTTGTAGGAGCGCCAAAGGTAAGACCTCTTGCACATGCTTTTTGCACGGCCTCTATTACCTCCGCTCTGGCATGTCCTAAAATACCCGGTCCCCAAGAACATACATAATCGACAAATTCATTTCCATCTACATCTACAATATGTCCCTCTTTTCCGTAATTGATAAAAAGTGGCGTTCTTCCAACAGAGCCAAATGCTCTAACTGGACTGTTTACGCCACCTGGCATCAACTCAACTGCCTCTTTAAATAACTGTTTTGATGCTTCTGTTTTCATCCCTCGTCCTCCTCGTTTCTTTTTATTTTTTATGGCAACTTAATCCTGCTTTTTCTCATCGAGTATTATATTCCCTATATTGAGCATAGCAGTCTTTTTATCACTTAATCTTTGGTTTTTTCTACCTAATACCATGTCTAATTATGATTATAGCATTTTCTATATTATGACTAAAGAGATATATTTTAATCTTATTTTTTAAAAAATTACTCTTTTTTTCCCCTATTAAGGGTAGTTATCGATAAAACGGAAACGAAAAACTACCTTTCTCCAGTTTTAAACATATTAAGTATTAATTGGCAGAATAAATTTTATTTTCTTTTTTTGCAATTGCGATTGTAATTCCCTTAAACTTCACTTTATCTCGAATAATCCTTCCCTTATGAGAGGCAAGATAGGCACATGCTGTCGATACAGAAGGAAGCCCTGTTGCACTCTTTACAAAAGCAGACTGATGAATATTTAAACTATCAAAATCTAATACCTCTATTTTTTCTTTTGGAATGATTTTAAGTGGAACCTGATATTCTCTAGCTAATGCGATAATTCCTTCCTCTTTTGATTTTAGTGGAATTGTCGCAATATTTGCCACGCGACATGGCGATATTTTTTCTTCTCTAAGAACTGATTTTAACGCCTGACTAATCGCCTCTGCCTCACGATTTTTCGTACACCCCACGCCAATACTAATATTTTTAGGTCTCAAATATAAAACTGGATTTTTCGTCTCAATATAGAGATTTTCATCAATTACAACAAGAGGATTCTCCCCTGGTTTTTCTACCTTTCTTATTTGCTCATCAAAAATATACGGAATCGGCTCATTTGCGATAACGTCTACGCATTTTCCATCTACGAGTGCTCCGCTAATCCACTTTAGCATCTCAATATTTTCAATGCCCAGTTGATTTTTCTTCGCAAATACGTCAAATGCTAATTTTCCTGCCACATCTGTCGCAGTTGTGAGAACAGCTTGACCTCCTGTATAGCTTGCGATTTCTTTTGCCAACTCATTTGCTCCTCCGATATGACCAGATAAAAGACTAATTACGTAATTTCCATTTTGATCTAAAACTAATACAGCTGGGTCTTTTGTCTTATGAATGAGAAGTGGAGCTAAAGTTCTCACCACAATTCCCGTCGCCATAATACAAATTAGAGCGTCATAACTAAAAAAAGCTTCTTTCATATTCTCTTTAAAATCTTCTTTTCCAAAGATATCTCCTGGCTTTTTTCTTGAGATTTCCTCTGCTAATTCTTCCCCACGCTTTGTCAAATAAAAATAAGCTATTTTCAAATGAATTCACTTCCCCTCTCCTTATAGTAAACTAAAATACCTATCTCGACAGTTTCTTCGTATTTACAAAGTATTATACATCATTTCAAAAATTTTTTCCACTGATAACTCTACTTCGTAAGAGAAACAATTTTCTCAAGTTCTAATTTTCCTCCAAAAATATCAAGTGCACTTCCAATTGTAAAATCAATTTTTTCCTGACCAAGCTCTCTAATTTTTTCAATATCCTCATAACTAGAAATTCCACCTGCGTAGGTCATCGGAATCTTACCCCAGTCACCAAGCATTTTTACAAGTTCTTCCTCAATCCCAGAGGCTTTTCCCTCCACATCTACAGCGTGAATCAAAAACTCACTGCAATAATGAGAAAGTTTCTCTAAAACCTCTCTATTCAAAATAGTATCTGTAAATTTTTGCCATCTATCTGTCACAATATAGTAATCTCCATCTCTCTTTCGACAGCTTAAATCAAGCACCAATCTCTCTTTTCCAACTGCGTCCACAAGTTTATTTAAATTTTCATACTCAATTTTTCCATTTTTAAATACAAAAGAGGTCACAATAACGTGAGATGCACCTTTATCTAAGAAAAACTTTGCATTTTCATCGTTGATTCCTCCGCCTACTTGAATTCCTTTTGGAAACGCCAAAAAAGCAAGGCAAGCCTGCCTAACATCTTCCTCATAATACTCACTCGTCTTAGGATTTAATAAAATAGCATGTCCACCCTCTAAACCCATTTTTTTATAAAGTTCTGCGTAAAAAGCACCGTCTTGCTCTGACACAAAATTCTCTCTCGCTTGATTGCCCTCATCTAATAGGCTTCCACCGACAATCTGCTTTACTTTTCCGTTGTGTATATCAATACATGGTCTAAATCTCATCTAATTCACCTTTCCTTTTCTTCTCAAGCTCTCTCAAAAATAACTCATACGCTGATGGAATTGCATAACTTCTCTCCATCTCTTCTAGAGAAATCCACTCAAACTCCAAGCCTTTCCAGTCTACCTTATCGCCATCTTCTATATCCACGAAATATCCCCTCATCTGCCATTCAATATGAGAAAAAATATGTTTTCCCTTTGCCATCTTATCTATCTTATAGCGAGTAATTCCCCATTGTCCTAGTTTCTGTCTTATTTCCTCTTTTTCCAATTTTCCAACTTCATTTGGAAATTCCCAAAGTCCAGCTAAAAGCCCTGTATCTGGTCTTTTACGAAGTGCAATTCTTCCCCTTGAGTAGAGTAAAAATACAGTCCTTTGCTCA
Source organism: Lachnospiraceae bacterium (assembly GCA_051880475.1). GTDB lineage: Bacteria > Bacillota > Clostridia > Lachnospirales > Lachnospiraceae > JAUUSJ01. The sequence continues at coordinate 21,499 of JBJEOA010000055.1, read as the reverse complement.
ATTTTTCTCTTTTTCTTTGGCTGTTTTACTGGAAAATCCATCACTTTCCCTTGTTTATACGCCTGACAAACTGTATCCCACGGACATTTCTCACAAAGTGGTTTTCCGTTTGGAAGACAAACGGTCGCACCAAGTTCCATCAATGCCTGATTAAAATCTCCCGCCCGATTCTTTGGCATAATTTCTAATAACTCTTCCCTTACTCTCTTCTTTGTTGAAGCTTTCAAAATATCTTCGTCATTTGCCTCCACTCTAGAGATAACCCTCAGTACATTTCCATCCACTGCCGGCACTGGAATTTGATAGGCAATAGAAGAGATTGCGCCCGCTGTATACTCTCCAATTCCTTTTAAGCTTAAAATTTTCTCGTAATCTCTTGGCATCACACCATCGTATTCATTCATAATTGTCATCGCCGCCGTCTTTAAGTTTCTGGCACGATTATAATAGCCAAGTCCCTGCCAAAGTTTCATTAATTTCTCATCTTCTACTTTAGCCAAAGCCTCAATATCTGGAAGCTCACTTAAAAATCTATCATAATAGGGTTTTACCGCCTCCACTCTCGTCTGCTGTAACATAATTTCTGAAATCCAAACGTGGTAAGGTGTCGGGTCGCTTCTCCATGGCAAAATTCTCGCATTATAGTCATACCAACTCAAAAGCGCTGGGACAATTTCTTTTTTTAATTCATTTATTATCACAGCTTCTTGTTTCTTTTTCTTTTCACTCATATATTTTCCTACTCTTCTAATCCTTTATTTTTTTCCATTCTGCTAAAAGTTTATCTAACGAATACGCTGCATTGGCAGGACTTGTAGACGGAAGCTTTATCGCCTCAATTCCTATCTCTGGATAAATGTATTTTTTATAAAGGCTATCTGCCTTATTCCCATTTGTAAAAATTTTTTTAATCTTACTTTCTCTCACAATTTTTCTAATATCTGCTGGAACTACGTCTGTAATACTACTATCGCTAGAACCTTTAATATTGCAAGATTGAATAACATCCCAAAGAGCAATATGATTTTTCAAAAGTAACCTCTTTTTGTCTTCTATTTCTGTCAAAAAATTATCTCCCGTCAAAGCGGATAAAATCTTCCAGAAACGATTTTGCGGATGATGATAGAAAAATCCAGCCTCTCTCGATTTCACAGAAGGAAAGCTGCCTAAAATCAAAATCTCCGAATTTTGATCAAAAACTGGCTCAATCTCATGTATTTTCCTTGTTTTTGTCGTATTTTTTGAATTTATTTCCATCTTAAACACCTCTTACTTATGCCATCTTATCATTAAATTAAAACAAAAAAAGTACCAGTCTGAGCTGATGCTTTTTTTGTTTAAAACTCTCCAATAAATTTTTATTTTTCTTTTGCTCTTTGCTCCACATAGGCAATCATTTCTTCTTTCATCTCCGCCATTTTCTTAGCTGTGTCTAGATTACTATAAGGAATTCGGTCAAAAAGAAGTGGAACATAATTTTTTTCTTTAATAATTTGCATAGATTCTTTAAAATTAATATCATAAAAATATGCAATATAAGATACCCAGTGGTCCATCTCATTTTTTCTATCAGCCGATAAAATAGACTGATGTCTATAAAAATCCTCATAAATCTTTGGAGATATCTGTAATTTTCCTACTTCCTCTGCTGATATATCAAGAAGAGTTTCTATCTCCTCCTCTAATTTCACTCGACAATTATCCAGTTTATCTGCATCTCGAATCAGACGTGCATGCAAAAGTTCTCTCGAATCAGAAATTCCATCAAGTTTAAAATCACTATGTCTTGCAATCGCTGTTCGAATGATAGAATCCCATGTATCTTCCTCGATAAACTGTCGAATCATTCCCTCCTCAAAAAGGATTTCTACTCCGTAGGCAGCGTGATCCATTACCCCAGGTTCAAAGGAATCAAAACGTTTTAGTTGTTCAAAACGTCCAATATCGTGAAGAAGCGCAATTAACTTAGCTAACTCCTTATCCTCCTCACTAAGCCCCATACGCTTAGTAATCTCTTCCATATCATGAATAACGCCGTAAGTATGAACAATTTTTAATTTTATCTTATCATCACTGCTGTCATACTGCTTTAAATACTGTGCAAATTTTCTCTTCGCCTGTGAAAAATTCATCTTTATTCCTCCGTCATTTTACTTTATACAAAGAAAGAGCTATCGGAAAATAAATTTTTCATACTAAATATAGATGGCTTAAAAATCCATACTATATTTAGTTGAAATTTATATTTTCCAACAGCCCCTCTTTCTTCTCAACATTCCATTGATTTTTCGACTTTTTTATATTATTAGGACAAATACTCATCTTAATATATTCTTCCTTTTTCATCAGAAATATACTGCATCAAAGTTTTTTTCTCTGTCATCTTAAATAGATAACTCACATAATTTGGCTCCATCTCTAACTTTTTAGAAATAATAGTCAGCCCAAGATTTTCCATATCATCTTCCTTAGCGATAATCTCTTTAATTCGTCTTACCACATCCTTAGCATCGACATCACTATCCTCTAACGTATCTAAAATTTCATCAAATGCTTGGTCAAACTTTATTAACATCTCTCGCAATTCTTCTGTCTTAAATAATGTATCTACTGCCTTCATAATCTTTGCATGATTAATTTGATTCTTCTCATACACTGCATGAATCATCGTATAGCAAATATTTTGTGTGTAAAGACGGCTAAGCAGCTTACTCTCCACTACAAGATGCAATAATCTCTTGCTAAATCGACGAATCAACTCCTTATCATTGATATCTGCCGCCAATAAAAACTGCTGCTCTACTGACTCAATTGCCATAATATTTTTATTATTCTCTTCCGTCAGCCAGACAATTCCATTATTATACCCAAATACTTTCAGTCTTACAGAGCGCACTCTTTTTGCCTCCGCCATAAATTCACCTAAAGAAAAAACAACTTTTCCAACAACGACAGAAACCTCATCTTTATTTAACAATGCTGCACGGTGAATTAAATTTTGTAAATTTCCCTCTAAAACCTGTCCCTTTTGATACTTTTTATCGCGAAGAATCACATACGCCTCCGTCTGATTCATATTGCAGTAAATAATAGATTCTCCAAAATACTCCTTCGAGCGCTCAATAAATAGCTTTTCATGTTTCCCAAAGAAATTTCTCATAAATTCAATATTAATAATTCTGCACTGACTATCTTCTTCAAAAAGCCATTTGTCAATCTCTTGTAATTCATCTACAGCCACTGCTTTTTGCTGAAAGATTCTCTCTAAAATTCCTTCTTTGCCCTTTTGTACCTCTCTTTTTATAAACTTATGTCTTTGCATTTTCCCAATACTCTCCTAACGATTAGTCTTATATTATTATACAAAATTTTTTTTTTTTTAGCAATTACCTTCCATGTACTTTTTGACAAACTTTATAGCTTTTACTTTTTGTACTGACTATAGCTCGCTTCTTTAAACTCCACCTCCGATTCACAAATTACTTTATATCCCAAAATATTTTCATCAGTTTCTATCGCCCCATATACGATTCCATCTGCCCCATAAAATTCAATTACTTCTTGGTCTATCACTAAATCAAGATTAAATTCCTGCCTATTATCAAAATACCCTATCATCTCAGGAGTATTTTTACTCATCTGTTCAAGACTTATCACTCCCTTTTTAAAATCAATATAAACTATGATATTTTTCAAATAAATGCAAGCTTTTTTCTCATCTTCCTGATTCCATTTTAAGGAAAGCTTTGTTGCCTTGCCTTCTAAAGGAAAAGAAAAACCGTCTTTTCTATCTTCTATCTCAACATGTTTTTGTTCTAGCTTTTCTAATTCTCTCACCGGTTTTATACGCATTTTATATTCGTTTCCAACCTTTTTAAGAGATAATTCCTGCGGAATAGCCATAAGCCCTCTATAATTTCCCCAATCATTCAAAATACGAAGCCAAGAAACACTAACCACTCTATCCTTTATATTGGCATAAGTCTGGGCAGCGTAAGGAAGTAATCCCACATACGCCTTTTTTACCTTAGACTCTGCCCTAAATTCATATCCATCAAACTCTCCGACTACATAATATCCATCTGCAGACCAAAAAATCCATTTTTTTACATCTTTTTCATTTACAACAGAAAGTTCAAATAAATCTGGACATTCCCACATATCATCAAACTCAAGTTTTTGTGTTTCTTCCCAGTGAATCAAATCTATCGAGCGATAAATCCTAAACTCATATTCATCTAAATAAAGTACCATAATATAGGCGCCACTCTCTTTATGATAAAAAATCTTAGGGTCACGATTTTCCTTCTTTATATTTTCCATCAAAAATTTATCCGATAATTGCAGATTTTCTCCGCCATCTGTAGAATATGCCATTCTCTGGGTAAAAGTATTTCCAGCATCCTTAGACCAGTCATTCATTCCTCCCGCCGCTGTATAGTAAAATAACAAACTATCTTTTCCATATCCAAGTTTATTTTTTTCATCTACAATCGCACATCCAGAATACATCTGTCCTATCTCGTTTGGAACTAAAGCTTCTTTTTTATGCTCCCAGTTAATCAAATCTTTACTAACAGCATGTCCCCACTGCATATTTCCCCACTCTACCCCAAATGGATTCCACTGATAATATAGATGATAGATACCATCTTGGTATACTAGTCCGTTTGGGTCATTATGCCAACCGACCGGAGGAGCAAAATGCAGCTGTGGTCGAAATGGATATACATTTTGTGGCTTCTCCTCATAACAGAAAATATTATTCAGTTTTTCCTCTGCGATATCAGCCATAATTTCTAATTCTTTCCCCATATAGGACTCGACATTGATATACGAATAAAAATCACATCTTGGATTACCGAGACAAATATCAAATTCTCGAATTTTCTTATCTCCCACATAAATATGTATTTTTATCTCTTTTTCATCTTTCTTCACTGGCAACCATAAATAAGGAGCTGTAATTTCAATCTTCATACTCTACCCACTCTCCAATTTCGTTTTATCTTTTTTATTTTACAACGTTCGAGGGTTTGTTGCAACAGGAAACAAAAAAATATCCCAGTGATTTTTACTCTCACTGAGATATTTTATAATAATGGATGAAAGTCCGATTATGCCATCGCAATAGACCCTTTTCCTTATAAGTCATATTTTGTTAAATTCCATGTTCGGATAATATTACAAATTACTTCTACATAGTTTGGAGCTGTGGCATAGCCTCCATTTTTAATAATCTGTGCTGCTCTCCTATAATCTCTACAAGTGGAAATTCCAGGATAGCGAAGCTTACTTCCATTTTTCGCTGTTCTAAGATAATACGAATGGTCTAAAACGCTCTTCTCCCAGCTATCATAAAACCGAAAACTATCTACTATCGTAATATACTTACCATTTATATATTCTTTCGTTACAGCTTTATAAACTTTCCCATTCCAAGCAGCTGAATTCCAAACCTTTCCCGCTTTAATTCCAAATAAATTATTCGCATTTTTCGCAAGTCCAGACTTACCGTAACCGCTCTCTAAAATAGCCTGAGCAATTGTCACAGATGCCAATATACCTGTCTTTTTCATATCTTCTCTTGCAAGGTTACCGATATATGAGACAAACTGAGCATTTGTCATATTATCTGATTGAGGCTCTACTGGCTTTGATTGAGTCGTTACTTTTTTCGTTGTTTTATATAATGCTCCTTTTGTGCCAATCTTTCCGCTTGTTCTATAATAATATGTAATATTGTTTACCGTTCTCGTTCCTGTAAATACAGAACCCTTTTCTCCCGTCTTCCCAGTTTTTTTAAAATAAAATGTCTTTCCTGAGATTTTATAGCTTCCTGTCAGCATATGCCCCGATTTATTAAAATAAAAATATTTTTTTCCAATCGTATGCCATCCCGTAAACATACTTCCAATCTTATACTTACTTCCAAGCATTTTAAAATAATACGTCTTGCCATCAATCGTATGCCATCCCGTAAACATTTTTCCTTTTTCCCTAATTGCTCCAGTCTTCTTAAAATAAAATTTCTTTCCATTGATAGTTTTCCAACCTGTTGTCATCTTTCCTTGACTATCAAAATAGTAATAATAATTTCCTATCTTCTGTAAGCCTTTTACTTTTTTTCCACTTTTCTTATAATATGTCTTTCCCCCTGAGACAACCCATCCATTCTTCGTTGCTGCTTTTGATTCTAGCGAAAAAAGAAAGCTCACTGAAAATGCAAATAGCATTCCAAAAAGTAATATAATTCTTTTTTTCGTTTTCATCTGCATATGTATTCTACACCTCATTCCTCTTAATCGTGAGAAACAATAGGAAAAAAAGGATTTAACGTTTATACATTATATCAAATCATAATTATTACAACAAGTACCAAAAACGTACTCCATCAGTAAACATCAGTTTTATTTTGTAATATATGTACAATATTTTTTAATATTTTTGTAATATTTTTCCTATGTCTTTTTATATTTATTTTTCTTTTTAGCTGCCTTTTTAATATCTCCCTATTATTTTTTCCTTCTCTAAATTTCAAAAACAGTCTGTTTACTCCGAAACTTGTTTGTGATAGAATAATTTCCATCGAAATGTAACGCTAGAAAGGAATAAACTATGAGTGGACCAAAACACCGTACACTGCGAGAAAATGTAGTAGATATCATCAGAGTGAGAATTATAAACGGAAAATTAAAACCTGGCACAAAAATTATAGAGCAGGATTTAGCAAAAGAATTTCAAATTAGCAGAGGACCAATTCGTGAAGCTCTAAGACAACTAGAACAAGAGGGAATGGTTGAATACAAAAGAAACGTCGGGTGTTATGTACGCACCGTCAAAATAGAAGATATATATGAAATTTACTATATGCGTGCTCATTATGAAATTATGGCAGTAAAACTATACGGAAAAAGCTTTCCTGGAAAAACAATTTATCGCATGGAAGATATTTTAGAGGAGATGCGTCAATTGACTAAAAAAGACTGCAATAAAATTTTTGATCTGGATAATAAAATACACAGAGAAATTATGCAATTAGTTTCTTATCCAAGACTGCGAAAAGCATGGGAGATATTAGAATACGGCAATAGTATTATTAGCAACAATACTACTATCAATCTGGCGTCTATGGTTTTTTCCCAGTACACTATACATAAAAAACTAGTCGATGCATGCAAAACTGGAGATATCGAATTTATCTGTGACGCAATTTTAGAACATTATATGACATCCGTAAAAAAAATGATACATTAAAAACATGGAGGACAAAATGAATAAAATACAAAGCTCTCTCATCTTACTTTTAACAGCATCAATATGGGGAATTGCCTTTGTGGCTCAAAGTGTTGGAATGGATTATGTCGGTCCATTTACTTTCAACGCAGTGAGGTCTATCATCGGCGGAATTGTGCTAATTCCCTGTATCTTTTTTCTCAATAAACTATCCGAAAAAGAGAAAAAATATGATTCATCAAAGGAAAAAAACTTATTATTAACTGGAGGAATTTGCTGTGGAATTTTTCTCTGTGCTGCAAGCAATTTTCAACAAATAGGAATTAAGTATACAACGGTTGGAAAAGCGGGATTTATCACCGCATGCTATATCATATTAGTTCCAATTCTTGGAATCTTTCTTGGCAAAAAAACTGGAAAAATGATCTGGTTATCTGTAGTTTTAGCAGTAATTGGGCTTTACCTGCTTTGCATATCAGGTTCTTTTTCCATCGGTAAAGGAGATTTTTTTGTCCTTTGCTGTGCTTTTTTATTTGCCGTACATATTTTAATCATCGATTATTTTGCGCCAAAGACAGATGGAGTAAAACTATCTTGTATCCAATTTTTAGTGTCTGGTATACTATCCTCGATTTTCATGTTTCTTTTTGAAAATCCTACCCTTTTTGCCCTTTTGCAAGCGTGGAAACCACTGCTCTATGCCGGAGTTATGTCTTGCGGTGTTGCCTATACGTTACAAATTATCGGGCAAAAAAATATGAACCCAACCGTCGCCTCACTCATTTTAAGCTTAGAGTCATGCATTTCTGTCTTAGCTGGTTGGGTTCTCTTACATCAAAAATTATCTCTTCGAGAAATTTTAGGATGCGTTATTATGTTTATAGCAATTTTAATTGCTCAACTTCCAGAAAAAAATTAAAAATCATTAAACTGGATTCAAAATTATTATTTCTTTTGTAAATGGAATTGGAATGCCGTGTACTCAGGCACTTCTCTGTTAATTGGAAGTCCTGCATTCATCAAAGCAGCACCAGAATAAACTTCCTCTCCGTCGTTGATTGTGTACATCGTATTAGGCTCTAATCCTTTTGCTTTAATATATTCTTGTGGTCCATTACAAGTAAGATTTGTAACTACTACACTTAAAAGGGATTCGCTCTTATCTTTTGATACATGCTGCCATGCAGTCATATTTCCCATCTCAAACGGATTTGTCAAACGATAATAATCTCCAGAGAAGATAAGGTCATAGTATTTTCTAAACAAATCACTCTGCTCACGGCATACTTCTTGTTCCTCCTCCGATAAATGAGTAGCATCAAGCTCATACCCAAATGTACCACACATAGCAACAACTGCCTTTGTCTTAAGAGGAACAAGTCTTCCACTGTCGGAAATATGAGCACCCATTGTACTAACTGGATAAACAAATGTCGTTCCATAGTGAAGCTTCAAACGGTCAATTGGATGATTATTATCGCTTACCCAGTACTGTGGATAATAATGAAGCATCGCAGGGTCGTAGCGTCCACCGCCGCCACTGCATCCCTCAAATAAAATATCTGGATGAGTTTTAATGATATGATTCATAACACGATATAATCCAAGAATATATCTGTGATAAACCTCGCCCTGTTTCTCAGCTGGGAGGTCATTAGACCAAATATCCGCCAAAGAACGGTTGATATCCCATTTTACATAGTAAATATTGGCATCGTCCAAAATAGAATTTACTTTTTCAATAAGATAATCTTGAACATCTCGACGACTCATATCAAGTGCCATCTGGTTTCTACTGCGCACTGCATGTCTTCCAGGAATCTGCATCGTCCACTCTGGATGAGCACGGTAGAGATCACTGTCTTCTGAAACCATCTCTGGCTCAAACCAGATACCAAATTTCATTCCTAAATCATTAATCTGTTCCACTAATTTATGTAAACCACATTTAATTTTATTCTCATTTACATACCAATCTCCGAGACTGCTATTATCATCGTCTCGTTTTCCAAACCATCCATCGTCCATAACGAGAAGTTCTACACCCATTTTCTTTGCGGCCTTTGCAATCTCCACAAGCTTTACATCATCAAAATCCATAAATGCTGCTTCCCAACTATTAATCAATACTGGACGTTTTACATCCTTTACAAATTTACTCTTACATAAATTAGAGCGATAAAAATCATGATATAAATGAGAAAGTCCTGTAAATCCATTCTCAGAAAACGCCATGACAACCTCAGGTCCCTCAAATACCTCCTGTGGCTTTATCTCATAGACAAATTGCTTTGGATTAATTCCCATCACAAGACGAAGCTGGTCGTACTGGTCAAGCTCTACCTCTGTTAAGAAATTTCCACTGTACATCAGCGAAAATCCGTAACATTTACCGTAATCTTCTGTAGCATTTTTATCACATAAAATAACAAATGGATTTTGCTGGTGACTTGAAGAACCTCGAACACTTCCGATTGTATGAATATGGTGGGTCATACGCTGACGTTCCACCTGACGCTCCTGACCATAGCGTCCTGGAAGACTTACAAGATCAAAATCTTTTCCATTTAAGAAATCAAGGCAGACAGACATAATCTTATTTAGATGGATAGAGGACTCTCCATCATTTACAACCTTTATCGCACGAGTAATGATATCGGCTTCTTCAAATACACTATAGAGAAGAATAACTTTGACATTGCTCACCGAATCAACTAATGTAACTTCTAAAGTATCAACCGTATCTTCCTCATTGGCAAAAACACATGGCAACGTATCTAACTGATACTTTCCTTTTGTAATTTTAAAATCTACTGCTTTTCCATGGAAAGAATAACTTCCATCACTATTAATCACCTCTATGCTTGCTGTGCGGAAATCGCCCTGCTGCTGCGTGGAAAATTCCTGTGGCTGTGCGTCTAGAGAAAAAGTTCTGGCATTTCTAGATTCGTATGGATTTCCTGAAAATCCACGGTCATACTGCATAATCTGATAACTCATATCTGCGTCACAAATACTCGGTCCATAATACAGATGAATAAGATAATCGAGATTTCCAATTTTCATCTGATAAGAAGAATGTTTCGTATGCAAAGTAATTGTTTTGCTTTTGTCGTTAAAAATAATTCCCATGTTAAACTCCTCTGCTTTCCATTCATATTGTACCTGCAAAAACAGGCATATCGTTTTACATATATACTATATCGCAGGAATCAACCATAGGCAAGAAAAAAACACTTTCTAAAATAGCCAAATCTTTTTTCTTCTTTTTGGAATATTCTCTCATGATTTTCAATTTCAATTGTTTATCTTGACGTATATTTTTTTTATTTTTTCTACATTTTTACTATCTTTCATGGACATAAGAACAAAATACTGCTATAATCCTATTAAATGATGTAAAAAAGATTTCACTCAAGGAGGAAATAAAATGAAAAGAGAAAGTTTTGGCTCTCGCCTAGGATTTTTGCTAGTGAGTGCTGGATGTGCCATCGGAATCGGCAATGTATGGCGTTTTCCCTATGTTGCTGGTGAAAACGGTGGCAGTATTTTTGTACTGTTTTATCTATTGTTTTTATTAATTATGGGAGTTCCCGTTTTGACAATGGAATTGGCAGTTGGACGTGCTGGACGAAAAAGCGCTGTCTTAGCCTACCGGACTCTAGAAAAGCCAGGAAGTAAATGGCATATTCACGGTTGGTTTTGCATTGCAGGCTGCTATCTTCTTATGATGTACTACACAACAGTAGCTGGTTGGATGCTAAGTTATTTTTTCAAATTTGCCACAGGATCTTTTAACAAACTTAGCACAGAACAAGTAAGTGGTGTATTTGATTCTCTCCTCGCAAATCCAATCGAAATGGGAGCTTGGATGGCAATTACAGTTATCGCTGGTTTTTTTGTATGTAGTCGTGGTCTTCAAAATGGACTGGAGAAAATTACAAAATATATGATGATGGTTTTGCTTCTTCTCATTATTGTCCTCGCTGTGCATAGCCTTATTCTTCCAGGAGCAAAAGATGGAATTGCTTTTTATTTGCTTCCAAACTTATCCCGCGCCGCTGAGACAGGCTATGGAAAGGTAATCACCGCCGCTATGAATCAGGCATTCTTCACTCTAAGTCTTGGAATTGCCGCTATGGAAATTTTTGGAAGTTACATGGCAGATACCCATACATTAGCCGGGGAATCTATCCGTATCTGTTTATTAGATACTTTTGTCGCATTAATGTCTGGGTTAATCATTTTCCCAGCCTGCTTTTCTTTTAACGTACAGCCGGATGCCGGTCCACAGCTAATTTTTATTACATTGCCTAATATATTTACAAATATGGCTGGAGGTAGATTATGGGGAACTCTCTTCTTCCTCTTCATGACTTTTGCTAGTTTTTCCACAATTACAGCAGTTTTTGAAAATCTTATCTCCACATGCATCGATAATTTTGGATGGAGCCGTAAAAAATCCAGTTTGATAAACTTCTTTATTGTATTCATTGCGAGTATCCCTTGCGTTTTAGGATATAATATTTTGAGCAATTTACATCTAATTGGAAACCGAAATGTTCTCGACTCAGAGGATTTTCTTGTGAGCAATCTCTTATTGCCACTCGGTTCTCTCATTTATCTACTATTTTGCGTCAGCAAATGGGGCTGGGGCTATGATAAATATATGGCTGAGGTAAACAAAGGAGAAGGTCTAAAACTTCCAAAGAATAAAGCATTTAAAATTTATTTACAGTTTATCTTGCCAATTTTAATTCTTATTATATTAATACAGGGATTAATCTAACGAGATACGGACGGGGGACAGGCCTCCGTCCGTATCTATGCTATAATTCCAGTATCATATAAAGTACCTCCTGAAATCCTGTTATACGAGAACGAAATCCCTTAGGATTTCTTCCATATTCTTTAAATCCTGCTTTTTCATACATGGATATGGCCCTCTTATTTTCAGCAACTACATTAAGTTCAAGCTGCACATACCCTGCCTTCTTCGCACATTCAATACAGGCATCCATTAATGCACGACCAATCCCAAGTCCCCAAAATTCTTTGGCAACACTAACACCAAATTCCGCGCGATGCTGTACTTTATATTTATTTCCAACTGCCTCAATTCCAGCAGTTCCGACTACCACATTATTAACTATGGCAATTATCTCAATCTCATTTTCACTCTCAGATTTTTCTTTTAAAAACTGGCTTTCCAAAATTGCAGTAAAACTATTCTCATCTGGATAAGAAAGCAGATAATCCGTTTGTTCATGTGTGAGATTGAAGTTTTCAAGCACAAGCTGTCCATCACTTTCCATTCCATTTCTCAGACAACATTCCATACCATTTTTTAATAATATTTTCTTATTGTATTTCACTGTAAAAACCTCCCACGGACAGGGGACAGACCTCCGTCCTTTTCTAACATTGTCTGCCCCTCACAACTGATTTTTTCTAATATAACTCTCGTCCTTAGACGGAATGCCATTCTCATCAGAAATATAACGTTCAACCTGCATATGCAAATCATATTTGTCTCTAAGTTCTATAATCTTACTCATCATAGGCGTAGCGTGATGGATATCTATAGCTTCCTGATTCTTCCAACTATCGATTAGCAAAATTGTCTCTGCATCATCCATAGAAAAAAAATAATCATATTTAAGATTTCCTGCTTCATTTCGTATAGCATCTACAGTTCCGCTTGAAATCATTTCTTCAGCAAATCTTCTGGCAGCACCATTTTTGCCAGTATAATATATATTTACCGTAATACTCATTTTCCTTCATCCTTCCTTATATCAAAATACGACCTTGACTTCTAAGTTTTTCACTTACCCACAGATATTTTATACAAATCCAATTTCCAAATATTTCTGCAATTAGACCTACCATTTTTATTCCGTCTACTTCCTCTTAACACTCCCCATAGCTAAAGCAAGGGATTTCACGGACTTATTTGATAAAATGCTCCAAAGGGAGTAATCTCAGACGATTCAAGCTTTGATAAATTATACTCTTTCAATTCTCTATAAACATCCTTAATATCTTGTTCTGAAACATTGTCTGTTATTCTAAATTCCACAATATTTCCCCCTCTAAATAATCGCAAGCAAAACTGTACCAACTGTAATACAAGTAACACCAAAAGCAGATTTTTTGGTCAATTTTTCGTGAAATACAATCCATGAAAACACAATAGTGACAAGAATACTCAATTTATCTATCGGAACAACCACACTAGCAGGACCCTCTTGCAAAGCTCGATAGTAACACAACCACGATGCCCCTGTCGCCAAACCAGATAATCCGATAAAATTAAGTTCTCTTTTCTCTATCTTTCTCACCTCATGCTGTTTTCCAGACACGAATACCATCACCCATGCCATAATCAAAACAACTGTAGTTCGGATTGCCGTACCAAGATTCGAATTAATTTGTGTAATTCCAATTTTTCCTAATATTGCAGTCAAGCTGGCAAATACCGCAGACAATATTGCATAAATCAACCAGCTTTTGCCCTTTTGCTCTGAAGTATTTTCTGAGTCCTTTTTTGAGATCATCAGCATAGTACCAATACCAATCAAAATCACGGAAACTGTCTTTCCCCATGTAATTCCTTCATTTAAGAAAATCAATGCCAGCAAAATGGTAAGTATCGTACTAGATTTATCAATTGGAACAACCTTATTAATATCACCTTTTTGTAAGGCACGAAAATAACATAGCCACGATGCTCCTGTTGCCAGACCAGACAAGACAAGAAATAGTAATGTTTTACTACTAATCTTCGCAATTTCTGTCCATGTGCCTGTAATCAGTACCATCAGCCAAGAAAATAGCAATACCACAATTGTTCGAATTGCAGTTGCCACATCCGAATCTGTTTTTTTGATTCCACATTTCGCAAGAATCGCCGTAATCCCCGCAAAAAATGAGGAGCCTATTGCATAAAATATCCACATATCTTTCATCTCCCGTTAGGACAGGGGACAGGCCTCTGTCCTTTAATTATTCTGATTCTTTTCTCTGACAAGAATAAAGAGCATCATTAATAGAATAATTGGAAATACGAGACCAACGCTCATACCAACACGAATATTATCTGCTGCATTTTGTGTGATGCGACCAACAATACCAGGTCCTATGCTTCCACCTAAATCTCCTGCCATAGCAAGTAACGCAAACATAGCAGTTCCACCTGTTGGAAATTTTTCAGATGAAATACTGATTGTCCCAGGCCACATAATCCCAACAGAAAAGCCACAGATGATACAGCCAATAAGCCCTGTCAATGGATTTGATGATAATGAAGCAAGAAGATAACATATCACACATAAGATTCCAGAGCCTATCATAAATTTCATAAGATCCATTCTGTCTCCATACTTGCCAAAAATCACACGACTTATCCCCATTGTGACCGCAAACATACAAGGTCCTGCTAAGTCTCCTATTGTTTTTGACAATCCCAATGCCGCTTCTGCGTAAGCTGACGCCCATTGCGCCATAGCAAGTTCCGAGGCGCCTGAGCAAATCATCAAACAAATAGCCAGCCAGAATAGAGGTCTCTGAAATAATTCTCTTATTTCCATTCCTCCCCCTTCATCTACTAAATGCTCAATTGGGCAGGTTGCGAAGTTATATATGTTTACTGCTGGAACAATCGCCCATAATACAGCCAACCATTTCCAGCTGTTCATCCCAAAAACCATGAAAAATAAAGTAGAAACCAATATGGTACCAACAGCTCCCCAACAATAGAAGGAATGAAGCAGACTCATCGTTGCTTCTTTATTTTCAAATGGGCATGCCTCCACAATCGGGCTGCACAGTACTTCAATCAGCCCGCTTCCTATTGCGTACACGATCACACTGCATATAATCCCCACAAACGGATTTGGTAAAGTATCTGGAAGAAACGCTAGACCAATCAATCCAGCCGCAGAACACACTTCAGAGGCAACAATACATACGCGATATCCAATCCTGTCCACAAATTTTGCACAAAACAAATCTACCAAAAGCTGTGTAAAGAAAAAACATGTGGAAATTAATGCTATATTTCCAAGAGAAATATGATAATCCGTGTGAAATTTTAGAAATAATAGCGGAGCAAAATTGGCCGCTATTGCCTGTGTAATAAATCCTAAGTAACAAGCTATTTTTGTTTTACGATAGTTTGGCATAATAATCTTAGACTCCTTCTTTTGTTTCTTTTTCTCTGCAACAAATTTTAATTGCATTCTTATCCCCGCACAGAAAACATCTTTCATAATTATTGAATTATAACTTTCAATCTATTGCCTTTACATACATTATTTCCGTCGAACCAAAAGCTGACCTTATCCTACTACTTGCTTGAAAACCTTTCGATTTATAAAATGCTATGGCTCTACGATTTTCAGTGAATACCCAAAGCATAACCTTTGAATACCTTGCATTTTTAATATCTTCAAGAACTCTATCCATCATTTTACTGCCATACCCTTGATGCCATTTATTTTGTAGAGAATGAATACAAATTAATTCTACATATTCCGACAAATCATTTTCACCTGCTTTATCCCAATATGCAATACAATGTGGTTTCCCCTCCACCTCAAGAATATATCCATTGCCTTTGTTATCATCTAATAGTTTTCTATACATTTTGGTTGCTTTATTTATATCCGTGCATTTAATAAGCAACTCCTCTGGAACAATATTCTTAAAAGCCGCTTTCCAGCTTTCTGTCTGAATATATGCAAGCGTGTCTTCATCGCCTTTACCTACTTTACGTATACAAAAATCTGTCATCTTGTTCTGCCTAACCTTTACCTTTCTATACTGCTAAATCACATATATTGCAATGGATTCTTTTAATCAGCCTAAATTCATCTTGTCTAATGTAATTTCTATGCTTTTTCATCAACGGAGTACTGATTATCAGATTCATTGTTCTCACCTGTTTTTTATTATACATAAGAGAATCAAAAATATCAATAAAGTATTATGACACAGCAAACGCATGAATGAAAAAAATAGAAATAAATTCTCTTTTTCCGTTACAATAAAAACAGATAGTTTTTGACACTACAACTTTTTGCGAGAAAGCTTAATTATAAGCAAACAAGACTATTTTTAGGTGTATTGTAGTTCTCACTCCTATTTATGCGATTACTTACGCTTCATTTCCTCAACAATATCTTTAATACTCTCTGCCATGTCAGCATTAATACCTACTGCTCTTCTTCCAAAACTTTCTGGTACAACTTCCTGTTCAAGATTCAGTCTTATCAGACTTATATTATCGTGCTCTCTTACAAGCTTTTCAAATGGAAACCGAATAATTGTCGGAGTGTTAAATCCTACACCCAATTCCAGAAGAACCAGATTCTTATTGATAGCTTCTGACAGATAATTAGAAAATCTTTCTTCTGCCTCATACCAGGCATCATCCTGAACAAAAAAATTATCCTTACGGAGATTCATATCCATTGATCCACCACAAACGGGACACTTTGGCACCATATAAGTTGGGATTTTACAATCTCTTCTTGCCTGATTCATCTGATAAAACAATTCTACTGCATCATATATTCTATTATGGCATCCTCTGCCACATTGAATGTGAAAATAGTCTCCCTGAGTGCAGAAAATCTTTTCACTTAGAAGCCCTGCTTTTACAAACTGAGCATCTGCATTGGTACTTAATACGAATACTTTTTTATCGGATAACTTCTGCTCTCCCTTTGGCTGCTATGGATTATATACCTACTCCAAGTGAAGATGCCGTATCTATTACAGGTCTTGTAAAAGAACATGAACGAATCACCGGATATCAACTATCTGATGATAAAATTGTGTCTATTATTTCTTATTGCTCTGATCCGCTCGTGTTGTCATTTTCCACATCATCTTACCCATAAACAGAGGGTGACGATAGCAAAGCTTCATTTGCATAGCTTGACTAAAAGAATGGCATATAACAAATTTTTTTGAGACAATATGCCTGGCAAGCCCTTTACCGACTTTTTGGGGACTTGCCATAAATTCTTTCGGAACGGGAAGCTTAGAGGATGAAGCTGTATTCGTAAGTGGTGGATGAAACAAATGAAAGGAAATGCCATATCTCTGGTTTTCGATCTCAAGACATTTTGCGAGTGATTCAATTGCTCCTTTAGATCTACGCACATTTCTTTCATCTGCTCTACAAAAATCGGTTTTACGTCATTTCGCAAAACATAATCAAATATGGTATCTCCCTTTATATACTCTTTCAGAATCCTTTCGTTTTCAATGTCAACTTCAAACATCTTAGGCATGGGAATTCCAATTTCTCTCAAACGCTCATAATCCTTCATTTCTGATTCAATTTTGTTTCCAAACTGATAATAATCACATGGTTCATGGTGAATCTGTTTTAGCACGTATTCCTTCGTCCCATCAGTTACCAGATAAGAATGTCCTCCGTCCCAGCACCAGCGTATAGGGATGTTCCCAATGCTCGGCAGCATAGAACCTGACACTTAATTCCCGCTGGTCGCAGACCAGACTCCAGCAGGTCAGTTCACCACCATTCTCGCCCGGAAAGTTGCTCTGAGCCGCCGCAGCGAGGGCATCACGCACCTCACCAGACGTCATTACGCCGTCTGCGGTCTGCCACAGCTCCGAAAGGGTGTCGAAACGTATGTAGGACTGCCCACTGCCGGAAGTACCATCATCCTGATAAAGATAAAAATTTGTGACCACCGGCGTATCTGTAACTACCATCTCGCCGTTTATCCACTCCACGGCCACGCTCCTGCCTGTGGTATCGGAAAGGGAAAAGTGCTGTGCCCTGCCTAAAGAGAAGTGCATATCATACTGCGAAAGCAGCTCCAACGCTTCCTCCACATTCGCCGCTTTGTCCAACAACAGCCGAAGGCCAGAGGTGATTGTGAGGTCAGGCTTTTCGGTGTCCTGATCCAGTCCCGTCTCGTGGCTCACCATGAGATCAGCCACACACAATCCCTTTTCATTCATACCATCAAGGATGGCATATACAGATGCAAGTGCCATAAATTTATCCCCAGGACTTCCGTCTGGCTTCCAGTCCGCACCAAAGCCTAAGAAATCCAAATTACAGGTT
Source organism: Lachnospiraceae bacterium (assembly GCA_051880475.1). Taxonomy (GTDB): domain Bacteria; phylum Bacillota; class Clostridia; order Lachnospirales; family Lachnospiraceae; genus JAUUSJ01. Next base: position 3,153 of record JBJEOA010000055.1, on the reverse strand, counting down.
GCGACAGATTCGTAGCCGTCTTTGGGAATGGTATGGACAAGCATGATATTGCATTCTTCCCAATCAAAATTGCGCCCAAAGAGGGCTGCGCCATCGGGGCTATGTACCGCCAGGGTAGAGCAGCCGTACTGCTCGCCGGCAGTGGAGGTATCTGGTTTCCATAAACCGCGAGTCAAAAAGGATGCGATGTAATCGCCCATCTCGGAATCACTCTTCGCACCGCCTTGTTCCAGAAATTTGTCAAATCCATAATCTCCCTTGTATTCCATACACCACAGGCCGTCATCCAGCTTTCGGATAGTCCTCGCTGCCTGAAGCTGGTTACCAAACATGATCCATGCGACAGTCAGTACCGCAATCAGCACGATTGCAATGACCAAAAAAATAATTTTCATTCCACGATATTGTTTCACAGCAAATTCTCCTTCCAATGCAACGGATGAAAATTCCGATGCGAACTGTCATTTTTCACTCTCGGCCATATGGAGCAATCCCAGTAAGTTTTCCTCTTTTATCAAAGCGATCCCCTGCCCTTCATCCCCTAAAACGACAAGGTTATCTCCCGGCTTAATATGAAAAATTTTTCTTGCCTTGGCAGGGATCACGATTTGCCCTTTTTCACCCACCTTAACCATTCCAAAGATGTGTTTACCTTTGGGCGGTATCATAAGTCCCATTCCAGTCGATTTTTCATAACTGATCAGATCATCTACCGTAATGCCGAACACATCTGCCAATGCCTTGCATTTTTCAATATCCGGCAAGGATTCACCTGTCTCATATTTAGAGAGGGTCTGTCTGGAAACACCGATTTTCTCGGCCAGTTCCTCCTGAGACAGGGCATGATATTTTCTCAACTCCATCAAATTGTCCGCAAACATTATTTTCCACCTCCAATTCCGCAGACGCACCATCTCAAAACCGGGATGCGACGAATGATTTCATAAAGGATAAGTGATCCGACAAAGGCAGCTACTCCCACCAACAGGTACATAGACACGGGAGGCAACTCAGTGTAGAGATGTAAATACCATGCGCAAGCAGCGAGGGACAGGTAGTGAAATAAATAGAGTCCCCAGGCTTTCTGGCTCATAAAACGGGAGAACACATTTTCAAAATTACCCCACTTTTTCATCACTGAGAGAACCGCCAGAGTGGCAATCCAGGCATAGACGTTGCACAAGAAAGTGTCCAACACTTGATGCTCCGCATAGGGTGCCCCCCAAAAGGTGAACACAAATTCAATGCCCAGCCCCAGCGCCGCCAGAGTAAGGGGAAACCACCATTTTTCCAGCCTTTCCATAACAGCATCGTGGGAGAAGATAAAATACCCCAGTAAGAATCCCACACCGTAGATACCGAAACGATACACCACAATCACCGGCGTGTTTAAAACCTGGGCGGCACCCCAAATCACAGGAGTCATGAAAAGCAAAACAGGAAGGTTTGCCTTTTCACACAACCCATAGAGCCTGTCTTTCTCGATTTTGCGTATGAAAAGCAGGAACAGGGAAACTACCCAGAGCAGTTGGATGTACCATAGAGCACCGATGCCACTGACCGCCATTATGACATACAGGAGCGGTTTTGGTACTGCGGACATATTTTCAAATGCGCCGCCAATCATCATGTTGTAATATCCCAGAATCCACCAGAAGACAAACAGGCCTATGGTAGATGGAACCAGCAGCTTCGTCGTCCTGCTTTTCAGAAATTCCTTATCTGAATGCCCATTCAGATAAAACCTTGCGCTCATACCGGAGATTACAAATAAAAGCAGCATGAACCAAGGGTAGACAAAGTACTGAACAACGTCCTGATACTGAACCGGTGTGAAGGGGCCGATCACACCACTGGTTACCTCGCCATTGAACATATAAAATACATGGTAGATCACGACGAGTACTACTGTCATCCATCTGATGTTATCAATGTAAGTTTTTCTCATATTTATACCACCTTTGCTATTATTTTTAACATCATGGTAGCATGAAAAGGGCAGTAATTCTACCAACGAAAACAAACAATTCTGCATGGTTCTTGTTAAAAAAAGTGGCATCCAAATTGTATCGTTCATGTTTTCACCGCCAAAAAGATCGCACAAAACGCTCAGATGAAACAACACATTCCAGATAAGCCTGTGTTGGAACTCCCCACTTGCTATGGAACCACTCGGCTGCATGATCTTTTAATTCTGGGCGTTGTCTCAAAGTGATATAAGAATAGCTTTCCATAATCCGTCCCTCCTACAAACTCCAAATTATCAAAGAATTCTCTTTATTCATCGTAAAACATTTGATCTTGAATATATGTAAAACAGTTCCTGTGTATACGAATACCCCTTCTCCATCTGTTCAAAGGCACTATCAAACTCTTCAAAACCACTTTCATCCATTTGATGAGCCGGACTCTCGATAAATTTCCAAGAATTCCTTCCTCTAATTCTTTACATCCTGGCACAGATAAATTCCAAAATGTTTTTTTATTAATTCTTCTACTGTTCTATAATCTTCTGGTTTTTCATTTCGTATCGACATTTTTGTCTCCTTCTTCGATTTTAAGTTTTCATCTTATGTTTCTTCACTGGTAATTTTTTTGATTGGCACCTAAATTTCTGTAAGCCATTCGCTTTCATCCTCTTTGTTCCAAACACCATCTATATAACTTTCCCGAATCGCCCCTACAATCTCATATCCATTATCTTCCACATATCTTAGCACACTTTCATAAGAAGCGGCCAAAGTATTATATGACCCCTTATGAAATATTGATGCTACCTGAAGTTTCGGCATCGTTTTAAAATGAAGTTCACCGGTATCATCCTTACATTCTGTCACTGATTCGCACAATTCCACCAGAATGTCTTCTTCTTTATAACTCGGTTCCAAATAGTTCGTAAAACAATATTCCGGGAGAGCGCAAATGCATCCTGCCTGTTTCGTAAGTTCAGCGATTTTTGAAAGAAGTTCTGATTTCTTTTTTAGCAATAATGCTTCTTCATCTTCGCCATTATTGATGCGTACAATTTCTTCCAAGGTAAAACCAGCCTGCTTTAATGCTGATATTTGGTGCAAAGTAGCCATTTGATTTAGTTTATACTGACTACTCCCACAGGCAAGCCTGTGGGGTTCTAACTGGCAACATTTTGCTGTA
>JBJEOA010000054.1:0-97198 GCA_051880475.1 Lachnospiraceae bacterium | reverse complement strand
CAGGTTTTATGCGGTCTGCAAGCATTTTTTCTATTATTCAACTGTCAAACTCCCGGGCAGTTGCTTTTGGCTCTGATACATATTAAGTATGTATAACCTCACAGCTTTCACCTACCTTTTCTTTTTATCGACTTGCACTTTATTTAGTCCGTATGCTATAATTAATTTGTAATATTTAGTTGAAACTTAGTGAAGGAAAGTGATTTTAATTTGCTCCCTTGTAAGCACAAAGACAATAGAGGAATTACACCAATTATTACAATGTCAGCCCTATGAATTAATGAAGTGGGAAGTTGAGATTGATGATAAATTATTATATGAAAGTAGATTAAAAAGTCAGAAATAAATTTAGAAACGAAAAAGAAAAATAAAAAATTGAGGAAAATAAAATGGAAAAAGAGAACAGAGAATATAAAGATAGTGTCTTTGTTGACTTATTTTATAGTGATGAAACCGCAACAGAGAATCTATTGAGCTTGTACAATGCTTTACATGATACCAATATACAAGATACTTCATTAATTCATAAAATAAAAGTGGATGATGTGTTGTATAAAAATTTTAGAAATGATATCTCTTTTGAAGTGAATGGAAAAGTAATTGTGTTTGGAGAACATCAAAGTACCGTAAATCCCAATATGCCATTGAGATGTCTTATGTATGCAGGCAGAGCCTATGAACAGCTAGTAGATGAAAATGTAAAGTATAAAACAACGCTTGTAAAGATTCCAACACCCGAGTTTTATGTATTTTATAATGGTGTGAAAAATGCACCAATAGAACAGGAATTGTTGTTATCCGATGCTTTCTTTGACTCTGAAGGGAAAGAAACTATGGAGTTGAAAGTTAAGGTATTGAATATCAATTCGAATAATGCACATAAGATATTGGAGAAATGTCGAGTCTTAAAAGAATATAGTATCTTTATTGACAAAGTGAGAAAGTATCAAACAAAAAATAGTAAAACAGCAATTAAAGATGCCATCAATGATTGCATTGAGAATGATATTTTAGTGGAATATCTGAAACGAAAAGGAAGTGAGGTGCGTAATATGTTGACAATGGAGTATAGCTATGAAAAGGATATGCAAGTAAAGCAGGAAGAAGCAAGAGAAGCTGGTAGAGCTGAGGGCAGAGCTGAGGGTAGAGCTGAGGGTAGAGCCGAGGGTAGAATAAATGCAAAAAAAGAAACTGCTATAACATTAGCAGAAATGGGAATGTCCATTGATGATATTGCGAGAGCGGTAAATACAAATATAACTATTGTAAAAAAATGGTTGTTAAAAAAATAACGGAGTTGATTTCATCGGTAATTGGCTATTTCAAGCAAAAGAATAATGTTGAAATAGTAAGCACTGAATATGAATTTCAAAAAGGTGATAACAAAATGCTAATAATAAGATAGAGAATTCATATTGCGAATTTGACAAATCGGGATTTGTGGAGGTGAATACAATGAGAAAGTGTATTCGTTGCGAGTGTGAAATGAGAGAAAACTATGATGTTAAGGTAGAAGGAAGAGCTTATGGATTAAAAATCACGAAGCAAGGTATATTCAAGGATAATCTTGGAAAGGTTCGTGTTGCAGTGTGCCCTGAATGTGGGTATCTTGAATTTTATTTGGAAGATACTTCTAAGTTGAAGAATTAGACAATTTCCAGTTTTTAAAACTGGGAAAATAAGAATTGTAAAGGAGAACGAAAAATATGAATAGAATTGATTTTGGTGCAAAGCCATTAATGCTTCCACAGCCGGTACTCATTATCGGTACATACGATGAGAATGGAATTCCAAATGCTATGAATGCAGCATGGGGAATTACTACAGATTTTCAGGAGATTACTATCAGTCTTTCAGAACACAAAACTACAAAGAATTTGGCAGCTACAGGGGCATTTACAGTAAGTATGGCAACAGAGGATACAGTAATTGCCTGTGACTATGTTGGTGTTGAATCTGGAAACTCTGTGCCAAATAAATTTGAAAAAGCTGGATTTCATGCAACAAAGAGCACAAGAGTAAATGCTCCACTAATTGATGAGCTTCCAATGGCTCTTGAGTGCAAGGTGAAAAGCTTTAACAATGGAATTCTTATTGGAGAAATCGTAAATGTTTGTGCAGATGAATCAGTAATTACAGATGGCAAGATCGACACAAAGAAGTTAAAGCCAATTACATTTGATCCATGTAACAATACCTATACTGGACTTGGTGAGGTTGTTGGAAAAGCATTTTGTGATGGTATGCAATTGAAATAACAATGACACCAGAAATAAAATTGGAAGGATTAATTATTATGTGGGAAGAATTAGGCGTAAGCGGTGGAACTGCAATTATTGTTTTGATAGCATTATATTTTGTCATCAAGTGGGCAGTGAAGAATGGTGTAAAAGAAGCATATACGAATATTACTGGAAAGAAACCTGTTGAAGATATCAAAAATGAAAAAGAGCTGGAAGAACTCATACATGATTCAAAAGATAAATAAATTCCAGTTTGTAGAGCTGATGTGTTAGAGTAGTAAAACACGGTGATTTCTACTACGATTTTACTACTACATACGGCTGTGAAATACTAATTCTTGCCAAGATATGCCGATTATGTAGTTTATACTTAAAAATAATAAATGCCCGGAAAAGTCCGTAAAACCTCGCATTTCTCGGCATAGCTTGGCATTTTAAGATAGGAGAATTTTATGATTAATGTACTTTTCATCTGCCACGGCAATATTTGCAGAAGCCCAATGGCAGAATTCTTATTAAAAGATATGGTAAAAAAACAAAATTTAGGCGATAAATTTTACATCGCTTCTGCTGCCACAAGCACAGAAGAAATCGGTAATCCCGTCCACCACGGTACAAGAAGAAAATTGTCAGAATTTGGTATTTCTACAAAGGGAAAATATGCTATTCAAATGACAAAAAAAGACTATGACCACTATGATTATCTCATCGGAATGGATGACTGGAATATTCGAAATATTATGAGGATTATAAAAAAAGATCCTCAACATAAAGTATATAAATTATTAGAGTTTACCAATTCAAGCAGGGATATCGCAGACCCTTGGTATACTGGAAACTTTGATATTACTTATAATGATATTAAAGAGGGATGTGAAGCTTTTTTAGAATACTTAAGACGAGAAAGAATCCTGTAAAATTTATATTAAAAAAGAGGAATTACATAACGAAAGCAATGTAACGGCCCCCAATCGTTAGAACTTTAGTCTAACTTTTGAAGGTCGTTACAAAACTCAAACTGTACTCTCCTCTTTTTTACCAATCGCTGCCTATTATTCTTATTTTATCTATTATTCTTATATTCAGCAAATTTAATAAATTTACTAAAATTTGTCACTTTAGTTCTAAAATTCATACTTCTTGATTTCGCAATTTTTTATGCCAAATTTAGCAAATTCTTCATTGCTCATATCAGAAAAATAAGATTCCACTGCTCTTGAGATTCCATTATGAGCGACGAGTAAATATACTTTACCATCTGCCTCTTTTTTAATATCGTCCAATAAATTATAAATTCTCTGACATAAATGAAGCATGGATTCTCCACCCTCATAGCGATACGCAAATTTTTCCTTATCTTTTCTAAACTGCTCTCCGTCTCTAGGTGTTGACTCATATTTTCCAAAATTTTGTTCCTTTAGGCGAATTTCCTCTCTCATCGGAACTCCTATAATCTCTGATATATGTCTCGCCGTCTCTTTAGCTCGAATAAGAGGAGAATATAAAATTTCATCAATTTTGATTCCTTCTTCTAAAATTTTTTGACCAAGTTGCTTTGCCTGTTCATGACCAAAGTTTGTAAGTTCACTATCTGTTTCTCCGCAAATTTTATTTTCTACATTCCAAACAGTCTGTCCATGTCTTGTGAAATAAAAATATCCCATTTCTCTTACCTCCAATTTTTATTCTTCACATAAATAAATATAGTATTTCAAAAAACTAAAAATAGTGTATAATTATGATATGATGCCAGGGTAAAGAAGTTAAAAAGCCATTCATGCTTGCATGATAAGGCATTTGACCTTTTGACCCGCCAAACATGAGGAAGTAACGATTTGCGTAGTAAATCAGTGGATTCCGAATGTTTATAGAATTGCGGGAGTTACTAAGTAACGGAGCAATTTGTAGGCATCCGTTGGGTGAAAAATATATTTTGCCCCCAACATCATGATATATATTAAAAAACTAACATAATTTTTCAGGGAAGTAAACCAAAAAATATTTTTCACAACGATTCACTATTTTTTTGCAACGATTAACCTATAGTGCTCGCTGACTATCTCATTATTATACTAGGAGGAACTACTATGAGAAATTTAATGAAAGACTATAAGATTGTGACAAATAAAGAAGACAATAAAATTATTTTTGACACAGATTTAATTTATCTTTGCGATGATGCCTATGCACTTTTCGGTCTTTTAAAAGCGGATGAGCTTGGATTTATTGATTTGCTTGGTGTAACAACAGTCGGTGCCAATCACCTCGTAGCCCCTGTCACTTATGATGTTTTAAGTATACTAGAATACATAAAAAGAACAGATATCCCTGTATATATGGGAAGTGATATGCCATTAGAAGGATTTTGGAATGTTGAAGAGATGTTTCACACAATAGGGAAAATGAATTTTCACGGAGGATATGCTTATCTTGACAAATACACTACCTCCTACGAAAAAGCTGGAGAACTCGCCTACACAAAGCTCCCAAAGGCAAAAACTCTCCCTCAAAAAGAAACTGCTACAAACTTTATGATTGAGCAAGTGCATAAGTATCCTGGGAAAGTGACAATTATGGCCGTTGGAAGCTGCATTAACGTGGCGACCGCAATTTTAAAAGACCCTACTTTCGTAGATGACGCAGCGGGTATCGTCTATATGGGAGGTGTATTTGATGTAAAAGCTGAGGATTTAGATGGAATTGAGATTAACTGGTGGTACGACCCAAAAGCCGCCGATATTTGTCTTAGAGCGAACTGGAAAAAACAAGTGACTGTCCCTCACGATGCCGCTGTGACATGCCAAAAAGATAAAGATGTCTACGACAGATATAAATCCAAAAATACAACTAAAATCACCAATCTCATTGTAAATGAACTAGCTCCTATTTACGAAAATGGAAAAAAAGAAGAGCTTGTCTATTGCTGGGACCCTATTGTTGTGGCATCTTATCTTTGTCCTGACTTAATCGAACGACAAGAGCGAAGAAAAATTGCAATTTGCACGCAAAAAGGCTATGCATACGCACAATGTCTTAGCTGGGAAGAGAAAAAAGCTCCAAGAGGATTACAAAGCTGTGATATTATTTTCAAGGTAAATCGAGATAGATTTTGGGATTTTATGAGCGATTTATACGCCTCTGGAGAATAATTTTTAGAATTATTTCTCTGTTAAACAAAAATATATATTAATTCACCTGCTATAAACTAAAAGATAATAAAAAGAGGCTATAGAAAATTATGCCAACCCGCAATCATTAGATTTTGGTCTAACTTTTGGAGGTCAGTATAAAATATAAATTTTCCATAGCCTCTTTTATCACTCTATTTTTTCCACTGCTTAGAAATCGTCTGCACACCTTCTATAGCTAAAACAATCGCTAAAATTACAAGCAATGTTCCAATACCTGCACGAACGACGCACCATACAGTCTCTCCTGTTCCAGCTACAATTCCCTGTACGTTAACAAAAATCGTCTGACAAAGTGACACAACTGTTACAATAAGCATAAATGCCATTGGAAATAAAAACATTTTATTATTTTTCCCCATCTTACTAAGCCAAGCTGCCACAGCCAACAGACCAAGTGCAGCTAGAAGCTGGTTTGCCGCTCCAAATAAAGCCCAAATTTTCGCATATCCTGTCATTCCAAGAGCAACTCCAAGTACTACTGTAATAATGGTAGCCACGTAGGGATTTGTTATTACTCTCTTAAATCCCTGCACATCCTTATAAGTTTGTCCAGATTCTAGCCAAAATTCCTGAAACATATAACGAGCCAAACGAGTTGCTGTATCAAGGGAAGTTAAACAAAATGCCGATACCGCCAAAATTAACATAGAATATATTATTTGCTCTGCGCCAGCTAAAATTGGAATTGTGGCACACATTCTAGAAATACCTGTGGCAAATACTGCTGTCGGTGTCGTTACTCCACCTGGAACATACTCTTTCCAAATATATCCAACCGCACAAAGAGAAATTAATGCCAGTGCACATTCAATTAACATCCCTCCATAGGCAATTGGTTTTGCATCTGCCTCGTTGTTTAACTGTTTTGCTGTAGTACCAGACCCAACCAAAGAGTGAAATCCAGAAATAGCTCCACACGCAATGGTAACAAAGAGTGCTGGAAAAATACTTCCAAGAGAAACTCCAGATCCAAACTGTGCAGAATCAACAAAGCCAGTAAAGGCTGGAATGGACAAAGTTGGATGTGCTCCTAAAATACCAATAATAGCGATAACCATCATACCGTAGAGTAAGAAGGAGCTTAAATAATCACGTGGCTGCAATAAAATCCAGACTGGTGTTACAGAAGCAATCGCAATATAAATACCAACAATTACCATCCATGTTTTTCCACTTAAATAAATTGGATGCCATTTTAATCCGACTACCATACAAGTAATAATCGCAATAACACCAATCACTGTAGACGCCACTAAAGAAGCATTTCTTCGGTATACCATCATTCCAAAAATAATCGCAACAACAATAAAAAGAATTGAAATCATAGCCGTTGAAGCGTTGGCTGCACTTGCGGCCTTATCTAAAATACCATTCTCATCATAAGTTGCCTGAAATGTGCTAGCGACAATTGACGCAAATGCTGCCACTACTAATACTAAAGTTAAATACGAAAATGTAAGAAAAAGTTTTTTTGCCCGCGAGCCAATACTAGTCGCAATGACCTCACCGATAGACTGTCCTTTATTTCTAATTGAGGCAAATAATGCACCATAATCATGTACACCGCCGATAAAAATACCTCCAATTAATACCCAAAGCATAACTGGAACCCATCCAAATACAGCCGCCTGAATCGGTCCATTAATTGGTCCAGCACCTGCAATTGATGAGAAATGGTGTCCCATTAATACTGGTGCCTTAGCTGGAACATAGTCTTGACCATCTTCAAGCTCATGAGCTGGTGTGACTTTCTTTGGGTCTACGCCCCATTGTTCTGACAGCCATTTTCCATAGAAAAGATATCCTACCACTAAAATAGCGATACCTACTAATAAAATCACTACTGCATTCATTTTTATTCCCTCTCTTTCTTCATATACTGCATATTTTTTTCATGAATTTGGCATTACTGCACCCGCTTCGATTCGTAAGCACCGTTCCCTCATCTAAAACGATGGCAGCTGTGTGAAAATCCATCCAGCCATACCATGAAAAACGAAAACTTTTATAAATTCGACATTTGCAAACCGCCTTTTTTGCATCGGTGCTGCAAGTATCGCATAGAAAAACAGTGGTAATATAGCTATACATATGACCAGGTTTTGGATGAATTAACTTCATTCCTTCCTGATAGGCATAATTTTTACATCTCTCATACCACTCTTTTGTAAGGTGAGGAAGAGAAAAAATATAGACAAACTCATTCGTATCTGCATCCCATAATTTTGCCTTCTTTATGAGCACATATTTCTCAGAGTGGACAAATAAGCGGCAGTGAGCTTTTAAAGGAAGTTCTCCCTCTTCCTCTTTTTTGTACGTCTCAACGTCAAAATATGTCTCATAACTTTTTAAGAGTTTTTCCAAAACCTCATTGCGACTCGCTATTTTTCCCATCGTTTTTCCTCCGCTTCGTATGATAGATATCAAATTATTCAATACTATATATCCTATCTATTTTCTATGACTAATTATCGGATTCTTACATACAAAAGTCAACCGTTTTCGCATTTTATCGCTTTAAACCATGATATATTAAGTGAAATATTGTTTTTTCTTAATATAATTAGTTTTCATACAAAAGACATCATTCGCAGCTCTTTTTTTCTCTATCTCTATCCATTTCTTTTTTCTATTACTTGTTTTAGTATAAATTACTAAATTATGCTAAAAAATTTTCTTTTTAATAGTAAAAAAGAATAAAATTCTTGACTTTTTTCGACATTCATATTACTCTTTATATATCTGCAAATAATAAAAGCTTTTTTTCTAACCCATTAGGAAAAAATACAGCTCTTTTAATAATTTTCTACTATATGCAGAAATATAATGAAAAGGATGAAAAAATTATGTATGCAACTATCTGGTCTTTGGTGCCACCGCTAATCGCTATTATTTTGGCATTGATTACCAAAGAAGTGTACAGCTCACTCTTTATCGGTATTGTGACTGCTGCACTTTTTTGCACAAAATTTAATGTAGTCGCAGCCTATACGACTATATTCAATGATGGATTTATCTCCTCTCTTTCCGATAGTTCTCACGTAGGAATCTTAGTATTTCTAGTAATTTTAGGCACTATCGTAGTATTAATGAATAAGGCGGGAGGCTCAGCAGCCTACGGAAAATGGGCACAACAAAAAATTAAGACGAGAAAGGGAACTTTATTAGCAACATTCGCTCTTGGTGTTCTTGTCTTTGTCGACGATTATTTTAATTGTTTGACAGTTGGAAGTGTTATGCGTCCAGTTACCGATAAACATAATGTATCTAGAGCGAAACTTGCATATCTCATTGATGCAACTGCTGCTCCAATCTGTATGATTGCCCCAATTTCTTCATGGGCAGCTGCTGTGGCCGGTGTAGTAAAGGGAACGGATGGGTTAACTTTATTTATCCAGGCAATTCCATATAATCTCTACTCTCTATTAACAATTGCCGGAATTTTATTAATTGTCTTTTTTGATATTGATTTTGGTTTAATGAAAAAACATGAAGATAATGCTAAAAATGGAGATATTTTTACCTCTGGAAAGAAAATTTCAGATAATGAAGCTTTTCAGGCAGTTACAGATAAGGGAAAAGTAATCGATTTAGCATTTCCTGTCATTACATTAATTATCTGCTGTATCATCGGTATGATTTATACCGGAGGCTTTTTCGATGGTGAAAACTTCATTAATGCATTTGCCAACTGTAATTCTTCGCTAGGACTTGCAATGGGTTCTACAGCCGCACTTTTAATTACAATTGCATTTTACGTGTTCCGAAAAGTTCTTTCATTTAAAGACTGTATGGATAGTTTTCCAGAAGGATTTAAGGCGATGATTAGTCCAATTTTAATTTTAACTTTTGCATGGACATTATCTAATTTAACTGGACAACTTGGTGCCGCAGAATACGTCAGCGGTATTTTTGCGGGAAATGCACAAAGATTAACGGGGATGCTTCCAGCTATCGTATTCCTCGTAGCAATTTTTTTGGCATTTTCAACAGGTACTTCCTGGGGCACTTTTGGAATCTTACTTCCTATTGTTGTTGGAATTAAGCTTCCTGGCGATTTATTAATTATCACCATTGCCGCTTGTCTAGCAGGTGCAGTTTGTGGAGATCACTGCTCTCCTATCTCAGATACAACTATCATGGCATCGGCAGGAGCTCAGTGTGACCATATTAATCATGTGTCTACACAGCTTCCTTATGCGTTACTCGTAGCCTTAGTTTCTTTTATCGGATACTGCATTGCAGGATTTGTGCAAAATCCATGGATAGTTTTAGTTATTTCTTTTATACTCTTATGTGCAATATTGTTTGGAATTAAAAAATTTTTTGTGACAGAATAAAAAGCTAAAATAAAAACATACGCTTGTCAAACAGATTTTGGCAAGCGTGCTTTTTCTCACTTCATTTCATATTCCTTTTTGATAATAGAAAACTCTAATCCTCTTCTTTTTCTTTATGAACAGATACTGCTTTAGGCAAAAAAGGATAGAGCTGTTCATAATTTTCTATCTCTTCTTCCCCAAACGGACCAGCTGGAATAAGACCTGTACAGTCTGTGGCAGAAGAAACATTTAAATAATCATAATCATCTGAAATGCAATAATCGTTTTTTGTTTTTTTCATACTACTAAACTCCTTTTTTTAATTTATATTTTAATATTTCTTTAATCTTTCTCTTATATAGTATAAATCATAAAAAACAAATTATAATAAAAAAGACATACAGAAAGGAGCAATTATTATGAAAAAGAAAAATACACTATTTATCGCACTTACTATCCTTGGACTCGCCCTAATAGGCTGCCAATCTCAAGGGAGAAAAGAATCAATTCAGCAAGAGACAATAAACGAGGCGACAGAGTCTTCTGGCAATAATAAAATGGAAGCTGTCGCTCCAAAGTCTGATGATTTGGATACAAATTCTACCACTACTTCCGAAACAGCAACTGTAGAATCAACTACAACCAAAGATACTTCAAATCAAGGAATTAACTCCTCTAACGAATTGACAGAAGAAGAAGCAAAAAAAATTGCGTTAAAAGATGCCAATATCAAGGAAAAAGACATCACAAATATTCGTATAAAGAAAGATATAGACGATGGAAGAACTGTCTATGAAGTAGAATTTTATGTGCAAAATAAAGAATATGATTATGAGATTGATATTACCACAGGAGAAATCATCAACAAAGACTACGAGATAGAAGATGATTTTTATAATCAAACAACTTCTAATTCTGATACTAATATCAGTCAGGAAGAGGCTATTCATATTGTCTTAAAACGAGTACCTGGAGCTTCAAAGGAAAATGTCAAAATGAAACTTGACACCGATGATGGATATAAAGTTTATGAAGGTGAAATCTACTATAACCAAACAGAATATGAATTTGAGTTAAATGCACAAAACGGAAAAATCCTTAAATGGAGCGAAGACAGGGATTGATAAAAAGCAAATTTTTTATTAAAATCAATTATGAAGATATAAATGATTTGATAAAAACAGTTTTGTCTAGGAGGGAGAAAGTATGCGAATACTAGTTGCCGAGGATGAAAAAGATATGAATCGCCTCATAGCAAAAAGATTAAAAAAAGAAAATTACAGCGTAGATTCTTGTTATGATGGTCGGGAGGTATTTGACTATCTAGAATGTGCAGAATACGACGCTATTATCCTAGATATTATGATGCCTGTCATGAGTGGAATAGAAGTATTAAAAAAATTAAGAAGAGAAAATAATCAGATTCCAGTACTGCTTCTTACTGCAAGAGACAGTATCGAGGACCGAGTAAACGGATTAGATGCGGGGGCCGATGACTATTTAGTCAAGCCCTTCGCTTTTGAAGAATTACTTGCCCGAATTCGAGTGATGCTTAGAAAACCAACAACAATTAAAACTACCGTTTACACAGTAGGAGATCTTGAGATACATACGGATACTCACCAAGTAATAAGAGCTGGAAAGGAAATCTCTCTTTCTAGTAGAGAATTTTCTCTTCTTCGGTATATGGTACAGAATGCTGGTATCGTACTCTCAAGAGAAAAATTAGAACAACATATATGGAATTACGACTTTACTGGCGGCTCAAATGTCATAGACGTATATATTCGTTATCTAAGGAAAAAAATTGACAACGGATTTGACAAAAAATTAATCCATACTGTGCGGGGAACTGGATATGTATTACATGACTAACTAGAAGGGAGCAAGATAATATTATATGAAGCATTTATCACTAAAAATTAAATTAACCCTTCTGTATACTATCCTTATGACTATTGTAGTATGTGGCATTTTGCTTCTTCTATTTTCTTTTAGTAATCAAGAAATCTTGTCCAATGTTCAAACTCAATTGGAGGAAAAAGTATCTAGTGCAAGAGAAGATATCTCATACGAGGATGGAAGATTAAAAATTGACTCCGATTTTTGGGAATTAGAACACGGTATTTATTTATCTCTCTATGCGACTGACGGCACATTATTATCCGGAAAAATCCCCTATGGTTTTGACAATTGTGCTCCGTTTGAAGACCGAAAAATACGAAAAATTCAAGGAAAAACAACTCAGTATTATTTACTTGACCTTATCTATACTATTCCAGAATACGGTACAATTGATATCCGCGGCGTCACTTCCATTACTGCTGCCGAGCAAAATTTTATTATGACAATGAGAATTGCTATGATTTTACTTCCTCTTCTTGCCATATTTACAGCAATTCTTGGCTACTATATGACTGGAAAAACACTAAAACCCATGAACAAAATAATTAAAACCGTACAAGTGATTCAAAAAAACCAAGATCTTTCTCAAAGAATTGCACTCGGACAGGGGCAAGATGAATTTTATCAGCTTGCTACAACTTTTGATGAACTACTCGAACAGATAGAAAAAGGATTTCTCCGCGAACAGCAGTTTACCTCTGACGTAGCCCATGAACTTCGCACTCCTCTCTCTTCCATGCTCCTTCTATGCGAAGATACTCTAGAGGAGCCAAGTCTCGACCCAAAACTAAGAGAAAATATAATCCTTCTCCATCGCAAGATAAAATATCTCACACAAATTATATCTCAGCTTCTTGCATTATCTCGCGCAGATCAGGGCAGAGCCAAAATAGAAAAAGAAAATATTAATTTGAGTGAATTGGCAGAAATTGCAGCTGAAGAATTGGCAGAAATTGCAATTTTAAAGAAAATTACAATACAGACAAATATTGCCCCTGATATTTTTATGATGGGGGATGAAACTTTAATGATTCGCTTTTTTATGAATCTTTTAAATAATGCTATTTCTTATGGAAAGGATAACGGTCATATATGGCTCACACTCCAAAGATGGGGAGAAGAAATCAAGGGAGAAATTCGAGATGACGGCATTGGAATTAAAGAAAAAGATCTTCCTCATATTTGGAAGCGTTTTTATCAAGCCGATACTTCGAGAACTAAGGGAGAAAATGCAGGACTTGGACTTTCTATGGTAGAGTGGATTACAAAAGCACATAATGGAACCATCCAAGTAACAAGTAAATTTAGAGAGGGAACTTGTTTTTATTTTTCCTTCCCTATTTGTGAAAATAAATCGTAAAATAATTTATAAAAAAGGCGATTGTCAAAATTTGAACCGACTTTCTATCGTTAGATTTTTGTTCTAACTTTTTGGGTGACTTCATATACGACAATCGTCTTTTTATATTTATAATTTTATTTTTCAAAAAATTATTTTCTTATATACTATAGCGCTTTCTCATAGCACCACCAATTTTCCCCAAAAAGCTGACATTCCCCCACAATATTAAAATTCAATTTATCATAGGAGCGAATTGCTTTTTGATTTTTCTTACATACAAGAAAATGTACACTTTTATTTCCTTGGCACTTTAATTGTTCCATACCATGCTGCAATAATTGTTTCGCTATTCCTTGATTTTGACTTTCTACCCGCACTCCAAGCCTGGACAATTCTGCTGCTGGTTTTAATGATTTTGACCAACATGGCAATTTTTCTACTTCCTCATCGTCATCAATCGAAATTACGCCAACTATTTTCTCTTTTTCATCTTTTAGACAAAATAATGCCTCTCTAGATAAATCCCCCTCAATCTCAATCTCACTTGGATAATTTTGTGTCCACGCACAAAACTCTGTCCCGACTAAAGAACGGTATAGAGATAAAATTTCAGCCTTATCTTTTCTTGTCGCCCTCATAAATTTCGTCATAACTAATCTCTCATCCAATCCTGTTTTAAATTCTACTTTATATTTTACTCATATAAGACAAAAAAGCCAAAGGAGCTATCTTCTCTGGCTTTTTTGCTCTTTTTTTATTTTATAAAAATAAATGAAATATTTTAACTTTTCATTTAAAGAGCACGATACATCGCTTCTCTTAATTTAAGAATATAGTCCACGCCCTCTGAAATATCAACCATCTCTTTTAATGATTTATCCCTTGTAGATATTTCAAGCTTATTTTCTTTTAAGTTTCGTGGGCTTATTACAATACGAATTGGAACTCCCAATAAATCTGCATCAGCAAACATTTCTCCTGCTCGCACTCCTGCTCTGTCATCATAAATTACTTCTACTTTATTTTTCTTTAACTCCTCATATAAATCATCTGCTATGCGTTTTGCCTCCTCATTATCTGGACGAATACAGCATATATGAACTTCCCAAGGAGCAATTGAAATTGGCCAAATTGGACCGTAGTCATCATGCTTTGCCTCGCAGATAGATGCAGCCAAACGGCCAACACCAATTCCATAACAACCCATGATTGGATAATGAGAATTTCCTTCTTTATCTACATACTGCATATTCATGCTCTTTGTATACTTTGTACCTAGCTGGAATATATTTCCAACTTCAATACCTCTCTTAATTACTAAGCTTGGTTTTCCACAGCATGGACAAATACTTCCCTCTTTTACTTTTGCGATATCTACATATTCTATATTTTCAATATCTCTCTCTAAATTAAGTCCTACATAGTGATAGCCTTCTTTATTTGCTCCAGCCACAAGGTTATTTATTCCTTTCAAACTTAAATCACAGTAATATGTTACCTCATCTGAAATATTGTATGGTCCGATATAACCAGCGACAACCGGTGAATCCTCTGTAATCTCAGCAGGGTGAATATCTTCTCCAACTAAGTTGCGAAGCTTTGTCTCATTGACCTCATAATCTCCTCTTACAAATGCAACTACAAAACTGTCATCTGCATTTTTCTGATAAACAACAGCCTTACAAGAGCCTAGCACATCACTCTTTAAGAATTCACATACTGCTTCAATCGTCTTACACTCTGGAGTCTCAACACATTCTAATGGCTGAACATCATTTAGAGAACTATTTTCAACAATATTCTCGGCTGCTTCCATATTAGATCTATAATCACATTCTGAACATAATACGATAGAATCCTCTCCCACTTCATTTAATAACATATATTCATGAGAGATGCTTCCTCCCATCATTCCAGAGTCAGATGCAACTGTTACAACTTCTGGAATTCCTGCTCTCTTAAAGATTCGATTATAAGCATCATAGCATTTGTCATAGTACTGTTCTAAATCTTCTTGTGAAGTGTGGAAAGAATAAGCATCTTTCATTGTAAATTCGCGAACACGAATTAATCCCGCTCTTGGTCTTCCCTCATCTCTAAATTTTCTTTGAATCTGATAAATCATAAATGGATATTGCTGATAAGATTTTGCATATTCTCTTACTAAATGAACTGCAGCCTCCTCATGTGTCATTCCAAGCACCATTTTAGATTTATTTCTATCATCAAATCTTACTAGCTCACTTCCAATACTATTATATCTTCCAGATTCCTGCCAAATATCTGCTGGCATTGCGACTGGAAATAATACTTCCTGACCATCGATTGCATCCATCTCTTCTCGTATAATATTTTCTATTTTAGATGTAATTCTTCGAAGAATTGGATATTCGGAAAAAATTCCATTTCCAACTTGTTTCATATATCCGCCACGCACCATAAGTGCATGACTGTCGATAACGCAATCTGCTGGTCTTTCTTTAAATCTTTGTCCTACTAAATTCTTAACTTTCATTTTTTTGTTCCTTTCTTAGTATTTATACCTCAAATATTTAGCATACTCTTGTACCTATGCAATTGTCAACTCAATTAAGCCATTCCTATCAATAATTTACTTTTTATTCTCTAGTACGGCGAAAAATAACTCATATAAATCGTCTTCTCCCTCTAACATCGGAGAGTTTTCGCCCCCTCCATTCGTACTTCTTTTCATAGCAGCATACATTTCTTCTCCAGCCATAACAAGTTCCATTGGATATAGCTCATATCCTAACTCCTGACATTTCCTACAAAAGGCAAAAAACGGCTCTTTTTCCTGCCTTGTTGCAAGCAATATATGTTTTAAAGATTCATCCTTTAATGCTTTATCTTGTAATTCTTCCAATATCTCAAAAACTGTCATAGTACCAATATCACCTCTTCCATTTTTTTGCTAAGCAAAGAGAAATTTCTAAAAAAATTCATTATAACTGCTTATTGGGCAAAATAATTATCCAATACAGCTTTATCTTTTCTTACAACATAGCCACTTCCGCCAATATTTTTTACATTTTCCACCATACTCACAAGCAAGATTGGGTTTTGTTCTTCTTTATCCGCAGTAAAAACACAAAACCATCCTATTTCTGTTCCAGTCGTATCCTCTTTTGTCGCCTTAAGCTCTGCTGTTCCTGTCTTTCCAGCCAAGGTTTTATCTCCTCTAAAAGCCGCATATCCAGTACCATTTGGGTTATTTATAACACCGATTAATCCCTCTCTCACCTGACTTACAACATCTGATGAAAACATATCTGAAATCCAAACTTCTTTTTGTTCATTTTCTTTATATTCTAAATATGGCTTTATGATGGAGCCGTCATTGCAAAATGCAGTGTACATAGAAGCTAAATGAAGTGGATTTACTAAAATTTGTCCCTGTCCATAGCCACTATCTGCCAACTGAATCTCACTTTCTATTTTTTCTGTATTTGAATATTTCGAATTACTCATATTTATCTCAAATGGAATTTGTTGATTAAAACCTATTTGTTCTAACTGTTTTGCAAAATTTTCTGCCCCAATTCTTAATGCCGTTTTTGCAAAATAAATATTGTCTGAATAAATAAGTGCATTTTTCAAAATAACAGGCGCATATGTATGTAATGTTGTCACATGATAAGATCCCCATGAGTTATCTTTCTGCCAAGAAAGTCCCTCACTTCCAAAATTTTCATTTGCATCGATTACTCCTGTTTTTAAGCCAATAGCCCCTGTAATCGGTTTAAAAGTTGAGCCTGGAGCCCATATTTGTCGAAAACGATTATATAGAGGTTTCTTCTCATCCTCACTTAATTCTTTCCATTTATCTCCAGAAATTCCTCTTATAAAATCATTGCTATCATAAGTCGGAGTGCTGACAAGTGCAAGCACCTCTCCCGTATACGGATTCATCGCAACAGAACAACCTGGATCTTCCTCAAACTTCTCGTACAAATCTTGTTGAAGCTCTGCGTCAATAGTAAGCTTAATATCTTGTCCATCTTCTTTTTTTGTACTTACAATAACTTCCTTTTCTTGACCGTCCTGAGCAACAATGAAAATTTTACATCCATTTTGACCTCTTAGCTTCTTCTCATAGTAGGCCTCAACTCCACTTTTTCCAATCATGCTGCCAAGACTATACCCTTCTCCCGCATATTTTTCCAAATCTTCCTCTGTCGCATTTTGCATATATCCAACTAGCTGAGCGGCAGCCTTTCCCAATTTATAAGTGCGAGTTTTTGTATCTGTCATCATAACCCCCGGAATTGCAAGGAGCTTATTTTGTCTTTCTCTCTCTCTTGAAATTTCTTCCTCACTTTGCTCTTGATTTTCTAACTCACTCAGTTTAGGAATCGTCGCAATCGGAACAAAAGAATCTTCCTTCACCCACGATGCTTGAAGCTTATTTTTTATTGTATCTACCGTTAAATCTAAAAGCTGTGATAATTGCTCTAAAGTTTCCTCCTCATTTTGAAATTTTGCTGGGACAATTCCTACAGAAGATAATAATCCCGGTCCCGCAAGACAAACACCGTTTCTATCTAATATCTGTCCTCTGTTCGCAGTCTCTGTAGATACTCGTACTTTATCTGTCCTTTCTAGACCAGGAAATATAAGACTATCCTCCCATAAGAGGCGATATCCGTCTTTTTCTTTTTTAAACAATACCTCATTTTTAAAACTTACTTGTCCTGCCACTGTATAAAAAGAAGTATCATACATAACCTTTCTTTTTTTGTTTTTTAATTTTATCTCCTCAACATTTTGAATAACCAAATTTTGAATTTCAATTCCCTCATAAATTTTGGAATTTCTTGTTATATAAGTTTCCTTATCTATATTTGTTTTGCTCTCCTGTGAAAGCATCTCATACATTTTATCAAATTCCTGATTTTCTATATAACTCATATAATCTGTAAGTAAATCTTTTGGTTTTCTTAGTAGCAGATTGTCAAATACGATTATTTTTATAAGAACTGCTAAAATACTGATGACGACTATTAATAGTAAGATTGGAATTATTTTCGACTTACCTTCATGACTTCTTTGATGTATCCTTTTTCGCTTCATATTCCATCACACCTTTCTTTTCTTACATTTGTAAGATTTTCTTCAAAAAAATACAGTCGTCTTTTACTATTATAAATTTATTTCGTACCTTTTCATAAGTTATACTATCATAGCTTTATACCATTTGCAAGCTTCAAAATAAAGCGAAAAAATCTCTTTCGCACCATTTACACGGATACGAAAAAGATTTCTCATTTTTGTACTCTATGACTCTATCATCACATTTTTTATACCTGCTTCTATCGCCCACTGCCCAAACTGTTGCATCTGCTCTTTTGAGTATAATTTTGGATTTTCCTCAAAACAGTATTTTTTATCAACTAAATGATATTTCGCCTCTGCGAGAGGATTATAATTCAAAATTTCATAAGATACTTCCTCATAAATACTGCTAATAAAAGCTGCAATTCCCTGAATATTTTCCTTTGACGCCGTAAACTCTGGAATCATCGGTGTACGAATAATTACTCTCTCTCGAATTCCAGAACGAAGAAGAATTTCAATATTTTTCTTAATCAATTCATTGGATGTCCCGACATATTTTTTATGTTTTTCATCGTCTATTAACTTTAAATCTGCAAATGCCATATTAAGATATGGTATCACAGTTTCTAGAGCCTCTGACTTTACAAAGAGTGCTGTCTCTATCGCCGTATGAATTCCTTCCTCTTGGCATTGTCGTAAAATTTCACGGGCAAACTCCCACTGCAATAAAGGTTCTCCGCCAGATAAGGTTACTCCTCCCCCATGGTTATAGAAAACTTTGTCACGACGGATTTCTCTCATAATTTCTTCTACCGAACTTTCCCTTGAATCCATCTCAATCGCTCCTGTCGGACAATGATAAATTAATTTTTCCCAGTCTTCGCTTGCACTCGGATTTAATATAATCTTATTCTTTTCCAGTGTCAATCCACCATCTTCGCAATTTGCTGCACAAGTACCACATTGAATACATCTATTTTTAAAATATAGCGGTCTTCGCTTTACTGAAATTCCCTCCGGATTTTGACACCATACGCAAGATAGGGGACATCCCTTTAAAAATACCGTAGTTCGAATTCCATCTCCATCGTGAGTAGAAAAACGACGAATATCGAAAATATTTCCTTTCATATTTAGATATCTCCATAACTTGTTCTTGCAATAATTTCATTTTGCAACTCATCTGCAAGTTCTGTAAAGTATGCTGTATAACCAGCTACACGGACCGTCAGTCCACGATACTGCTCTGGGTTTTTCTTTGCTGCAATTAAATCTTCTTTTCTTACGACATTAAACTGAATATGAGGAATCTCAAGGTCAACAAAGCTTCTCAAGAAATTTGCAAATTTCTGGATACCGACCTCATTGCTGAAAAATTCTGGTAAAAACTTCATATTCAAAAGTCCTCCGTTTGTCGTCAAATTTTTATTTAATTTTGATACAGACTTCAGTACAGCTGTAGGTCCTTTTATATCTCTTCCATATACTGGTGACATTCCGCCATCGGCTAATGGGTCTTTTGCAAAACGTCCATCTGGCGTTGCACCTACATTCTCACCCATTGGAACATGCGCAGATACTGTGTACATACCTGTATGATATGGACCACCTCTAAAGTTTTTATAAGTGCGTAATTTATCTTTAAAATATTCTGCCCATTTTGTTCCCATACAGTCTACCTCATCAATGTCATTTCCATATTTTGGAACCTTATTAAGCATTACCTGTCTCATCAATTCATAGCCCTCAAAATTATTTTTTAATGCCTCTAATACTTCCTCTTTCGTAAATCTCTTTTCTTCATAGACAAGCTGTTTGATTGCCGCTAAGCTATCTGCAAGATTTGCAACTTGAATCATCTGGATACCAGATAAATTATATTTTGCACCGCCTGCTGTTACATCCACTCCATTTTCCATGCAATTGTCGATAGTCGCCGATAAAAATGGAGACGGCAATAAATCGATATGTGCTTTTTCTACCTGCTCGCAGGCTAAAATCATTTTATCAATAAAATAATCAATCTGTTTTTTAAAGGCTTCCTCTAACTCTTCAAAAGTCTCATACTCTGTGAGTTTTCCATAGTCAGGAGCAATTTTTTCTCCAGTAAGAAGGCAGTCTCCACCTGTCAGAGTAACTTCTAACGCCTTATTTAAATTAAACATTGCAGAATCACTCCATCCGAGGTTATTGCCCTGTGTTGTTAGTTCCACACATCCCACAATAGCATAATCTTTTGCATCCGCCTCCTCAATGCCAAGTTCCATAATAGATGGAATAACTGCTTTATCATTAAAAAACTGAGGCATACCGCTCCCAAGTGCCACTGTGCGAACAGCTTCTTTTAATAATTCTTCGTTCGTTCCCTCATGTAAACGAACAGATAAATTTGGCTGAGGAAGTCCAATATGTTGCTGTGCTTTTAAGAATAAGAAAGATAATTCATTAAAATAATCCTTTCCCTCTTCATCTTGTCCGCCAATGGCAATATTAAATCCAATCGGAAATCCTGCAAAATACTTTGCTCCGCCAGAATTTCTCATATATACAATCTCATTAAATTTTAACCATAAATTTTCAATAATTTCTAAGGCATCTTGCCTGTTCAAACTTCCATCTTTGATATCTCTCTCATAATAAGAAATTAAGTGGCGGTCTAAACGTCCCGGTGAGAAAGAAGAAGCATTTGATTCCATCTGTAAAATTACAAATAAAAACCAGATTGCCTGAACTGCTTCATGAAAATTCTTTGCTGGACGCATACTTAAATTTTTACAGTTTTTTGCAACTTTTTCCATCATAATTTTCTTACTAGAATCCGATTCCATCTGTGCTTTTTCCATCATCAAATCATGATAGCGAACCATAAATTTTTGAGCACCTTCCATGACGATTGCCACTGCCTCATAAAATAATTTCTGAGACTCTTTCGTTGCGGTTTGAAGTTTTTCCTTAGCAATCTCACGATATCTGGCAGGTCCAAACTGTAACCACTCCATACAATTTGGGCAAATATGCCCCTGAGCATGGTCTTTTTGATTAATCTTAACGATTTTCCCCATTTCGTTTATTTCTTTTCCATATCGCTCATTTAAAATATCTTCGAGAGATTTTCCCTCCCAATATGGTTTAATCACTTTGCGAAATGTCTTAATATCTTCTTCATGAACATTGAAACGGTCCTGTGGTCTCGTTGGAAGTGTCTCAAATTCGCGGTCCACCCATGTACTTCCACTCTCTGGAAATACAACACCATAGCGAACCCCAGCCGTACGATTTCCAACAATCAATTCCTCTGGCTCTACATTAATTTCCATCTGCTCTAAGGCTGCTTTTAAAGACAAGGCTCTTTGAATAATTCTCGGTTTATCCTCATTTTTTTTATAAGTATCTGTAATAATTAGAGCCTGCTCTATTGATGCATATCTTGGCTCTGATAACATTCTATCTTTCAAATAACTAATACGGTCCGTCTGAGATAATTGTTCCATCATACTTCCATTCCACCTTATATTAACTTTACACTATATTTTTCAAGTGCCTCTTGCACTTCTTTTGATGGCTCTGACTCACAAATAATGCCATCAATATCCTCAAATTTAGCATATACATAATTTCCCTTAAAATCAAATTTCTTCTTTTCCATCATAAGATAAGATTTATCACTGCGTCTAATCGCTTGATATTTCATAGCTCCATCTTCTGAAAGATAAGTTGAAATCTCATTCGCCATGATATCTGCTCCCACTACTCCAAGAAATACATAATCAAAACGAAAGCTTTCCATCATTTTCAAAGTGAGTGCACCCAACATACTATTTTGCGAGCGGTCTAATTCACCCCCAAGCATAATAAAATCCGCCTCTCCTGCATCAGAAAAAAGATTCGCAATTCCAAGCATACTACTGACCACTCTCACTTTAAGCCCCACTCTAATAATCTCTTTTGCAAGTTCCATATTTGTCGTAGAAATATCTAAAAAAATAACATCTCCATCTTCCAATAATTCTACTGCTTTTTTCGCAATTTCTCTTTTTTCTTCCATATTCATATCATTGCGCTCGGATACAAATTTTGTATGTCCCGGATGTTGATTTTGCCTTATAATTGCACCACCATAAGTACGTTTTAATAATTCTCTTTTTTCCATACTAGAGAGATCTTTGCGGATACAATCTTGTGTCACATCAAATATTTGACTAAGTTCTTTTACTCTAACTTTGCCATCCTCTTGTAATAATTCCAAAATCTTTTCTTGGCGTTCTTCTACGAACATATTCCATCCTCATTTCATTTAACAATTTAGCATCGTCTTTCCTTCTCCGCAAAGCTCCTCAAAGTCAGCTATAAATCCGTCAATTGCAGAGCTAACACTTGCATTATTAATTAATCCATCAATCACATCTGTTCCGATTGTCGCTGCCCCGATTCCATACTTACATAATTCCAATACTTGCTGTGAATTTTTAAAGCTAGCAGCAAGAACTTCTGTCTTTAAACCATTTTTCTTGAAAATATCATGAATTACTTTTGCAGTTTCAACACCATTCGCACCGAGATTATCAATACGATTTACATAAGGAGCCGCATAATCAGCACCTGCTTTTCCAGCCAAAAATGCCTGCATAGGAGTGTAAATTGCAGTTGCTGTCACACGATATCCTTCTTTAGAAAGCATCTTCATCGCCTTCAAGCCCTCTGGTGTAGTTGGAATCTTTATATAAGTATTCTTTCCAAGTTCTCGACAAATTTTATGTCCTTCCTCAACCATATCTTCCGCTTTCTTTGAAACAGCTTGAACATGAAGCTCTGCATCCTCGCCAATGAATTCCCTAATCTCTCTCAAAACCTCATATGGATTTCTTTTGCTTTTTGCTAAAATAGATGGATTTGTAGTCACGCCATCCACAGGATAATAATTATAAATCTCCTTAATTTTATCTATATTTGCATCATCGATTACGAATTTCATTTTCTTTTCCTCCTGATTATTATTGTTTTGGATTATTATTTTTTGTTTTTTATTATTATATTCTTATTTTTTATTTTTGTCAATATATTTTTTATTATTTCAGCAAAAACAATAAAAAACAATAATAAAACAATAATCAACACTAAATCTTCTCTATCTATTCATGCAAAGTGGAAGCTCTAAACCATTTTTCTCCAATAAATTCCTATCTGATAATATTTCCTTTGTCGCACCGTCACAGACAATCTCTCCATTTGACATAATAATTGTTCTCTCACAAGTATCTAAAATCATATCTAAGTCATGGGAGGCTATAATTTTTAATTGAGGAAAGGAATTTAGAATACGAATTAAATTTCTCCTATTTCTTGGGTCTAATGTAATAGACGGTTCATCCATTAAAATAATATCTGGTGTCATAGAGAGAATTGTCGCAATA
Organism: Lachnospiraceae bacterium; assembly: GCA_051880475.1. GTDB lineage: Bacteria > Bacillota > Clostridia > Lachnospirales > Lachnospiraceae > JAUUSJ01. The sequence continues at coordinate 73,708 of JBJEOA010000054.1, read as the reverse complement.
GAAACTAATTTTTTCTCTCCCCCTGACATTTTAAATATCTGCTTATCACGTAAATGAGAAATTCCTACAAGTTCTAATGCTTGATTTACTCTTTTTTTTACTTCCTCATCTGGCAAACCGTAATTTCTCGGTGCAAAAGCAATATCTTCAAATGCAGTTGACATAAAAAGCTGACTATCCGAATCTTGAAATACATATCCTATCTTTTTCCTAATTTCAGGTAAATTTTCTTTCTTCACCAAAGTCTCTCCCACTTGAATCCTTCCTGTGAATCCAAGATTTAGTCCAACCAATAATCTTAAAAAAGTAGATTTTCCAACTCCATTTGCCCCGACAAGACCGATAGAATCCTTTTGTTTGGCATGTAAAGAAATATTTCTTAAAATCTCTCTTCCCTTCTCATATCCAAATGTCACATTTTCTATATCAATACCTATTTGACTCATACAAATATTCCTCCAATTAAATTTCCTACTACTATAATAATAGGTATTTTACGAAACAAAATAATGATTGCCAACCATATTATCAAATACAGTATATCCTGCCATCGCATACGAATAGTTTTCCCTATATAATGAAATTCTCCCTCATATCCACGCAGAGTCATACTCTCAAATACATCATTTGCTCTATCAATGCTTCGAAGCAAAAGCTGTCCTGTAAGAGAACCCCACACTTTAAAATGTACACCCTTCTGGTTTGGAGCTCTCAGAGAATATGCCTGCGTAACTCTATTTACTTCTCCAAGCAAAACTGTAATATATCGATACGTCAGCAAAATTTGCGTCACTAATATTTTGGGAGTATGAATCATTCTAAGGGCATAACAAATTTTTTCAATGGATGTCGTTGCGATAAGCAAATAGGAGGCCATTATAGAAAAAATCCCTTTCATAATTAATGTAATCATCGATATCACACCTGCATTAATATGTATAAATCCCAACTCTACTGGAATTTTATCCAAAAATGGATTCGCAAGACCAACCATACATACAAGAGGCAATACTACCCTAAGCCTCCACAAACATTCTTTAAATGATAATTCTGCAAGGATAAATCCCGCAATCAGATAAATGGACATCCCGAAAAGTCCAATCACATCATATTTTTGAAAAGACACTACCGTCGCAATATAACTAACCGTTAAAATAAGTTTAACCAATGGATGAAATCTATTCATCCATTGGTTCCTACTAGCAATGATATCCATATGATGTATTTCATAAATAGCATTATTTATTTTACTCATACTGTTCTTTCTTTCTAAAAAATCTAAAGGCGTAACAAGCACCAACACAGACACCAACTACGACCAAACTTCCCACAATACCCGAAAAACTTGTTCCAAATGCAGATTCCGAATTTTTAAATGAGTAATCTGGCAAAATTGCTACTGTTTCTTGCGCAGAAGCTGCCTTATCATAAATACTTCCATTTGCTTCTAATTGTGCAGTACCAGCTACTTTTTCCATAGACCACTCTAATCCATCTGGATTAGAAGAAGCTACTAGAGACAATCCCCCACCAATGAAAAGAGCTAACACTCCCAAAATAACTAACGTATTTTTAAATGTAAATCTACCTGCACCCTCATCTATGCTTTCATTTTTATATAATAATTCAGGGCGTGCCTCATACACAAATACTAACACTGCTGCGGTAATCAATCCTTCCACGAAACCAATAGCCAGATGAATTGGCTGCATCGTTCCCACAAAAACATCAAATGGAAGCTCTGTAATTCCAGAGGCTAACGTCTCAACTGTCACACTAAACGCTCCCATCTGTAAAGTCAAAACACATCCAAGAATCGACGCAACAATAATTTTTCCCTTTGTCATACCTTTTTTCATCATAGGTTTCCATATCAATAAAGCACCCACAAAACAACCATAAAATGCCATATTCCATATATTGCATCCAAGTGCGAGCAGACCACCATCCGCAAATAGTATTCCTTGAATGAATAAGACACCAATCATACTCAAAAATCCCGCATAAGGTCCAAGCAATGCAGATAATAACATACCTCCACAAAGATGACCACTAGAGCCGGTACCTGGAATTGTAAAATTAATCATTTGCGTAGCGAATACAAAAGCCCCCATAACTCCCATTAACGGAATTTTTTTTGGATCACTTTCTAAACGCAGTTTTTTTACTGAATATGCTGCTGCCACTGTGGAACAAGCGTACATTGTACCTGCCACTGCTGGAGCAACTAACGCATCTGCCATATGCATAATCATTCCTCCTTCTTCACTTATTCTATTATTCATTACTTTAACACAATGCCTCAATATCACAAGCCCCCCTAGGGGTTATTTTGTTTAGAAACTCTATTTTTAAAATTTTTTCTGTCATATTGTTTAGAAAAAAATTTTTTCTACAATATATTTTACATTTTATATTTTTACTATATAATAAAATTGAGAAAGAATTAAAATTTTATCAAAAAATTTTTTAAGAAAGGATTCTATCTATGACCAAATATAAGGATTTATATACTGCTTTTTTCAAAATTGGTGTTTTAACCTTTGGCGGTGGTCTTGCCATGCTGCCTATGCTAAAACGTGAGGTAATCGAGCATTATCACTGGTTAGAAGAAGACGAGCTTTTAGATGTATACGCCATAAGCCAATGTACTCCTGGTGTTATTGCAGTAAATACTGCCACCTATATCGGCTTTAAAGAAAGAGGAATTTTGGGAGGTATTATCGCAACACTCGGCATGATTTCCCCATCCCTTATTATTATCTGTCTCGTTGCAGCAGTACTTCGACAATTTATGAAAAATCCAATTCTTCTTCATGCTCTCGCAGGAGTTCGAATCATTGTCTGTGCATTAATGTTAAACACAGTATTTACTATGGCAAAAAAGGGAATTAAAGATAAGCTTGGACTTTTCATTTTTTTGGCCTCATTTTTACTCGCTACCTTTTCTCCTCTCCCACTTGTGTCTCTCATTATCGGTGGCGGAGTTATCGGTTTTTTATCTAACAAACTTAAAAATGGAGGAAAAAATAATGATTTATTTCACACTTTTCTATGAGTTTTTTAAAATTGGACTCTTCTCAGTCGGCGGAGGCATGGCGACACTTCCCTTCCTGATGGATTTAACGAATAAATACGACTGGTATACGGCAAGCGAACTCACCAATATGATTGCTATCAGTGAGAGTACACCCGGACCTGTTGGCATCAATATGTCCACCTATGCTGGCTATCAGGCCGCTGGTATTGCTGGGGCTATCGTCTCAACTTGCTCGATGGTTGTAGCACCGATTCTCATTATCCTTATAGTGGCAAGATTTATGGAAAAATTTTACAACAATCCTTCTGTACAAGCTATTTTCTATGGCGTTCGTCCCGCTGTCGCCGCCGCAATTGGATTTGCCGTATGGGGACTTATTGAAATTACATTATTTGCAATGGACGAAGCTGGATATCATCCCGATTGGCTGGCGATTGGACTTTGCGTTACTATATTTTTATTACTACAAATAAAAAAATTGCAAAAGCTACATCCACTTTGGTGGATGGTCGCAGGTGCAATTATTGGAGTTGCGTTAAAACTATAAAATAAGCAGGTATACTTTCTAGGGCATAAGACGCAATATGCCCTGTGAGTATAGATTTTGAAACATTATAAAATAACAGACGCAAAAGAGGAAAGTAGCTCTCCTTTTAAACACGCTACGTTTCCAAATTTTAACCGCACGCTTATTTATGCTGCTCCCGCGAATCCGCTTCGCTAACGCTTCCGCAGCAAAGCTAGTGCAGTTAAAATCTTTGGAAGCCTCGCTATCGTTTTAAAGGAGAGCTACTTTCCTCTTTTTGCTGTGATATGGAAGCTAATATTATATTAATTTGTAATGCGATTGAATTTATTTTTCTAAACCTTCAGAATTTAATTCTAAAAAACTAGAGTCACTCAGAGAATATCTTTTATCAAAAACCTCAATTTTCAACACCACACCCATAAGAATTGATTTTCCTGATTATTCTAAGAGCATCTCTCATCTAATAAAAGATAATCAATCTTTGTCCTTATCAAGTCAAATGCCACTTCATTCTTTCCACTATTGATTATAATATCCGCCATACTCTTTGTGGGTTCGACATAAATATAATGCATTGGCTTAACAGTTTCTAAATACTGGGCGATAATTCCCTCCATATCTCTCCCGCGTTCTCTCACATCACGAAGAATTCTCCTAACAATTCTCTCATCCGCATCCGCCTCCACAAATATTTTAATGTCCATCAACTCGCGAAGTGCCTTGTCTTGGAGTACCAAAATTCCCTCTACTATAATAATTTTACTCGGTTGAACTCTAACTGTCTCTGCCCTTCGATTATGAATCGAATAATCATAGATTGGACATTCAATCGCCTCTCCCTCTTTTAACCTTTTAATATGCTCAACAAGCATTTTGGTATCTAGAGAGTCTGGATGATCATAATTTATCTTTTTTCTCTCCTCTAATGATAAATTATCTTGTTTTTTATAATAATTATCGTGATATATCACAGTAATTTTATCTTTATATAAATTTAGCAAACGGTTAGTAAAAGTTGATTTTCCTGAGCCAGAACCACCTGCGATTCCTATTACGATGCAATTCATTTTTCACTCCTCTTCTTTGTATAAGTTGAATATTATTGAACAGACTTTCGGTCTTTTTGTTGGTATTAATGTAACATAGTGAACTACTCGGCAACAAGTTACCGAGCTTCTTGCTTCAACCACGACTGCGTAGGCTACCATATACGGCAACGATACGTCTTACACAGTGTCCACAAGCGTTTGGTTCGGGCTGATTCCGTCCCTACCATATGGATATTTACGCAAATTTCAGTATACGTAACCCTTCCTCTTTTATGTTTATCGCAGCGTTTTGGTCACGACTGATTGTTAGACCACAATCGCATCGTATGGTACGGATAGACAAATCTTTCATTTCAGGATGAATGGTTCCGCAACAATGACAGATTTGACTTGACGGAAACCACTTATCTACTTTGACAAAATATTTGCCACGGTCTGCAAGTTTATATTCCAGTATATTGAGAAACATTCCGTATCCGTTGTCCAAAGTAGATTTCCCATTTCCAAAGCCCTTATTGGACATAGACCGCATATTCAGACTTTCTACACATACCACATCATACTGATTGGCTATCTCAGTAGATATCTTGTGCAGATTATCCAAACGTTGATTTGCGATATGTCTATGAATCTTATTCACCTTACGATATTGCTTCATATAATTATTAGACTTAGGCTCATTCTTTTTAGAACCTTGCATTCTAGATAGCCTACGCTGTGCCTTGGCAAGTTTTTTGTGACTTTCACGATAATATTTGTGATTCGTGCCAACGTTCCCTTTATCATCCACATATAACCCATCGGATGCGTAATCTAATCCAATCGCGTGATCCGATAACGGAACGGGAATAATCACTTCTTCGTATGCAAAAAGCACAGAGGCATAGAACTTACCGTCACTCTCTTGTGAGATGGTAGCAGATTTTACAATCCAACCAACAGGCGGCTGTCTATGAATGACTGCCTTTACTTTACCGATTTTAGGCAATTTGATTGCGTGATGGAATACCGCAACGGTTCCATTCTGATTATTTGTTGTATAAGACTTTCTACTGTGTTTGGCGGACTTGAATTTTGGAAAACCATTCTTCTTTTTGCGAGATTTACTAAATCGACTTTTGAATGCTGCTTGTAAATCCATCTGCTTATTAGCAAGAGCAAGACTATCTACTTCTCTAAGATATGGATAATCCTTTTTGTATTTGGCAGGTGTTACCGCAGCAAACCTGCCAGTAGTTTTATAACTCTCGATTTTGTCAGCAAGCATCAGATTATAGACCTTACGGCAACAGCCAAAGGTCTTTCTAAACATAGTCGCTTGTTCCATTGTAGGATATAATCGGTACTTGATTGCCTTATTCATAGCTGACAGTTCCTTTGCCTTTCTATATATCTCCGAACATTTTCCTCAGAAGTAGAGCCAATCGTTTCACAAAAGTAAGAACCATTCCAAAGCTGTCCTTTCCACAAAGATTTTCTAATCTCTGGAAATTCTCTGAGTGATGTGTTTCCGCTAATCCCTTTCAGATACTTCACAATCTGTGTAACGGAAATCTTTGATGGTGCTGATACAAAACAGTGCACATGGTACCTTTCTTCGGTATTTGACACACCAAACGATAGGATAATTGATGTTATATACGCAAGTTCTTGCGTGAATGTATTTATTCTTCATACATATAGTATATCATAATATGGTAATAAAGTCAATATTTATAATAATTATTATCATTACATATAGTAATAAATTTTAAGTAAAAACCGGGCTTTCATCTCGGAGACAAGTCACCGAGAATTCCCGCCCAAAACTCTTAAAAAATGGATTACAATACCAAAATAATTTATGGACAAATTATCACAGAAAGCCCCAATACCCAGCCGAAATAGTGAGTCTATCTATTCTCCAAAAACGATAGCAAATGGAGCGATTTTTCAATATGCTAGCTTTGCTGCGGTAGCACTGTCTGAGCGAAGCGAGTTTGCGTGAGCAGCATAAATAGGCGCATGTTGAAAAATCGTGGGAATGAGCGTGTTTTTGGAGAAGCGATAGACTCTCTATTTTGGCGTCTGCCCCCACTCTCCTCCCCTCTCAAAACACAAAAAACGTCACTCCATATATACAAATTTTTCATATATATAGAGTGACTATTCTTCAAAAACATATTCTATTTCTTGAATTTTTTCTATTTCTTGAATTTTTTCTCTTTATTCAATTTACTCTATTTCTTCTATTTTTTAATCTCTTTAATCTCATTATGCAAAAGCTTATGCTCTTTTCCTTTCAAAATTCCATTATACAATGTCTGAATAATCGGATTTTCATTGGACAACTTAATCTGGGCCACACGGTCTACATTATAAATTCCCTCAAATCTCGCCTTCTTTGTTCTAGGGCCGATTGGAAGTGGCTGACCACCGCCTGCAATACATCCTCTCTTACAAGCCATTACTTCCACGAAATCATAATAAACTTCTCCTGACTCAATCTTATCCAAAACCTCAGCAGCGGAGCGAAGTCCATTGACAACGGCAATCTTAATTTCTCGCTCACCCAAAGTTACACTCGCCTCTTTAATAGATTCTGTTCCTCTAATTCCTGTAAAACTAATTTTCTCTAAATCCTCTACTTTACTACTAGCAATCAGTCTGCGAAGCACAGCCTCTGTCACACCGCCAGTTACACCAAAAATAGCAGCAGCACCAGAAGATAAACCAAACGGCATATCGAGAGCCTCAGAAGGCATACGAGCTAAATCAATACCTGCCTCCTTAATCATTCTTGTCACCTCAGTCGTCGTTAATACGTAATCTACGTTTTGTTCACCATCTGTATAATGTTCTGGACGGACAATCTCCTCTTTCTTTGCAGTACAAGGCATAATTGAAACAACCATTGTTTTTCTTGTATCTTCCTTGTTCATTCTAGCCTCTTCTTTAATGAGTGCTCCAAACATCTGCTGTGGAGAGCGACAAGTAGAGAGATTTTTTCTAAACTGTGGATATTTTCTCTCACAGAATTTTACCCAGCCTGGACAACAAGAAGTAAAGAGCGGAAGGTTTTCTCCCTTTTCCAATCTCTCCACTAATTCTTTGGATTCTTCCATAACAGTCAAATCCGCTCCAAAGTTTGTATCATAAATTTCATCAAATCCCATTCTTCGAAGTGCTGCCACAAGTTTTCCAAGAGAATTTTCTCCTTTTGGAATACCAAATTGATCACCGATTGCCACACGAACAGCAGGTGCAATCTGTACAACAACACGGATATTCGGATTTGCGATTGCCTCCCAGATTGGACGAATATTAAATTTTATAGTGATAGCTCCAGTTGGACAAGCAACTCGACATTGTCCACAACCGACACAATCCGTTTCTGACATCTTTCGATCAAACGCTGGCATAACTTGCATATTAGCACCACGATGAGCAAAATCTAAAATACCAAGTCCCTGAATCTCATCACAAGTACGGACACAGTCACCACATAAAATACATTTATTTTTATCAATAACAATACACTCTGAACTCTCGTCAATTGGAACCTGAGGCTTTGTATTTTCAAAACGAATATAACTTACACCAAGCTGATGTGCCAGATTTTGAAGAGTACACGCACCACTTGTATGACAAGTCGTACAATCTCTACAGTGAGAAGCAAGCAAAAGCTCCAAAATCATTTTTCTATGATGCTGAATTCTAGGTGTATTTGTGTAAATAACCATTCCATCCCTTGGAGTTTCCGAACAAGAAGCAAAAATTCTTCCTTTATCGTCCTCTACCACACACATCCTACAAGCTCCATAAGTGGACAACTCAGAGTGATAGCAAAAAGTAGGAAGGTCAATTCCTGATTTACGAATGATAGAGAGTACATTTTTCTCATCATCAAATGGAACCTTTCTATTATTAATTGTTATATGTTTCATTCTCTATTCCTCCCACTAATCCTCTATATGAATCGCACCAAATGCACAGGCATCTTCACACGCACCACATTTAATACAAATATTTGAATCAATCTCATAAGGCTCACGAATTCTGCCAGAAATCGCTCCAACTGGACAGTTTCTAGCACATTTAGAACATCCCTTACAACGCTCTTTGCTAATGACAAATCTTCGAAGTGCTGTACAGTTATGAGAGATACATTTTTTATCTACAACATGCTGAATATATTCTTCTCTAAATAATTTAAGCGTACTCATAACAGGTAAAGCTGCGCTCTTTCCAAGTCCACAAAGAGCTGTATCTGTAATCATATGTGCCAACTCATCAAGTAAATCTAAATCTTCTAGAGTACCCTTTCCAGCGACAATTCTCTCTAATATCTCAAGCATACGCTTTGTTCCCTCACGACAAGGAACGCATTTTCCACAGCTCTCGTTTTGTGTGAAATTCATGAAAAATCTTGCCACTTCAACCATACAAGTATTATTATCCATAACAACAAGTCCACCAGAGCCAATCATAGCTCCCATCTTCTTTAAGGAGTCAAAATCAAGTGGAACTTCCAAATGAGGAGTGATAAGACATCCGCCAGACGGTCCTCCAATTTGTACCGCCTTAAACTTGCCGTCTCCTTTGATGCCTCCACCGATATCATAAATTACCTCACGAAGAGTTGTTCCCATTGGAACTTCAATAAGTCCTGTATTTTTTACACTTCCAGTAAGAGCAAACGCCTTTGTTCCAGGACTCTTTTCTGGTCCGATTGTCTTATACCATTTTGCACCATTATTAATAATCATTGGAACATTAGCATAAGTTTCTACGTTATTTAAAACAGTTGGTTTCGCAAAAAGTCCCTGCTCTACTGTACGAGGTGGTTTTACTCTTGGCATACCACGATTTCCCTCGATAGATGCAGTAAGCGCACTTCCCTCGCCACAGACAAACGCACCTGCTCCGCGGTTAATATGTAATTTAAATGAAAAATCTGTTCCTAAAATATGCTCTCCAAGTAACCCTTTTTCTTCCGCCTGAGCGATAGCAAGTTTTAATCTACTGATTGCGAGAGGATACTCTGCACGCACATAAATATATCCTTCCTGCGCTCCTGTCGCATAAGCTGCAATCATCATACCTTCTATCATCTTATGAGGATCTCCCTCCATAATACTTCGGTCCATAAATGCACCCGGATCTCCCTCGTCACCATTACAGACAACATAGCGTATCTTTTCTTTTTGGCTAGCTACTTGTTTCCACTTATATCCAGTCTGGAAGCCACCGCCTCCTCGGCCTCTTAAATTAGACTCTAAAATCTCATCAATAACTTGCTGTGGTGTCATCTCAAACAAAGCTTTCTCAAGAGCTTTATATCCTCCAACAGCGATTGCTTCCTCAACATGCTCCGCATCAATATGTCCACAGTTTTCAAGAACAAGTCTTGTCTGTTTTTTATAAAATGGAATTTCTTCCTGTTTTTGGTACTCAATTCCATCTTGTTTATATAAAAGATGACGAATAATCTCGCCTTTTTTTATCGTTCTCTCAAAAATAGCCTCACAGTCATCTAAAGAAACCTTCGTATATAAAATTCCCATCGGTTCAATTCTCATAAGAGGTCCCATTTCGCAAAATCCATGGCACCCACTTTTCTTAACGTGAACTTCTCCATCTCCGTGAGCAATCTCGGCTCCAAACTTTACTTCAATATCAGGATGTTCTGCTACAAGCTCACACATTCTCTCATAGATTTTTCCCGATCCGCCTGCCAAACATCCAGTTCCCGCACAGATTAAAATTCTGCAGCTACTTTTTTCTATTTTTTCTTTCGAGCTTACTCGAATCTCATCTAATACCTGTCTATTTTCAATCTTTGCCATGTTCTACTCCTCCCTAAGCTCTCTAAGCAACGCACTTGCTGCATCCGGTGTCATTGCTGGGTGTACGGTATCATTTACCATAAGTACAGGGGCTAATCCACAAGCACCAAGACAAGATACAGTCTCCACTGTAAACATCATATCGTCTGTTGTCACTTTTTCCTTTGACAAACCTAAATCGCTATAAATTCGCTCTAAAATTGGAATAGATTTTCTTACATGACACGCTGTTCCGTCACATACCTTAATAACGTATTTTCCTTTTGGCTCGAAAGAAAAATTCTCATAAAATGTTGCCACACTAAACGCCTTAGCCTCTGTAATATTAATCTTTTTTGCTACATAAGAAAGTAGTTCTGGTGGAAGATAACGATACTCACTTTGAATATCTTGAATAATAGGAATCAACGATGCCTCCTTCGCACCGTAACATTCAATTATTTCATCAGTCTTGTCATAATAACTTTGCTCTAACATTGGCTCCTCCTTTATATTCCTTACTGATTATGCCTAGTTTACCATATTTTTACTCATATGATTTTATCTCGTTTATTATAACGGATTTTTATACAAAATACAACATATTTTGTTATTTTTTTAACGTTTTTTATCAGATTTTCTTATGAATTTCTTATTTTACTAAGGAATTTTCTCAAATATTACACAAAAAAGAAAGAAGTGACTACTTTTTATCATTTAGTCACTTCAATTCTAAATATATTTTTAACAATGATAGAAATAGAATATATCTAATTTTCGTCCTGTTCTTCCTTAATTTTTAGCCCTCCAAAATCAACCTGACGGAGTCTATCAGAAACAAAAATATCTGTGTTACTCTCAATACCTTTCCAAAAAATTTTTCCCCATAGAACAGTTTCCTCCACTATTTCTTCTAGCATTTCATATAATCTAGCACTTTTTTTATCAAACTTCTTTTGCATCCGCTCCCAGTAAAAATGCCGATTTAGTTTCGGATAAAGTCCCATCTTTTTTGTTAAAACGGTTATAATCTTTCTTTTTGTCTCCCTTGGTGCATAAAACAATCGCTTCGCCATTACATAAAAAATCATGCTGCTATAAATATAAAAAAAATTCACCCACGGATACATGCGATTTACAATTTTTATTGTTCGGATTTTAAGAGGCAAAAGTGTATAAAAAGGATATTTTTCTGGTGATTTTTTATCTAATTTTACTAAATATTGGTCAAATGCTTTCTCTGTATCTGCATGAGAATACCCTTCCTCTTTCCACGCATTCACATAAGGATGGCATTGACTATCTAACATAAAATGGCATAAAAATCCAAGTAAATATGCCATCTCAGCACTGCTTACTCCCCTTTCTTTGACAATCGGAATTATTTTTTGTAAATATATGTCTAATGATTGTCTGTGAATACGATGCCCCATTTTTTTTATTTTTTTCCCTGTAGGTATATTACAAAAAAACAGAAAATCAGGACCTTGTAATCCCCATTTATAGCAATCCTCATACTGTTGTATACACTGTCTTATTTCCTCTGGAAATTGCTCCCTTACTTTTTCCCCAAAGACATTATGAGCATATAAACACGGCATATCGCTCCTCCTCTCTTCATTCTAATATCTATTTTTAATTTATTGTACTAATTTTTTCTAAATTTTACAATATGTAAATAATCTGCTCCATATAGAAAAAGAGCTGATATAAAATACCAGCTCTTTTTCCCAATCTTACCAGCCCACTTAGGACAATTATATGTGAAAACCTGTAAAAGAGAAGAAATCAAGAGAACCCTCACCAATACGAAACTTAATCCTTCTCTTTTGTAGTCAACACTATCAAAATAATAAAAACCTTAGAATTTCTTGTTATTATACAAGATTTTTGCCATATTTACAAGATAAACTTCCTTATTAAGGATAATTTTATATCATCGTTTTTATAAAATTTTCTTCTTCTTAAAGAATATAATAATAACAATGATGACAACTGCACTTAAAATGATAACTCCTGGATATCCGTGAGCTAATTCTGGCATATTTTGAAAGTTCATGCCATACCACCCAGTAATTAATGTAAGCGGGAAGAAAATAGTGGATATCACTGTCAGAAACTGCATATTGGCATTTTGCTTGGCATCTACCTCAGCCTGATAGGCATCTCTCACCTGCTGTGCATACTCAAGAAGATGCATGGTCTTATCCATAAGTCTCTCTGCGCGGTCAGTAATGATACCAAAATATTTTAACTGCTTTTTGGCGAAAAAATTATTTTCATTTTCCTCTAGCTCTTTTCCGATATCTGAAATTTGATCATAATATCCTCTCAATGTCAAAAGTTCTTTTCGAATTGGCATAATTTCACTTTGGAAGTCCTCGATATTTCCTTCCATAATATCCTCTTCCATCTCCATAATTCTTCTTTCATATCGTCCAAGCAAGCTAAAATCTCGGCTAATAAATTCTGAGAAAAAATTATAAATGAATTTCTCCTTTGTTCTTCCAGGATTTGTCTTTTTGCGTCTCATCCTCTTAATTAACCGAAAAGAAAAATCTTGATCATCCACAATGACAATATTTCTTCTATTAATGAAAAACAAAATTCTATACTGACTTCCCAAAACATCCAAAAGTTTGGGGATACAAAGTGTTCCCGCTAAACATTCTTGCATTGTCTCCACTTTACAAAATCCCGCATCTTCCATCCTAATCTCACCTTCATACACAATTCCAGCAAGCTCCAATACTCTTTTCGCTTCTTTTGATGTTGTTAAAAAAACAGCTGAAGGAGGGATTTCTGTCTGTTCTGATAATGGTAATACCTCTAATGTATCTCCTAGTATAAAAATCATTTGTTTCTCACTTCCTTTTCTTTTTTTATACAAAAATACCTATTTAAGATAGTCAGCTAATTTTTCTGCATAGTCATAGATTGGTGTCTCAACATAAATATTTTTGTCAAAAACTTCTTCTTGCGAAGTAGTATTCTCTACTTGATAAGTATAATTTACAGTTCCATCAATTCGTTTATTTGCCCCTGTACTATCGTTTCCCCAAATATGTACGAGCATACTACTTTCATCGATTTCTTCTATATTCACTGCAGTAACCGTAAAATACTCATCTTCAAGCTCTGTATTTTTTTTCATCTCCACCTCAATCACTTGTTTACAGATAGGAATTGTGATATTTGGTATCTCATAAGAATTGAATTTCTCTACTAATTTTCTATTATTTTGCTGAGCTGAAATTCCTTGCTCTACTTTGACATACGCCAAAAGATTTTCTCCCTTCGCATCAAAATATCCAATATAGTGATCAATTTTAACTTCTGCATCTCTTTGATTTCTTCTTTTCAAATCTTCTGCCTTTCCAATAACATCAATTCTGACTTCTTTTTTATAGTCCACAGTAGTGCCGTCTGAAAGCAGCAATGTCTTGGCCTCATTTAAATCTTCCACATACATGCTCTCTAGTTTTACAAGCTGAGCATATCCCTTACCATATAAATATTCTATGAAATTAAAGCAAGCATATAGAGAACTATTATTTTTTATATTATCAACAATCTTATGCTTATCTTGCAACGTTTTTTGTAAAATTGACTCATAGCTCTTAACTGGAAAATAAATACTATCCTCCTTCGTCTGATTTTTATGGAAAATCCTTACATCTGACTCTGTCTCAAGTAAAATTTCATTGCCATCTACAGAAATAATATTCCAAATTTCTCCTCTTTCTCCAGAACGCAATCCAATTCCATTTTCCACCGCTATAATTTGATAAATATTTTGACCATTAATTGTAATATTTCCATTTGAAAACTTATATGTTCTTTTTTTACCTCCATCATATAGATCCCATTTTCCCTGCAAATCTTTTATCTGTTTTAAGTAAGAATTCGTATCAAGAATCGTATTGATGCCATAAAATCCATCGAGACTCACAACTTTATTATAAATTTCACCTAAGTTAGTCTCATTTTTAATTTGCTCCACCTCTGCTAAGACACTGGCATATTTTTCAAGCTGCTCTGCATCTTTATAATTTTTACTTTTTTGAAATTCTCTTTGTGCTAAAATATATTGCCCAGCTTCTAGCTGTTTTTGAGCCTTATTATAATAATACGGCGGAAAAATAAATTTTTTCCCAACAAACGAAGCAATGCCTAAAACGATAATTCCCGTCATAACCGGAACGATAACTTTTCCCCACTGTCTTTTATTTTTTTCTACTCTTTTCATAATCTGCTTATTTCTTTCCTGAATTTTTTCTACTTTAACCTTTTTTTTCTCTGCTTCAACCATTTTTCTCATCTGTTTTAAATAATCTTCGTGAAAAATCTCATTCAAAACAGTTCGATTTGTTTTACACTTCATACATTGATCAACATGAATTTGATTAGCTTGACCGCAAGTACAACGCCAAAATCTGTCTATAATATCAGGAATATATTTTGCCTGTTCATCAATACCCAATTTTTTACAGCCAAATTTCATTTCTTCAAAAGAAGGATGTTCACTCATCAATTGCTGTGGATGTTCTAAATTCAAAATTCTTATACTATTCCAAACTGTTTTATCTTCAAAAAAAACATGGTTGATATAGAAATCGAATTTTTCTGATGTCATATATGTGAGTGGAATAACAAAATTTTCTCCAAAACTCTCTCCTTTTTTGGCAAATATACTTTTATACTCAAATCCCACTATCTCATCTGTCTTATTTCCATAGGAGTCATAACAAAAAATAGAAATATGTATAGCTTTTATAACTTTTTCTTCAATATTTTTCATTGTATAGCGCAAAAATTTCTTTCCATTTTCCATATCTTTCAAAATTTGAAAACGCAAAATCTCTACTGGGCTATCTTCATATCTCTTTTGTGCTTTGATATCATCTATCACTGCATACTTTGATTCCATAAGTTTTAAGTTCTCCTCTTTCTATTTTTTTAATCCTACCTTCTTGTTTACTTTTAATTTTTATTTCTCACAAGTTTCATCTTACCACATCCTATTCCATTTGTTAAGTCTCGAATCCATTTCTTATAAAAAATTTTTTATAAAAATCTATCAACGCTAAAACCAAACTACTGTATTAAGATACGAACTATAAAAAAAGAGCTGTTCTCTCCTAAAATACTTAAGATTCCAACTCTCTTTTTATAAAAATTAATGTTTTGAAGTTTCTATACTACTAGCTTTTTTATTCCTTCTATTTATTTGTCTTTGCTAAACTCGCAGCATATCTCTTATATCTATCGTTATTTCTTGAATTTGCTTTCTTACCTACTCTTTGACTAGGCTTTTTTTTTGCTCTGTTATATCTATTTTTTCCTCTCTTGCGTCTATTTTTTCTTCTATTGTTTCTTCTAGAGGTTTATGCACAACTTCTTTTGCTGCATCATCAACTTCTTCCTTCAAAGCAATTTCTTCTTTTACTTCTTCTTTTTCCTCTTCCTTTGCAGCATAATCATTTGCAATCCACTCTCCGGCAGCACGCCTATAAGCTTCCTCGTAAAAATACTCCTGTGCATTGACCGCTGGTTTTCCATGCTCCACATAGCGATAAACTCCATCCGCATAAAGTTCTCTCGCTTTTAAATTATCTGATAACATAACCTGGAACATATTTATAAGACGAGCTTTTAAATCTTCATCCTCAATTGGAGTGGCAACTTCCACACGCTTTACTGTATTTCTCGTCATGAAATCTGCTGATGCGATATATACTTTTTCTCTTCCTTTGCTTCCAAAAATATAAATTCTAGAATGTTCTAAAAATCGTCCGACGATGCTGCGAACACGAATATTTTCTGTCTTTTCTGGCACACCAGGGATTAAACAGCAAATACCACGAATCACCATATCAATCTTTACACCAGCCTTAGATGCCTTTACTAATTTATCCATAATCTTTTTATCTGTCAACGAATTCATTTTTAAGCCGATATAAGCAGGCTTTCCTTCTTTCGCCAGCGCAATCTCATCTTCAATCATGTCGAGTACTTTATTTTGTAAACATTTTGGTGCAACTAAAAGATGCTCCACAGAATCTACAGTATCTCCCATAGCCAAAGCCTGAAATACCTTATTCGCCTCAATACCAATCTCTACATTTGCTGTCATAAGAGATAAATCTGTATAAAGTCTAGCTGTCTTTTCGTTATAATTTCCAGTGCCAATCTGCGTATAATATTCAATCTGTCTTCCACTCTTTTTCGTGATCAAGCAAAGTTTTGAGTGAACCTTATAGCCATCTAATCCATAAATCACTCTACATCCTGCATCCTCAAGTCTTCTAGACCACTCAATATTATTTTCCTCATCAAAACGAGCCTTCAATTCTACCATAACTGTGACTTCCTTGCCGTTTTCCGCAGCCTCAATTAAAGCCTCGACAATTTTACTCTGTTTTGCCACACGATATAATGTCATCTTGATAGAAATAACATCGTCATCATTAGCCGCCTCACGAAGCATATCCAAAAACGGTCTCATGCTCTCATATGGATAGGAAAGTAATTTATCCTTCTCTCTAATCTGAGCTAAAATAGAACGTTTTGAACTAAATACATTCGTCTTTTGTGGAGTTCGTTTATCATAAAATAATTCTGGAATTTTTCTTAATATATCTTGAATCTTAAAGACAAAGGATAAATCAAGAGGTGCTTTACTTCTAAATATACATTCTGTACTAAGATTTATCTGTTCACAAATCTTAGCAATATCTTCATCCTCTAATTTTCCAAATACTTCCACACGAATTGGGGCTAATTTCTTTCTTTTTTTAATAAGCTCCACCATAAAATCTCTGTAGTCGATATCCTCTTCATAAAGAGCATCCGCATCTACATCTGCATTTCTCGTTGTACGAATCAAACCTTTTGATTTAATCTCATATCCTTTAAATACTCTAGGTATGAAATGAAGCATTAACTGTTCTAAAAGAATATACTTCTCTCCGTCTGAAATCTGTATAAAATTCTCAAACAAGCCAGCACCAAACGGAATAATTCCTATTCTCTCTTTTCCATTTTTTGTCTTTAAAATAGCAATCGCATATACTTCTTTGTTTCTCAAAAATGGAAATGGTTGTCTCTTTCCCACAATTGTAGGAGAAATAATGGATGCAATCTCCATATCAAAATATTTCTCTAATTTTGTCTCCTCTTCTTTGGAAATATTTTTAAAATCCACTAATTTTATTCCATATTTTTCTAATTCTTTTATTAAAGAAGCATAAACTGCATCTTTTCTCTCGTTTAATACTTTTACTCCTTGCGTAATGGCAGAAATTTGCTCCATTGGCGTCATATTCGTCTTTCCATCTCTCATATCTCCCTCAAGAAGAGCCTGGTCCACCAACGTGCCTACACGAACCATAAAAAATTCATCTAAATTGCTCTGGTAAATAGAAGCAAAAGTTAAACGCTCACAAAGAGGTACTTTTGGATTCTCTGCCTCCTCTAATACTCTCTCGTTAAATTTTAACCAAGATAATTCACGGTTCATATAAATTTTTTCCTTCATAATAGTTACACTTTCCTTTCTCTACCCATATTATCTACAAAACAAGTGCATTATGTACTAGAAAAGCTATTGCATCCCCTAGTTTGTTAGTATTATTATAAATAGGAAATTCTTCCACTCCTCTATCCCCAAAGATTCGCTGGATATATTCCCTCTTCAATCATTTTTTGAAAGCCTGCCTGTGCCTTCTCTATATCTTCTTTATATGTAACTCCAATCCATTTATCTTTCGTTTTTAAAACTTTTACAGATGCTCTTCCCGCTTGAATCAAAGAATCAATAATCGTCGGGATAAGATACTCTTTCTTTTCAGAATTTTCATCTAAATTCTCTAAAAACTCACAAAATCCCTTCTCCAAATAATCTATGAACTCTGGATAGCCAGCCCACATATTCATAGATACTTTTACATTCGGATTGATAAAATCTTTTACCTCTTCATTATCACAAATAATCTGACCGTCTTTGTCCATATAAATTCCTGTCGTCTCAATAACTTTTGTCAGACAATTTTCTTCATTTGCTATGCAAACTCCTCTTGTGACCGTTCCATTTTCACTCAATGTATTATTTAAAATAAAACCTGCCATTCCCATCATAAATTCTGCGGTTTTTTCTTTTTCTTCAACTAAAAACTCATGAAGTTTACAAAAAGCTTCCTTTCCATAATAATCATCTGCATTAATAATAACAAATGGCTCTTTCACAATATCTTTGCAGCATAAAATCGCTTGTCCAGTTCCCCAAGGCTTTGTTCGATCCTTTGGTACTTCAAATTGTGCTGGAATATCATCTAATTCTTGAAAAACATATTCTACTTTTATCTGTTTTGCAATGCGATCTCCAATCACTTCTCTAAATTCCTTTTCTATATCCTTTCGAATAATAAAAACAACTTTATTAAAACCAGCTTCCTTTGCATCATAAATAGAATAATCCATGATAACTTCTCCGCTTGGTCCCATCTTCGCTAATTGTTTAATTCCTCCACCAAAACGGGAGCCAATTCCAGCTGCCATAATAATTAATGTTGTATCCATCTCTCTACCTCTTTCTTTGTCATTTTGAGAATATACATAATATGAATATTCTTTGTTTGCTTTACTATATTGTATGTATTTTTTTGTATACATATATGTATTATACCATAGTTTAATAAGATAATCTAGAAATTTATCAAGAAATAATCAAAATTTTACCTTTTATTTAAAAAAACGAAATCTATAAAGCTCTCTCATTCTTGACAGCATCTTTTCTCTTTGCTACACTCTATTTTAACTTATACTCGAAATGATAAAAACATAAGATTTTAATAGAAAGGAGGTTGGCTCTCTCCTCATGCCTAAGATCGCGAGTGTTTGGGCCAATCATTTATGAAAAAAGAAGGCTACTATTCCTCTGGAGAATTTGCTCGAATGGCTCATGTGACTGTACGGACAATTCGTTATTACGACCAACAAAATATTTTAAAACCTTCTCTCGTAACAAAAACAGGGGCAAGATTTTATACGAAAAAAGACTTAGCGAGGCTACAACAAATTTTACTTTTAAAATATCTTGGATTTTCTCTTGATGATATTAAAGAACTGACGATTGATGACACTGACTATCATTTTCTATTGGAATCTTTAAATATTCAGCTTGGACTTGTGAGAGACCGAATTGAGCAAATGCAGCTTGTAGAAAAAGCGATTTTAGATACTTCCCTAGCCATTCAATCCGAAAAAAGCATTGACTGGAGTCAGATGCTTCACCTCATTCACTTGACAAATATGGAAAAAAGCTTAAAAAATCAATATCAAAATGCATCTAATATTACCTCTCGCATTCACCTTCACAGTCTTTATTCTTCTAATAAAAAAGGATGGTTTCCTTGGATTTTAGAACATTGCAATCTGAAAAATGGACTGCGTGTTTTAGAACTAGGATGCGGAGACGGCAGCCTGTGGAAAGAACATCTTTCTTCCCTTCCAAAAGATATTGATATTACTCTCTCTGATTTATCCGAGGGAATGATTCGAGACGCAAAAAGAACAATCGGCATCAACAATCCTCAGTTTCATTTTTATGTATTTGATGCTCATACGATTCCCTTTGCATCTCAATCTTTCGACCTTGTCATCGCCAATCATATGCTTTTTTATTGTAGTGATATAACAAAAATTTGCAGTGAAGCAAAGCGAGTTTTAAAGCCAGATGGAATATTTTTATGCAGCACTTACGGAAGAAATCATATGAAAGAAATCACAGATCTTGTGCAACAGTTTGACAACCGTATTGTTCTCTCGGCAGATAAATTATACGAAAAATTTGGAAAAGAAAATGGAAGAGAAATTCTCTCTTCGAGCTTTTCTCATATTACATGGCATCCTTACGAAGACTCCCTTTTTGTCCCAGATGTTGAACCCTTAGTTTCCTATATTTTATCTTGTCATGGAAACCAAAATCGGTATATTTTAGACCGCTATAAAGATTTTTATGATTTCACAAAAAAGAAAGTGAAAGATGGACTTCATATCACAAAAGAAGCTGGCATTTTTATATGCAAAAATAAAACTATTTCTTAATTAGAAATATTTTCCTGTCAAAATAAAAAGGGCTATCGGAAAATAATTTTCCGACAGCCCCTTGTCAGTTTAACTCACAGTTTATTTTTTTATTGTAACACCTTTCACATTAGAATAATCGGCATAAATCTTTTTGCCAGACACTATTTTATAAGCACGAACTTTATAATAATAAGTCTTTTTCACTTTTAAATTTGAACTAGTATAAGTCAATATATTTCTGCTTGTAATAGTTGCGATTTTCTTATACCCTTCCGCCTTACCATTTACTTTCTTATCTGTCTGGTAAACCTCATATCCACTTGCTTTGTTTACTCTCTCCCACTTCAATGTCACTGCTTTTGTCCTCAAGTTTATGGCAGAGACAAGATTTACTCTCGATAATTTTGTTTTTCCAGATACGATTGCACTCATTTTTCCATAATAACGTTTTCCACTCGCATCATCTTTATAAGCGCGAACTTTATAATAATATGTCTTCCCAGTCAACAAGCTTTCATCCGTATAAGTTAATCTATTAATCCCTTTTAAAGTTTTAAGATAAGTAAAATCCTTTCCATTCGTGGAGCGATATACTCGATATCCTGTCACACCATTATACTTACTCCAAGAAATAGAAATACTATTATAATCTGCACTTTTTACTTTTACACCTGTTACCTGATTTGGAAAAATAGTAAATTTTATAGTTTTTACAGAGCGATAATTTCCAATTCCTGTAATCTTCACAGAAGCATTTCCTATCTCTGTATTATTAGCATAATTTAGCCTATAATCTACTCCCTCTTTCAAAACCATATCTTTATATTTTACCGTAACTGCCGGCATAATTGGTTTTCTTGTATAAAACTGACTCGAAATTGCTGTATAACTTATATCGCTTGCACTCACTGACTTTGCTACAATATTAAATTCAACTGTTTTTATTCCTTTATAATTACCAATTCCCTTTATTGTAGCTCTTGCTTTTCCAACATTTATATTATTCTTATACTCTACTGTATAATCGATACCCTCTTTTAAAGTAGCACTTCCATCGGTTACTTTCATTGTTCGAGTAATCTTTTTTCCAGTATAAGTAGCTTCTGGAATAGACGCCACAGTTGCTTTGGAAATATCTCTTTTATCTTGAATAAGATACGTGATACTTCTTGAACCTGTAAAATTCCCAATACCTGTTATATATGCCGTGGCAGTTCCTATTTCTATATTATTTTGATAAGTAACCGTATAATCCTTTCCCTCCTCAAGCGGAATCTTATTAAAAGATAAAGAAAGTTCTAGAATTTTTTCTGTTCCATCATAAATAAAACTTTTAGGACTATATTTTGCTGTAACTTTTGCGATATCTTTTGCAATAATCTTATACGACAATGCCGTCTTCCCCGTGAATCCAGCATCTTCAATACCTGTAATCTCATAAGTGGCATAGCCAACATTAATATTATTTTTGAAAGAAATATTATATTCCACGCCCTCTACTAATGTTCTTGTGCCGTACTGCAATGTAATCACAGGAGCTACAGGAAATCCTGTATAAACATTCGTATATCGTTTGCTTTGGTTGAAAGTACAAGATGCAATATCTATATAATCTTTTTGAATCTCTTTTTGCTTTCCACAATCTTTACATATATAAATATCACCTATTTCTTCCCAAGTATGATGATACTCGCCATCTGCACAGGCTGCCCACACTGCATATAATTGTGTATCTTCCTTTACTTTGAAATAGGAATCTTTTGGATATGTATTTGTTCCATCACTCCATCCTTCAAATAAAGCATCCTGACTATTCAAAGAAGTATCAGCAAGTAAAATTTTGCCTCCTTCCAATTTCTTCTGTGCATAGACATTAACTGAATCATCTAATTGGTCATGAAATGTTACATTATAATAAGTTTTTGTTCCTGAAAGAACGGTTAGTGTCACACATTGCATCGCAACTAAATTTCCATTCTCATCCTTTAGCCAGACAGAAATAATATTTTTATTGTCTAATCCTTCTGTAAGCATATCCTCTGTAAGTGAAACGACAGCCTCATTATTAACAATATCTCCCTCTGCAATATACCTTCCGTTAACATAATAATTGAATTTTGAATAATCTCCCTCTACCACTTTAATAGACAAATCATAAATTTGTCCTTCTTTATATTCTCCCCAGTAGTTTCTTCCTTCATTCGATGAAATATTTTCTCCATCTAATGATAAATTCAATACTGAACTAAGAGGCACGTTTAAAGAAGCAAATGCTGTTTCATCATTTCTAAACTGTTTGTCCATCCAGTCAATTCTATTCGTTAACCAAGATTTCAGTACGGCATAATCTTCATCTATTGTTCTAGAATAATGCCAAATCGAGAAATTCTTATCTCCTGACTCCTTCAAATATTCATACCATTGCTTTAATAAACCGTCATCATTAACAATACTTTTTAAATATTCTACATTTTGGTCGTATAACTCTCTTACTTTGACTGCAAAATAAGGATCTTTCATACATTCACTAAACCATGCTCTTCCTATAGATACCCATCCTTTTACACTCTGTGAGCCAAAAGGAGCAACAGAACCAGAACTAAAATCAAAATCCCAGATTGGTCCAAATACAATTGGCATATTATCTGCTTTATAAAAATAATTACTCTTATACCCAATCTCATTTTTTAATATCTCACAGGAAAGCCAGTACGCTATAAGAGACTTACTGTCACAGTAATCTAAATAAGAAATATGTTTTTCCCCATCTATCACACAATGGTCTGCGCTATACATCGCATCTTCCAATTGCTGTACATAATTTTTAATCCACTGAAATGCTGCTTCATTTGTATTAATATATTCTGGACTTTTAAATTGAAGTGGAACTCCTCTTGTTGTACTAAACAAAGAAACTTCATCTGCCTCCTCCGTAAGCTCCATCAAATATCCACCACTTGTCGATTCTGGCAGTTCATTATAATAATCTAAAATATTGTAGTCTACTCCATTATACGAAACTATATGTGAAGTCATCCACTGCATATTTTTTTCCATATAATCTGTCAAGGCATCTTTATCTTCGTCGGAAAGTCCCTCTTTTTTGGTAATCTCCTTTGCGATATCTCCCGCAGCACCATCCCAGTCAAATATATTTACTCTATCCTTTGAAACTCTTACCTGCTCATAAAGCTGATAATTGCCCACACAGACATCATTTAAAACAACATCTACCCAAACAGCATCCATCGCATTTACACCAAGCTGCTTTCCAATATTGACAGAAAGTTGATTTCTCATAAGACTTCCATCAATATAATTTGCAAGTAATGCCCAATGCTTATTTTTTCCCATTCCAAATAGGTTAGTACTCTTATCTAGTTTTACTTTATATGGTTTTTTATCAAATCTCTTCCATGTGGAATTTCCCCTGCCACGGATATCTATTGCTCCATCATATAATATAGTATTTCCAAGATTATATGTATCATTTCCCTGAATTTTTATATGAGCCGAAATATAATCATCCCTTGAGACAATTGGCTGTGCATTTTCCGTGTCAATATAAATAACAGGAAGTTTGCTGCAAAACATGGATGCTTCTCCAAGCTTTATCTCATTTTTGTATACTTCTACCTTAATAATCTTTTCTATATCATTTTGGGTGGGAATATATGTATTTTCTGTACAGTCTATTTTTTGTCCATCTATATACCAAATATAGCTTATCTCTGTCTGATTTCCAGAATAATTAGCAGTTAGATTACTTCCTACTTTCGCATATTCCTGTACAAAACTTACACTGCCCTCCTCTGCGCTAGCTTCTTCCTTATCTTCCTCTACCGTTGTTTCCGCTATTGCATCTTCCGCTGTTGTATCTTCCTCTATCGTTTCTATAGCTACTTCTGTCTCTGTATTTTTCTCCGTCGTTTCTATAGCTATTTCTGTCTCCGTATTTTCCTCTGCTTCTTGAATAATATTACCCGTATTTTCTTGTGCAATTACTATTTCATTTTCTGATTCTTCTTGACTAATTCCATCAAAAGTTTCCTCTATCTTTTGACTCTCCCTAGTAATCTCTGTCCCATCTTCTGTAATCTGAGCTGCCCAAATATCTGTATAGGTCGTACTCAAAGTTATCACTAAAACTAAAATCCAGGAAAAAACACAACTCTTTTTCATAATTTCTCTCTCCTTTATCTTATCAAAACGGACAAGTATAAGCATTTACACTTATCCCTCTTACTCTCCGACAATATTTTGCATCCAGATACCTTTCCACACTAAAATAAATCCAATAATACATTTAAAAATATCTGCAAGCTGCACAATCGCATAAATAACCAATACGGAAAGTTGCGTTAATCGACTCAAACTAAAAGCAATAACAACACTTACACATATAATATATACACTGTCAAATAAAAAAGTAATAAATGTTTTTCCACCTGAGCGGAGCGTAAAATAAGTTGCATGTAAAAATGCATTTTGTGGCATGAAAAAAGCCGTAATCATAATAAAATATTTTGCTAAATTTCTCACCTCTGCTGTTGTATTATAAACTCTTGGAAAAAATGGTGCTGTCAAAAACATCAGCATTGCCATAATACTACAGCAACAGACAGAAAAAACAATCATCTTATTATCTGTATCTCGCGCCCTTTTCATATCTCCCATTCCAAGAATCTGTCCAACTACGATTGCGACAGATTCTCCGAGTGCCAAAAATACAATATTGAATACATTATTAATTGTATTCGAAATATTAAGAGCTGCGATAATATTTAGTCCACGCACAGAATAACATTGCGTCAAAATTGCCATGCCTGCCGCCCATACAGTCTCATTGATTAAAAGCGGGAATCCTTTTAAAATAATTTTCTTTGTCAGATTTAGAGGAATCTTCATTGTCCGATACAATCCTTTTGCAAATTCATTTTCCTCATTATGGTGGGTTCCCCAGACAACAATCATCATCTCCACATATCTAGATAAACTCGTAGCAATTGCAGCTCCTCTCACGCCAAGAACAGGAAATCCAAATTTTCCATAAATTAAAATATAATTAAAAACTAAATTTACAAATACCGCCACAATTCCTGCCTTCATCGGAAGAACTGTTTTTCCACATTCTCTAAGTGTACTAGAATAAACTTGTACCATCATAAATGCAGGGAGTCCAATTAACATAATCCATAAATACTGTCTTCCATATAAAAGAGTATTGAAAGCACTCTCCTTTGTTCCATCTCCCTGTAGATATAATCCAATTAAGCTATCTCCCTTTGACAAAAACAACAAAATAGTCCCTAAAGTCAAACCTGCCGCCATCCATATTTTAAAACGCATCGTATTTCTCACGCCCTCATGATTTTTTTGACCGAAATACTGCGCAGTAAAAATTCCAGCTCCAGAAACTCCTCCAAAAATGCAGAGATTATATACAAAAATAAGTTGATTTACAATCGACACTCCCGACATCTGTTCCGTGCCAATTTGTCCAATCATAATATTATCTAACATTGATACAAAATTAGTAATACCATTTTGTATCATAATCGGCACTGCAACCATTAACACCATTCGATAAAAGGCGCGGTCTCCGATAAATTTTCGGAAAATTCCACCTTTCTTCCCCATTATTTCCATTTTTCTTCTCCTTTTTTCCAAACTAATATCCATTTCTTCCAAATTTATTTGTCATACTTTCTCAATATAGAAAAACCCCCTCTATCTTAAATGTCAAGATAAAGGGGGATTTATTATTTGATATGGCGTAAGAGTGGAAAAATTCCATTAAAGATTATAAAAAATCGCCTACTCTACTGTTACACTCTTAGCCAAATTTCTAGGCTTATCTACATCAAGTCCCTTTGCTACACTCACATAATATCCCATCAACTGGAGAGGAATAATAGCCAAGCTTGTTGTAAAATGAGAATCTGTCTTTGGAACGTATACACTAAAATCTGCAGTATCTTCGATACTGTAATTTCCAAAACTTGTAAGTCCCATTAAATAAGCTCCACGGCTCTTAACCTCAACCATATTGCTAATCATCTTCTCAAATAATTCTTGCTGTGTCAAAATGCTGATAACAAGTATACCATCCTCAATTAAGCTAATTGTACCATGTTTAAGCTCTCCCGCTGCATAAGCCTCAGAATGAACATAGCTGATTTCTTTCATCTTAAGACTTCCCTCAAGAGCCGTTCCATAGTCAATTCCTCTTCCCAAGAAGAAAATATCACGTGCATTGCTAAATTTACTTGCAAACCACTGAATTCTCTCTTTATCATCCAAAATAGACTGAATCTTATCAGGAAGTGCAAGAAGCTCCTTTAAATATCCAGCATATTTCTCATCATCTACATAGCCACGAATACGACCAAACTCAACTGCCATCAAATCACAAGCAATAAGCTGTGTACTATAAGCCTTTGTTGTGGCAACCGCAATCTCAGGTCCTGCCATTGTATAAAGAACATTGTCGGCCTCTCTAGCAATAGAACTTCCTATTACATTAACAATACCAAGTGTCTTAACACCCTTTGCCTTTGCCTCACGAAGAGCTGCTAAACTATCTGCTGTCTCTCCAGACTGGCTAATAATAACAACCATACTATTTGGCACAAGAATTGGGTTTCTATAGCGAAACTCGGAACCCAAATCAAATTCTACAGGAATCTTTGCGATATCTTCAAAGATATATTTCGCAACTGCTCCAACATGATATGCAGAACCGCATGCCACAATATAAATACGCTCTAATTTCTTAATTTCTTCCTCTGTAAGTCCCACAGAGTCAAAATTAACCTTGCCATCTACGACATAGCTTGTCAAAGTATCCTTGACTGCTTTTGGCTGCTCGTGAATCTCCTTCATCATAAAATGCTCAAATCCACCTTTTTCTGCTGCCTCAGCATCCCAAGTAATGCTTACCATTTCTTTTTCAATTTCTTCTTTATCAATATTATAAAAATGAATTTCGTCTCTTTTAAGCTCAGCAATCTCTAAATTATCAATATAATATACATTGCGTGTATAGCGAAGAATTGCTGGTACGTCAGATGCAATATAATTTCCATCTTCACTTGTTCCAACAATCAATGGACTATCCTTTCTCACTGCGTAGATAACATCTGGACGGTCCTCAAACATAATTCCAAGTGCATAGGAACCTCTTACACGAAGCATAATCTTTGAGATTGTCTCAAGTACATCGTGAGAATACTTTTTATAGTAATAATCTACAAGTTTTGTCACTACCTCAGTGTCAGTCTCAGAATAAAATTCATATCCATGTTTTTTTAGTTTTTCCTTTAACTCTGCATAGTTTTCAATAATTCCATTATGAACTAATACAATAGAATAATCATCGCTGTGATGAGGATGCGCATTAATCTTAGATGGCTCGCCGTGTGTCGCCCATCTTGTATGACCAATACCATACGTACCTGGCACTGCGTTGCCATTATCTGTCATCTCCATTAAAGTTTTTAATCTTCCTTTTTCTTTTACAATCTCTACTGCTGATGTTTCATCGTTATGTACAGCAATTCCCGCTGAATCATAACCACGATACTCTAATTTTGATAATCCATCCAATAAAATAGGTGCTGCCTGTTTATAGCCAATAAATCCAACGATTCCACACATATTTGGATCTCCTTTCTTTTTATCCCAAATTTTTGTTTCTCTTTGCTCATGAAATAATTCCTAATAGAAAACCTATTTTTCATTTTTTGGAAATTTCCTTTTATCTTTCCCATTAATAATAGACCAAGTAAAGTTTTAGAGAGGAAATAAAATTTCTCTATCTCTCTATTCTGTCCTATTGTAGCATACATTTTTTTCAAAAGCAAACTTTCTTATCAAATTCTATTCTTTTTTTAGATTTTATACGGTTTTTGTATACAAAATAATTATTTTTTTGGCTATCCGCAATATAAAAATAAAAAAATATAAAAAACACTTGCACATTACGTTACGTCATCTTTTATAATAATAAAAAACCTGTCAGACAACAAATTAAAGGAATTTATGATTAAAGGAGGAAGATATTTTATGAAAGGAATTATTCTTGCTGGAGGCTCTGGAACAAGACTTTATCCACTTACACGAGTAACAAGCAAACAACTTTTACCTGTCTATGACAAACCTATGATTTATTATCCACTCTCCGTTCTCATGAACGCAGGTATTAGAGATATTTTAATCATCTCTACTGAGACAGATTTGCCTCGATTTCGTATGCTACTTGGTGATGGAAATCAGTTTGGTATTCATCTATCTTATAAAGTTCAACCAAGTCCAGACGGTCTCGCTCAGGCATTTATTTTAGGAGAAGAGTTCATTGGAAATGACTGTGTTGCCATGGTTCTTGGCGATAATATTTTCTCTGGTCACGGTCTAAAAAAACGTCTTCTCGCAGCGGTGGATAGAGCCACGCATAATCACGAGGCCTCCATCTTTGGATATTATGTGGACGACCCAGAACGTTTTGGCATTGTTGAATTTAATAAAGAAGGAAAAGCTATCTCGATTGAAGAAAAACCAACCCATCCAAAAAGTAATTACTGTGTCACAGGACTTTATTTTTATGATAATAATGTGGTAAAATATGCAAAACAATTAAAACCAAGTGCCAGAGGAGAGCTAGAAATCACAGATTTAAACCGTATTTATTTAGAACAAAATCATTTACATGTGGAGCTTTTAGGACAGGGATTTACCTGGCTTGATACTGGAACTCATGAAAGTCTCGTTGATGCCACAAATTTTGTGAGAACAATAGAGACGCATCAACATAGAAAAATCGCCTGTCTTGAGGAAATTGCATACTTAAATGGCTGGATTACAAAAGAAGATGTCTTATCTGTCTATGAGATTATGAAAAATAATCAATACGGTCAGTATTTAAAAGATGTTGTTAACGAAAAATATTTAGATGCACTTCACTAAAAAATATTTAAACTTTTATTTAAAATTATGTCTAAAAATAGACGTTTGTTAATGGGGAAATATCTTTTAACCCCAATATTATATGATGGAGGATTAAAATTATGACAATTATTGTAACAGGCGGTGCTGGATTTATCGGCAGTAATTTCATTTTTCATATGTTAGATAACTATCCAGACTATCGCATCATTTGCCTAGACTGTTTAACTTATGCGGGAAATTTATCTACTCTCGCCCCAATTATGGATAATAAAAACTTCCGATTTGTAAAAGAAAGTATTACTAACCGAGAGGCCGTCTATACTCTCTTTGAAGAGGAAAAACCAGATATCGTAGTAAACTTTGCCGCAGAGAGTCATGTTGACCGCTCTATTGAAAATCCAGAAGTATTTTTAGATACGAATATTAAAGGAACTGCTATTCTTATGGATGCCTGCCGAAAATATGGCATCACCCGCTATCATCAAGTTTCCACTGACGAAGTATATGGGGACCTTCCACTTGATAGACCAGACTTATTTTTTACAGAGGAAACACCAATTCACACTAGCAGTCCTTATAGCTCCTCAAAAGCAGCAGCAGATTTACTCGTTTTAGCATACCATAGAACCTACAATCTTCCTGTGACAATTAGCCGTTGTTCTAATAACTATGGTCCATATCATTTTCCAGAAAAGTTAATTCCTCTTATGATTGCAAATGCGCTAAATGATAAGCCACTCCCTGTCTACGGTGAGGGACTTAATGTCCGTGATTGGCTCTACGTAGAAGACCACTGTAAAGCAATTGACCTTATTATTCACAAGGGACGTGTCGGTGAAGTTTATAATATCGGTGGACATAATGAGATGAGAAATATCGATATCGTAAAAATTATTTGTAAAGAGCTAAAAAAACCAGAAAGCTTAATTACCTATGTAACTGACAGAAAAGGGCACGATATGCGCTATGCTATCGATCCAACTAAAATTCACAATGAGCTTGGATGGCTTCCTGAAACAAAGTTTACTGACGGTATTAAAAAAACAATTCAGTGGTATTTAGACAATAGGGAATGGTGGGAAACTATTATTTCTGGCGAATATCAAAATTACTACGAAAAGATGTACAAAAACCGATAAAAAGGAGAATAAATTATGAAAATATTTGTAACTGGAGTCAAGGGACAGCTTGGCTTTGACGTTGTAAATGAACTAAAAAAACGAGGACATGAGGCAATTGGTGTTGATATTGAGGAGATGGATATCACAAATGAAGAGAAAGTTCAGACCGTGATAAAAAAAGTTAATCCAGACGCTGTCATCCACTGTGCTGCATGGACAGCGGTAGACGCCGCCGAGGATGAGGAAAATAAAGAAAAAGTACATCTTGTAAATGCAGTCGGAACATCCTATATCGCAAAAGTCTGTAAAGACCTCGACTGTAAAATGCTCTATTTATCTACCGACTACGTCTTTGACGGAAAGGGAGAATCCCCCTGGCTTCCCGATTGCAAAAACTATCAGCCATTAAATGTATACGGGAAATCTAAATTAGAGGGAGAAAAAGCAGTATCCTCTCTTTTAACTAAGTTTTTTATTGTCCGAATCGCATGGGTTTTTGGGGTAAATGGAAATAATTTCATCAAGACAATGCTTCGCATCGGTAAAAACCACGATACTTTGACTGTTGTAAATGACCAAATAGGAACTCCAACCTACACCTATGATTTAGCAAGACTTCTCGTTGATATGATTGAGACGGAAAAATACGGATATTACCATGCAACAAATGAGGGTGGTTATATCAGTTGGCATACTTTCGCCACAGAAATTTTTAGACAGGCAAGTCTCCTTGGATATGAAGAATACGATAAAAATCATCTCACTGTAAAACCTGTCACAACAAAAGAATACGGCATTTCCAAGGCGAAACGACCATTTAACAGTCGTCTTGACAAAAGTAAACTTATTGAAAATGGATTTACTCCTCTTCCAACTTGGCAAGACGCACTAAAGAGATATCTAGCCAAAATAAACTTTTAAAGTTAAAACAGTACTAGTATTTGAAAAATTAGATATATCAATTATTAGAAAGGAAAAAGTATGGGACAGATTACAGTTGAAAAAAATGTTGGACAAATTGAAGGTCTCTGCATCATTACGCCAGCCGTACACGGTGACTTGCGAGGCTATTTTATGGAAACTTATAATCAAAAAGATATGGAGGAAAATGGGCTTTTTATGAACTTTGTTCAAGATAATCAGTCTTGCTCTACGAAAGGAGTACTCCGCGGATTACATTTTCAAAAAAAATATCCACAGGGAAAGCTAGTTCGTGTCATTAAAGGCTCTGTATTTGATGTGGCAGTTGACCTTCGCCCAGAAAGTCAGACATATGGAAAATGGTTTGGCGTTGAGTTGACAGAAGAAAATAAAAAACAGTTTTATATTCCAGAAGGCTTTGCCCACGGATTTTTAGTCTTATCTGATATTGCGGAATTTTGCTATAAATGCACAGATTTTTATCATCCAGGAGACGAGGGAGGACTTGCCTGGAATGATCCATCTATCAATATTATATGGCCTAAAATAGTAGGCGAATATAGGGGATCTGCTTGTGCAGATGGCTACACTCTAGAAGACGGTACTCCCCTCAATTTAAGTGAAAAAGACCAAAAATGGGATTGCCTAAAATGATAGAATGTAAAGTCAAAAAGCTGTTCATACTTGCATAATTCCCCTCTCAAAAGAGAAAGAGAAGATAATTCTCTATCTTCTCTTTCTCTATCCTTATTTCCTTAAAACACCCGTGAAGATGGACCCCTATTTATCTATCCATTTTCCTATCATACGAACTACATTTCTACGTGAACAGCTCCAACCGCTCTAATATTCATTGGATATACATTGCTATCTCCAACATATTTTGCGATATACTCTACATACTCGTCTGCTGCCTCAACAGGTACAACTGCCATAATAACACCAGCGAATCCACCGCCATGTACACGACAAACACCTTTTCCAAGTTTATCCAAGAATAATCTTGTAAGAGCCAATGTAAGACAAATCTTTTGCTCTGTTACATCCTGTAAAGAGTAGCAATTTTGTAGCCATTTCCAAGAAGAATCTCCAGAAGCCTCGATAATCTTAAGTAATTTCTCGTTATCTCCCTCTTTTACAGCTTTAATTCCGTCTTGCACTCTCTGATTCTCTGTGAAGAAGTGAAGGGCACGAAGAGCAGCTCTGTCATTTTTCACCTCTGGCAATTTTTCTAATAATGCGTCCATATTTGTCTCGCAAAGACGAGAAACACCGAGAAGTTTTGCAACTTCTTTCATCTCAGATGGTACAGAAGAATACTCCTCACTTAAATCAGCATGTCCTTTTCCTGTATTTACGATAACTAAGCGATATCCCATCTTATCAAAAGAGAAATCCACTTTATCGTACTGAATCTTATTCTCATCTGCAAAATCAAGTAAAATTGGACCGCCAACTGCACATGCCATCTGATCCATAAGACCAGAAGCTTTTAACCAGTATACGTTCTCTGCGTACTGACCGATACGAGCATACTTTGGATAGTCAATCTTTCCCTCGTTGAAGAAGTAATTTACGATGGAACAAATAAGCATCTCAAAAGATGCGGATGAACTTACACCTGCCGCACTAATTACTTTTGTGGAAATACAAGCATTAAATCCGCCAGTCTTAAATCCAAATTTTTCTGTCGCTTCCATCATACCTGCAAGTAAAGCATTACTTCCTGCTTTTTTCTCTACTTTATCAAGTGCAGCTAAATCTACTGTAATTTCGTTTTTATAACCCTGACTAAAAATATGAATCTGACTTGTTCCATTTGGCATAGCAGCACCAATTGTATCTAAATCAATACTTCCTGCTAAAATCATACCACCGTTATGGTCTGTGTGATTTCCAATAATCTCTGTACGTCCTGGTGCGGAGAAAAATTCAATCCCATCTACATCACCAAATTTTTCCTGAAACATTTCTACTAAAGCATCATAACGTTCCTTTTCCACCTGTGCATTTTCACCGTATAATTGATTTAATGTTGCCATATTCCTTCTCCTTTTTTAAATAGTTTTCTCAATATTTTGTCTCTTCGACTTTATGTTTTTATTATACATTCTCCTTTTAAATAATTCCTTAATAATATTGATATAAAAAAGGAATATCTTGCGTTTTTTGATAAAAAAATGCTATAATATACAAAAATAACTGGATTTTTTAGAGAAAGGAGAATAGGATGCAGATTATTACAAATCAATTTCAAAAAGAATTAAAAGAACACGGAAACTTTTCTTTTCCTGTCTTAGTCAGCTATGAAAAACTATCCAAATATGAATCTGGCTCTTTTTTATGGCATTGGCATCCTGAGATAGAACTCACTCTTATACTAGAAGGCGAAATGATTTATAAAATTAATAATCATAGTTTTCATCTAAAGAAAGATGATATTATGTTTGGAAATGTAAATACCCTTCACGCTGGTTTTATGTACCACGCAATGGACTGCCATTATGTCGCCATCACTTTTGACCCTAAAATTATTTATGGGTTTCAAAATAGTCTTATTTGCAAAAAATATGTTGAACCTATCACACAAAATTTTTCTCTCGCTGGTATTTGTCTTGACCACTCTATGCCTTGTCACACAGATATTCTCCACCAAATAAGAAGACTTTTACAATTAGATGAGGAAAAAGCTACTACCTATGAGTTAGAAATATGCAGTATTTTACAAAATATTTGGAAAATACTTTTTGAAAATATTGAAAAAGAACATAGCCTTACGGTATCCTCTCATGAAAAAAAAGAATATAAACGAATCAAAGATATTCTCTCTTTTATTGAACAAAACTACGATAAAAAGATAAGTCTGCAAGATATCTCCGACCATATCGCTCTTTGTTCAAGTGAGTGTAGTCGAATTTTTAAACGATATATGCATATTTCTTTATTTTCTTTCTTACAAGAATATCGAGTAGAAAAAAGCTTAGAATATCTTTTTGATAAAAATTTATCTATCACCGAAGTGGCATCTAGGGCAGGATTTATAGATTCTAATTATTATTCTAAAATTTTTAAAAGATATAAAGGATGCTCCCCAAAAAAATATCGAGAAGAAAAATTCTAATCCTATAAATAAAATAAAGGTGTCGCAAAATAAATTTTTAATACGTACTTTCCGACACCTCAAATTTTTTAATTTTTATCAATGATATTAGATTCAAAAATATTTGCTCTGACAATGCCTTTTCCACTTTCTCAATTATTTTGAGTGAATTGCCCCTTTTGGACACATTTCCTGGCAACAATAGCATCGAATACATTTTTTATAATCATAAACTGGCGGCTGATTTTTTCCATTTTTAAAATCAATTGCCTTACCTGGAACCGGACAGTGATTCACACATATGCCACATTTTATACATTTTTTCTTATCAATTACAGGTCGATTTGCGATTGCCGTCATAATAGTAGAAAATTTACTAAGAAGGGATTTATTTTTTCCTTTTCGGTCTACATCAAATTTTCGGTTTCCGTATCGTTTTTTTATTGCATCCATCGGTGCATCTACTCGTTTTTTCTCTCCCTCTATAACCGTAACCTCAATATTTTCTAAATGATACGTTCCAATTCCCAACACCTCTCCTTGAGCATTCGTCGGAACAGCTTCTGGGTCTAAATAAACCAAATGACAAAATACAGTATCAAGTGCAACAGGATCCTCTGAAAAAAGTAGAACATTCATCGGAGTTGGAGTTCCATTTCCAGGTCCATTTCCCTCCATCGCTATAATTCCATCCATAATATGAAGTCTTGGTTTTGTATAGCGATGAATATCACAAAGCATTCGAGCAAATATGCTGGCGTTTGGATGTGCCACATGTCCTGCTGCCTTTCGATAACCACAAATTAATCCATATAAATTTTTCACCGCACCTGTCACCCTCTCAAGAGCATGTGTCTTCATCTTACAGACATTAATAAGTGCATCTACATCCGTCACTTCTTTACAAAAATAAAACTCTTTTTCCGTCTTTCCATCCTCAAAAAACACTTTTATCTCATGGGACATATCTGCAAGCTTTGCACCATACTCTTCTTCCTTTAGTCCTAATTTTTTAGCAATATTAGCACAACTTCCATGTCCAGCAGAATCGCCATAAATTGTATGTCTATATCCATCTTCCCAAAGAATTCTAAGTATTCCTCTAATTACAGACGGATGCGTCGTCACTGCATCATCTGGAGTAGCAGAAAGTAAGAAATTTGGCTTTACTAAAATTTTTTCCTCTTTTTTTATAAACTTTTGGATTCCTCCAAGCTCGTTGATTCCCTGCCTCATCGCACGATAAACCTTCTCCTCATCGTAGCTTGAACAGACAACCATAATTACTTTCGACTTCATAACTATTCCCTCCAATTTTTACTATTTTTTACTGATCTATTCTAAAATAAAATCCTCTTCTAAACTTAACTTCCCAGCTTTTCTAGAGTACAATATGATTTTTCCATCTTTATTTATCGTAGTCTTTGTCGGTTTGGAAGCACCATATGTCACAGCAATTTTTTTTGCTTTATCATAGTATTCCTCAAAAGAAATATCTATCGCCTGTTTTTTTCCCTTCCATACATACTTAGAAAAAAGAGATTTTTTCCCTCCCATATCCAACTCATACACCTTTACATATCTCTGTTTTGGCTTCTCGCTCATTTCAACAGAAGCTGTCATTGACTCAATATTATCTTTATCTACAACTTCATCATTTACATTATCTTTTACCAAAGCTTCCTCTTCTTTTTCTTTGGATTCTTCTTTCTCTTCCCAGATATTCCAATTATTTTTTATTTCGCTATTTTCTGGAATATTTTTTAACTTCTCATTTAGCTTTCTATAAATATTTTCTTGGAACCATTTTTCAGTAGAAGATTCTATCGCCCGCTCTAACCCAAACCAAGCCACGCCACTGTTTTCATCTGGCTTAATTGATAAAATTTCTTTATCATTTGCCTCTAAAAGATATGTGACATTAAGATGCAAATGGGAAGATATATACTCCCCCTTTTTCCTATGACCATCGACAGTAAGTACCTCAAGAGAATAGATATCTCTCGAAACTGGAGTCACATTTTTAAGCCCACTCTCCTCACTGACTTCTCGCATAGCCACCTCCAACAGATTTTCCTCTCCATCTGCATGACCTCCAAGCCATGACCAAGAATCATATAGATTATGGTAAACCATAAGAATTTTATCTCTATTTTTATTTGTCACCCACGCAGAAGCTGTCATATGAGCCATTTTAGACTGCCTAGAAAATACCTCTTCATTATTTTTTAGACAGTCTAAAATAATCTCCTTATCTTTTTTCTCCTGTTCATTAAATGGCTTATAGCTTTCTATTTGTTTTATCAATTCACTCTTCATCTTTATTTGTTTTCTCCTTACACTTTTTCAAATACTTATCTTTCAAATGATTTTTTTCTTCTAATTGTCCTATTTTTTTCTTTAGAGAATCTATATAATCTGTCGTAGCTCTCACACCACTCCTTACGGCAATATCATCATGTTCACTCATCTCTAAAAGCCACTGTTGTACTGACTTTTCTCTAATCTGTGAAAAAGTATTATCCTCACTTCCAAAAAACATCTCTCATCCACCCCAGTTTCTTTGCGGTATCACTTGCAAAACAAATGCGTCCTCTTTCTTAAATTTTCTTTTATTTTATCCTATCATAGCTTCACTACTTTCGCAAGCAAGCCTAAAAGAAAGATAGCGTAAATTTATCTTCGAATTTTATTTATCCGACTCTTTCATAGGAAAAAAGTGAGTAATAAAAAAGCTGGACATTTGTATCGCCCCTCAAAAGTTAGATTCAAAAATCTAACAATTAGCAGTCGGTACACTGTCCAGCCCTTTTTATTTATTCAATTAAATATTTAATAAATCACTATATACTTTAAGTGCTCCATCTGTTTCATGAGCAAGTACTTTCTTTGCTAACACTTTACCAAGCTGTACACCTTCTTGGTCGAAACTGTTAATATTCCATACAAATCCCTGATACATAACTTTATTCTCAAAATGAGAAAGAAGAGCTCCTATTGAGCGTGGAGTCACTTGATCGCCAATAATAATACTTGATGGACGTCCACCCTCGAAGTTCTTATTACGGTTTTCATCGTCTTTACCACATGCAAAAGCAACAATCTGAGCAGCTACATTTGCACAGAGTTTTTGCTGGCTTGTACTATCTTGAATTACAACATCATATCCCATTTGATTATTCTTAAATCCAATAAACTGAAGTGGAATAATATCTGTTCCCTGGTGAAGTAACTGATAGAAAGAATGCTGTCCATTTGTTCCTGGCTCACCAAAGATTACAGGACCTGTTGGATAATTGATACGCTCACCAAAACGGTTTACACATTTTCCGTTAGATTCCATATCAAGCTGCTGTAAATGAGCTGGGAAACGGCTCAATGCCTGAGAATATGGAAGAACTGCTGTATCTAAATATCCAAGTACATTACGCTCATATACACCGATTAATGCGTCAAGCATTGCAGGGTTCTTTAATAAATCTTTATTTTTAGCAACTTTATCTTCCTCTGCTGCTCCATTAAGAATCTCAGCAAATACTTCTGGTCCAAATGCAAGTGATAATACTGCTCCTCCAACTGCTGATGAAGAAGAATAACGTCCTCCAATATAATCGTCCATAAAGAAGGCTGCAAGATAATCAGAACTCTTCGCCAATGGAGAGGTCTCACTTGTAACTGCAATCATATGTTTAGAAGCATCTAATCCAGCTTTTGTAATAGCATCTCTTACGAAAGATTCATTTGTCAATGTCTCAAGAGTTGTACCTGATTTTGAGACAACGATAAAAATAGAATGTTCTATGTCGATAGAATTTAAAACTGCCGCTGCATCATCTGGATCAACATTACTAATAAATGCTGCTTTCATTTTTAATGTGTCATTTACTTTTGCCCAATTCTCAAGTGCTAAATAAAGAGCACGAGGTCCAAGATCACTTCCGCCAATACCAATCTGTACTACAGTTGTAAATTTTTCTCCCGCTGCATTTGTAATTTCTCCAGCATGCACTTTATTTGCAAACTCAGCAACTTTATTCTGTACATTTACATAAAATTCACGTTTATTAACACCATCTTCGATAACATCTTCACCCATCTGTCCACGAGCAAGCTGATGAAGTACGCGACGATTCTCACCAGTATTCATAAACTCACCATTATAAAGTGCTTCATATTTTTCTACAAGCTGAGCTTCTTCTGCCAATTTTGCAAGAGCTGCTAATATATTATCATCTACTGCTTTTGCTCCATAATTAAATACAAAGTTTTCTGCCATTGGCACACTATACTTCTTTACACGTTCTGCGCCCGCTTCTCCTGATAAAGCCTTCTTAACATCTACTTTTTCAAGTTCAAAAAGTTCTTTATAAGAAGTAAGTGTGTCTAAATTGTTCCATGAAATCATATTAAATTCCTCCCTTTTATAAGCTGTCATACATGGTTTTACAATTGTCTATATTTTAACATAAAACTTTTATATAGTCAAGATGTACAAAAATTTGATGTATAAAGTTATTATAATTGTAATAACTTCACTTTAATCCCTCTATACATATCTAATACTATAAAGTTTCACCTTATTGCTTGACTTTTATTCTTCTCACGAAAAAAAGAAAACGCTATTAATGAAATAGAGCAACTCTCATTTCCATGAAAGGACAAAATTTCAAGTGGAAATAACTCTATTATCTCGTGCCTTTCTATGGTCTTCCGATAAATCTCAGTATCTCTCTTTACAAAAACTCCTATTACCAATCTTGATTTTTCAGAATTCTTTATATACCACGAAAATTCTAAGACAGAATACTCAATAACTCCTTAAAATAATTTCGCTGAATTATAGTTTTGTACCTTCCTTTTCTTTTTTCTCGACTTGCACTTTATTTAGTCCGTATGATATAATTGATTTGTAATATTTAGTTGAAACTTAGTGAGGGAGAAATAATTTTTATTTGCTCCCTTGCTGGATTTTATAATATTATTATACACACAAATGTGCGTGTGTTCAACAGATGTAATCACAAAGACAACAGAGGAATTATGTCAATTATTACAATATCAGCTCTATGAATTAATGGAGTGGGAAGTTGAACTTGATGAAAAATTATCATACGAAAGTAGATTAAAAAGTCAGAAATAAATTTAGAAACGAAAAAGAAAGATAAAAAATTGAGGAAAATAAAATGGAAAAAGAGAACAGAGAATACAAAGATAGTATGTTTGTTGACTTATTTTACAGTGATGAAACCGCAACAGAGAATCTATTGAGCTTGTACAATGCTTTACATGATGCCAATCTACAAGATACTTCATTAATTCATAAAATAAAAGTGGATGATATATTATATAAAAATTTTAGAAATGATATCTCTTTTGAAGCGAATGGAAAAGTAATTGTGTTTGGAGAACATCAAAGTACCGTAAATCCCAATATGCCATTGAGATGTCTTATGTATGCAGGCAGAGCCTATGAACAGCTAGTAGATGAAAATGTAAAGTATAAAACAACGCTTGTAAAGATTCCAACACCCGAGTTTTATGTATTTTATAATGGTGTGAAAAATGCACCAATAGAACAGGAATTGTTGTTATCCGATGCTTTCTTTGACTCTGAAGGGAAAGAAACTATGGAGTTGAAAGTTAAGGTATTGAATATCAATTCGAATAAAGCACATAAGATATTGGAGAAATGTCGAGTCTTAAAAGAATATAGTATTTTTATTGACAAAGTGAGAGAATATCAAAAAAAAGGGAGTAAAGCAGCAATTAAAGATGCTATCAATGATTGCATTGAGAATGGGATTTTAGTGGAATATCTGAAACGAAAAGGAAGTGAGGTGCGTAATATGTTAACAATGGAGTATAGCTATGAAAAGGATATGCAGGTAAAGCAGGAAGAAGCAAGAGAAGCTGGTAGAGCCGAGGGTAGAGCCGAAGCAAGAGCCGAGGAAAGAGAAAATACGGCAATTAGAATGATAAAGCTAGGAAAGTTTTCTATTGCGGAAATTTCCTTATGCTCTGGAATTTCTGAAAATAGAGTAAGAGAACTCGAAGAAGAAAATAACTTGTAAAAACTGTAAACGCAAGAATTATTGCATGAAATCCGATAGAAAATATCTTTGTATTAATTACTAAAAAAAAGATACAAAAAAGAAAAAGAGAGCATAACACGGATGATAGAAATTTCCAATATTTAAAAACTCCATGTTTATAGTAAAAAATAGACCTTGACAGATAGATTACTCTATTCGTCAAGGTCTACTCTATTATTTATTGATTTTTGTTGTTTTTACTAGTGAAAATGACTTTTTGCCTTTTGATGGAAATGGTCATTTCCTTTTGACAAATACCAACTATTTCCTATTTATTTAAGATAGCTGCCTGTGCTGCTGCGAGTCTTGCGATAGGTACACGGAATGGTGAGCAAGATACGTAGTTTAATCCAATCTTATGGCAGAATTCTACGGAGCTTGGATCTCCACCGTGCTCTCCACAGATACCTACATGAAGTGCAGGGTTAACAGGTTTTCCTAATTTGATAGCTGTCTCCATTAACTTACCAACACCAATCTGGTCAAGTTTAGCAAATGGATCGTTCTCAAAGATCTTAGCATCATAGTATGCATTTAAGAACTTACCAGCATCATCACGGGAGAATCCGTATGTCATCTGTGTTAAGTCGTTTGTACCGAAGCAGAAGAAGTCAGCTTCTTTAGCGATATCATCAGCTGTAAGAGCAGCTCTAGGAATCTCGATCATAGTACCAACTTCGTACTCTAAATCAATACCTGCTGCTGCG
Organism: Lachnospiraceae bacterium; assembly: GCA_051880475.1. Taxonomy (GTDB): domain Bacteria; phylum Bacillota; class Clostridia; order Lachnospirales; family Lachnospiraceae; genus JAUUSJ01. Next base: position 32,307 of record JBJEOA010000054.1, on the reverse strand, counting down.
ATCTCAGCGTCAGCTGTCTCAACAACAAATTTCTTAACGTATTTTAACTCTTTGATATCTCCAACTAATGGAATCATGATCTCAGGTTTTACGTTCCAATCAGCGTGTGCTTTCTGAACATTAATTGCTGCACGGATAACAGCTTTTGTCTGCATAACAGCGATTTCTGGGTAAGTAACAGCAAGACGGCATCCACGATGTCCCATCATAGGGTTGAACTCATGTAAGGAATCAATGATTGTCTGAATCTGCTCTACTGTTTTACCCTGAGCGTCTGCAAGTTTCTTAACATCTTCTGGCTCTGTAGGAACGAACTCATGTAATGGTGGGTCTAAGAAACGGATTGTAACTGGGTTACCTTCCAAAGCTTCAAATAATCCCTCGAAGTCTGCCTGCTGTACTGGAAGAATCTTCTCTAATGCAGCTTCTCTTTCTTCTACTGTGTCAGCACAAATCATCTCACGGAATGCATCGATTCTATCGCCTTCAAAGAACATATGCTCTGTACGGCAAAGTCCGATACCCTCAGCACCTAATTCACGAGCTTTCTTAGCGTCAGCAGGTGTATCAGCGTTTGTTCTAACTTTTAATACTCTATACTTGTCAGCCCAATCCATAATTCTTCCGAACTCACCAGCGATTGTAGCATCTACTGTAGGGATAATTCCATCGTAGATATTACCTGTAGAACCATCGATAGAGATTTCATCTCCCTCATGATATTCTTTTCCAGCAAGAGTAAATTTCTTATTCTCTTCATCCATAGCGATATCGCCACATCCAGATACACAGCATGTACCCATACCACGAGCAACTACAGCAGCGTGAGATGTCATACCACCACGAACTGTTAAGATACCCTGAGCAGCTTTCATACCCTCGATATCTTCTGGAGATGTCTCAAGACGAACAAGTACAACTTTTTCTCCTCTTGCAGCCCATGCTTTTGCGTCGTCAGCTGTAAATACAATCTTACCACAAGCAGCTCCTGGAGATGCTCCAAGTGCTTTAGCGATTGGAGTAGCAGCCTTTAATGCACTTGCATCAAACTGTGGATGTAATAATGTATCTAAGTTTCTAGGATCGATCATTGCTACTGCTTTTTCTTCTGTGATCATTCCCTCATCAACTAAATCACAAGCAATCTTTAATGCAGCCTGAGCTGTTCTCTTACCATTACGTGTCTGTAACATATAGAGTTTCTTATCTTCGATTGTGAACTCCATATCCTGCATATCTCTGTAATGATTTTCCAAAGTATTGCAGATTCCTACGAATTGCTCGTAAACTTCTGGCATAACTTCTTTTAACTGATCAATCTTTTGTGGTGTACGAACACCAGCAACTACGTCCTCACCTTGAGCGTTCATTAAGAACTCACCCATAAGATGTTTTTCACCTGTAGCAGGGTCACGAGTAAATGCAACACCAGTACCTGATGTTTCACCCATATTACCAAATGCCATCATCTGTACGTTTACAGCAGTACCCCATGAATAAGGGATATCGTTGTCACGACGATATACATTAGCTCTTGGGTTATCCCATGAACGGAATACAGCTTTAATGGCTTCCATTAACTGCTCCTTAGGATCAACTGGGAAGTCTTTTCCAATTTTTTCTTTGTACTCAGCTTTAAACTGAGAAGCTAATTCTTTTAAATCTTCAGCTGTTAACTCAACGTCCTGTGTAACGCCTTTTTCAGCTTTCATTTTGTCGATTAACTCTTCGAAATATTTTTTACCAACTTCCATAACTACGTCAGAGAACATCTGGATAAATCTTCTATAGCAATCCCATGCCCAACGTGGGTTACCAGATTTTGCTGATAACACTTCTACTACTTCTTCATTTAGACCAAGATTTAAGATTGTATCCATCATACCTGGCATAGAAGCTCTAGCACCAGAACGTACGGAAACGAGAAGTGGATTTTCTTTATCACCGAATTTCTTTCCTGTGATTTCTTCCATTTTCTCGATATGCTCCATAATCTGAGCTGTAATCTCATCGTTGATCACTTTTCCGTCTTCATAGTACTGTGTACAAGCCTCAGTTGTAATTGTGAAGCCCTGTGGTACTGGAAGACCAAGATTTGTCATTTCTGCCAAGTTAGCACCTTTACCACCAAGAAGGTTTCTCATTGTAGCATCGCCTTCAGTGAATAAATATACCCATTTTGCCATTGGTTTATTCCCTCCTAAATAATCGTTCGTCTGTCACAAAGTAATCCTTAATCCTTGTAACGATAATTTGTTTCGTATGATTGTATCTCATACATTTACGTAACAAAATAGCGCAACCTTAAAAACGCACATCCTGTTCGTTGATTTTAGTATAGCATATTGACAAAAAAATGCTAGTCTTTTCCAAAATGTATACAGTATACTTTTCTTGTTTTTTGATACAATTAATGAAATTTTCTTTTCAATAAGAGAAAGATTTGCTTTCATATCAAAAATAGCAGCCAAAAAACTTTACTTTCCGCAGTTTTGTCCGTTTTATAACAGACTTTTTTACGAATTGACCTTTGTGTAAAGTCAGACAAAAAAGTACCAGCTATTATAAAAAATAGATAGACTACAATGGCCTATCTATTTTTTGAGAGTATTGTATTATTTAATTAAAATGCCAATCTCTTAGCTAAGTAATGTGTCAAGTCCTTAATTGCAACTCGCTCTTGTTCCATTGTATCTCTCTCTCTTACAGTAACCATACCATCTTCTACAGAGTCAAAATCATATGTCACACAGAAAGGAGTTCCAATTTCATCTTGTCTTCTATAACGTTTTCCGATATTTCCGCGATCGTCATATTCACAATTCCATTTCTTAGAAAGCATCTGGTAAACTTCCTCTGCTCCCTCTCCTAATTTCTTAGAAAGTGGAAGTACGCCTACTTTAACAGGGGCGATGGCAGGGTGGAAATGAAGGACAGTACGAACGTCTCCTTCTTTAATCTCCTCCTCATCATAAGCAGCACATAAGAAAGCAAGGGTAACACGGTCAGCTCCAAGTGATGGCTCGATAACGTATGGCACATATTTTACCTTCTTTTGATCATCAAAATAAGACATATCTTGTCCAGATGTATTTTGATGTTGTGTTAAGTCATAATCTGTACGGTCAGCAATTCCCCAAAGCTCGCCCCAACCAAATGGGAACATAAATTCAATATCAGATGTAGCTTTAGAGTAAAAAGCTAACTCTTCTGGATCATGGTCACGAATTCTCATCTCTTCTTCTTTGATTCCAAGAGATTTTAACCAATTAATACAGAACTCTTTCCAGTATGCAAACCACTCAAGGTCTGTGTCTGGCTCACAGAAGAATTCAAGCTCCATCTGCTCAAACTCTCTTGTTCTAAATGTAAAGTTGCCAGGTGTAATTTCATTTCTGAAAGATTTACCAATCTGTCCAATTCCAAATGGAATTTTCTTTCTAGATGTTCTTTGTACATTTTTAAAGTTGACAAAAATACCCTGTGCTGTCTCAGGTCTTAAATAAACGGTATTTTTAGCATCTTCTGTTACACCCTGGAAAGTCTTGAACATTAAGTTAAACTGTCTAATATCTGTAAAATTATGTTTTCCACAAGTTGGGCAAGGAATATTATGTTCATCGATAAAAGCTTTCATCTGCTCTGCACTCCATCCATCGATAGAGCTATCTAACTCAATCCCATTTTCCTTTGCATAATCTTCAATAATATTATCTGCACGAAATCTCTCGTGACATTCTTTACAGTCCATAAGTGGGTCAGAAAATCCTCCAAGATGTCCAGATGCCACCCATGTCTGAGGATTCATTAAGATAGCACAGTCCACACCTACATTATATGGACTCTCCTGAATGAATTTTTGCCACCATGCTTTTTTTACATTATTCTTAAGCTCAACACCCAAGTTTCCATAATCCCATGTATTGGCAAGACCACCATAAATTTCAGAACCTGGATATACAAATCCTCTCGCTTTCGCAAGAGATACAATTTTTTCCATTGTCTTTTCCATTCGTTTTACCTCTTTTCCACTTGTTTTTTTCTAAAAATCTTTATAAAGTAGATTTTCAGATAGCATATAGCCTGCAAGGCAGGTATATCTATTTACAAAAAATATATCGCTACTTATTTTAACTTGTACCTTCTCTTTTTTCAATACCTATTTTTACATTTTACTGTAAAATTCCTTGGTTATGCCTCAAAGGGTAGGAAACTTAAAAATGACTCAGATTGAAACTCCCTATCAACGTGGAATTTTAAAAAAAGTGTCAAAATCTCATCAAGCTTTTTTTGTACCGTTTGTGAAACCCGAAACGTATAAAGTTTTTCCACAGAGCTTGTCAAAATATACTGAAGAGTGTACAAAACATCGTTTTCAAGTTCTGTTGTCTTTAATACAGAGCGGTCTGGTCTGCACTCCTCGCAATAACACCCTCCCGCTTTTGCCTGAAAATACCTTACCTGTTTACTTCCGCAGTGAATACAAGAAAATACTTGTATTCCAAGTCCTTGGTAGGATAAAAGCTTTACCTCATACACTCTTCGAATTAATTCTTTTGGTATCGTATTTTTTTGAAGAATACGAAGTGTCTGATATAAAAGTTTTAATGTATCATGCTCATCTGTGTTTTCTTCTGTAAAATACTCTGCCATCTCAAGAACATAAAATCCATAGTAAAGTAATTCTAAATCATTTCTAAGTGTCGGAAAATATTCACTAATATGGGAGGATTTTACTTGGTAAGATGTTCGTCCCTCATAGAGAACAAACTCTCCAAACGACATAGGATTTGCAGCTGCTAAAAGTGGACTATTCGGTTTTCTAGCCCCTTTTACAAAAGAGGTAATTTTTCCTCTCTCTTTTGTGAGAAGTACAATCCTCTTATCATAATCTCCAATCGGCATGGAGGAAAGTACCATCCCCGTTACTTTTATCTCTCCTCGCATTTACTTCCCTCCTATAGTGATGCCTGCAAAAACAGACGTATCTGTTTACCACTCATTTTGATCATATCCATAATTTTTGAGTAAATAGTCACTATCTCTCCAATCCTTTTTCACCTTTACCCAAAGCTGTAAATTCACTTTTGCGTCGAGAAGATTCTCCATCTCAATTCTGGCATTAGAACCAATTTTTTTGAGCATGGAACCTTGTTTTCCGATAATAATTCCCTTATGAGTATCTTTCTCACAAATAATGGTTGCGTCAATATCAATAAGGTTTCCCTTTTTCCTCTCTTTCATAGAGTCAATGACAACAGCAATTCCATGTGGAATCTCTTGACTTAAAAGTCTTAATGCTTTTTCTCGAATCAGCTCCGCCACAATCTGTCTTTCTGGCTGATCTGTGATGGTATCTTCATCATAAAACTGAGGACCCTCATCTAAATATTTAAAAATACATTTGATAATCTCATCTGTGTTCTTTCCTGTTTTCGCAGAAACTGGTATAATTTCAGCAAACTCACATACATCTTTATATGTCATAATCGCTTTTACAATTTCCTCTTCCTCAACAGTGTCAATTTTATTAATAATTAAAATAATTGGAGTTTTCACTTTGCTAAGCTTTTCTATAATATATCGCTCACCGCCACCGATAAATGTCGTTGGCTCTACAAGCCATAAAATGACATCAACCTCATTCAATGTCCTCTCAGCTACGTTTAACATATAATTTCCCAGTTTATTTTTTGCCTTGTTAATTCCAGGCGTATCCAAAAAAATGATTTGTCCTTCCTCGTTTGTATAAACAGTCTGAATTCTATTTCTCGTAGTCTGTGGCTTATTCGATGTAATAGAAATTTTTTGACCAATCAAGCGATTCATCAACGTTGATTTTCCCACATTTGGTCGTCCAATTAAAGTTACAAAACCAGATTTAAAAATATCTCTCATAAATTCTCCTCTCAGCTAAATTCATTTATCTTCATATGCAGCATCTCAAACGAAAGTGTATTTATTTATTAGGTATAAACTTTCATTTAGAATTTTAAAATATATTTCTAATCTCCTTAAACGTATTTTTCTCACTCTCAATTTTTGACTCGCTTCCTACAGTGCAAATTGCGCCAAAATCAACGACTGCCTGAATAAGAGGAGCAAGTGCACGGATGTTCTCTTGATTTGTAGATAAAAGCTCATCTCTTTCTTTTTGCACATCTTCTTGCGTCATTCCTATTAAGTAAGCTGAGTAAGAGCGATTTCCCTTTCCCTCTGGCTCAAGAGGAATATCCATATTGCTAATCGCACCGATTATATATTTCGTCATATCACGCTCATCTACATTAAAATTTTCGACAAACTGCGGTGCGTTTTTATAAATCTCATATGTCTCCATTAAATTTGGGTCACGGTAGGAAGCAAAATAAGCTGCACCATTTCTTCCAAATCCACACATTGCACCGTATGCACCACCCTTTACTCTAATATTAAGCCATAAATACTCATAGGAGAAAATGACTTGTAAAACTTTAAGAGCACCTGTATAAGAAAATCCCTTCTTAGCAAAATTTCCAGCGAGTCCCACATACTGTACCTTTCCTGATGTCAAAAACGCCTCATTTTTAATTTCTTCCTTTGGAATTTCAACGTTAAGTGGAAGTTTATTTTTCGCTCCATTTTTTTCTAGCTCATTCACAAACTCATCCACATACATTTCCATTTCTTCGTTTGGCTCTTCACTTGATGTCATACTCATAATCAAATTTTCTTTTGAGAAAATCCAGGTGCGAACTTGTTTCATATTTTCTACTATTTCGTCCTTCTTTTCATCAAAATTCTTTTCCATCTCTACAATCCACTCGTAGAAACTAACGCCCTCTATCAACTCCTTATATGCTGAACAAGAATCAACATAAGATAATGCTCGATTTACACTGACCGCATGACCAGAGGACTGTGCCTTTGCCTGCATTTGGATTTTTAATTCTGTAATTAACTCTTTTAAACGTTTTTTGTCGTCTAAATTTGAATTCCACATAATCTCTCTTGCAAGCTCAAATACTTCTTTTACTTGATTTTCTAAACATTTTGCCTTTACCTCAAAAAGAGAGATATATTCCTCGTTCTCTCTATAGCTTGGAAGGGCAAGGATATCAAATCCAATTCCGCCTGTACAAAGATTAATCTCAGAGGCTAATTCACGATAACTATATTCTTTTGTATCCACTTCCTTATACATTACTGTGAGCATAACTGCATATGGTAAATATTTTAATGGAAGTTTTTTCATATCAAAACTAAATCTTAAATAGACAATTCCATTTGTAAAGATAGGATGATAAATGACAGGAATCCCCGCTACCATAATTTTTTTATTATAAAATTTGTCGGCCTTTTTCTCAATATCATCAATGGTAAGAAGTGGGATTTTTTCTAATTCTTCCTTGGTCGAAGGCGTATCTTGGAAAACCTTTAGAGCCTTTGTTTCTTCTATCTTTTCTATAATTTCTTCTTTCGATAAACTTTCTTTATATTTTTTAAGCTTTTCTCTCGCTATCTTATCTAACTGAGCAGTGAGTCCCACTTTTGGAAGAATCACAACAATTGATTTATGATTATTTTTGTATAAGTATTTCTCCACTAACTTTTCGAAATATCCTGTTGTAATCTGAGATTTTAAAAATTCAAACGTATCTTCTGTGATAACATGATAAAATGGGCTCTCCTCATCATAAAGCCAGCTGTCAAACATTTGAAGTCCATACACAAGTCCTTTTGGATAGCGACCAAAATTTGCTTCTTTATATTTGAATTCTAAGCGGTTGAACGCAGCACGAAGAACTCTCTCGCCAATCCCATTTTTAATAATATCTTCTAATGTTTTCTCAATGATAGAAATAAATTCTGCCTCCTGCTCTTTTTTCGCATTTTTTGCGACAATAGAAAAAGTTGGCTGCAAAATTCCATTATCATAAGAACTAAATACATCCTGTCCAATTCCAGCATCCACTAACGCTTTTTTTATTGGAGCACCTGGCATACTAAGAAGCACATACTCTAATACTTGGAACGCCACATATAATTCACGGTTTAGACTCGTATCAATCACTGTATTATAGCTAAAAAATACTTTTTCTTCATCCTCTTGCTCACTATCTGTCACAGAATAATACTCCTCGATGCGAATTGGCTCTTCATATGGCTTTTGCAAGGCAATCGTTGAATCTATTTCTTTCTTCTCAAAACGGCTTAAATACTCTCTATCAAGATAAGCAAGCTCCTCCTCCAAATCCAAATCTCCATAAAAATAAATATAGCTATTGGAAGGATGATAATATTTGCTGTGAAATGCAATAAAATCTTCATAAGTTAAATCAGTAATATACTCTGGGTCACCTCCAGATTCATACTGATAGCACGTATCTTTTAAAAGGGATTTTTGAATCATGCGCATTAAAAGTTCCTCCGGTGAGGAGAACACACCCTTCATCTCGTTATATACAACACCATTATATACAAATTCATCGTCTTCTTTTTCTATCTCATAATGCCAGCCTTCTTGTCTAAAGATTTCTTGCTTTTTATAAATATTTGGAAAAAACACAGCATCCAAATATACATCCATCATATTATGGAAATCTTTCTCGTTATAACTTGCAATTGGATAAACCGTCTTATCCGAATAAGTCATCGCATTTAAAAATGTATTTAAACTTCCTTTCACTAATTCCACAAATGGGTCTTTTAGTGGATATTTATCTGAACCACATAAAACAGAATGTTCCAAAATATGTGGCAAACCAGAATCATCTTTTGGTGGAGTTCTAAATCCTATTGTAAATACTCTATTTTCATCTTCATTTTTTACAAAAACAATATTCGCTCCCGTCTTTTTATGCTTTAAAATATATCCGTCTGCATTCATTTCTTTTAAATGCTCTACTTTTTTGACATCATACATGTCTGTATACATATCTTCACTCCATTCTTTTTACTATAAACTAATATACCCGCCTTGCAGATATTGCGATAAATGAAACCTCGATTGCCTTATGGCATTAGGAGTTTTCATAATAAATTTTATTATATCATAAAAAGAGACTATCGCAAACATAAAGTTTATGTCTTTGATAGTCTCCTCGAAATTTTGGCAGGATAATGAAAATCATCCTAATATTTTTTGACTTTTTTTCTTATTCCCGCCTCTTTTGTTCCTTTTTCGACTTTTGGTTATTTCCCAGCCATCTGTTCTTCTTGCTGCTTAATCATTCTACGAACCATCTCGCCGCCTACAGAACCATTTTCTTTGCTAGTTAAATCTCCATTATAGCCATCTTTTAAATTTACACCAAGCTCTGATGCAACTTCCATTTTAAAACGTTTCATCGCTTCTTTTGCCTGTGGTACTTCTATACGGTTGCCATTTGATCCACTTGTATTGCTTGCCATAATCGTAACCTCCATTACCTTTTGTAATAAATTTCTTCTAGATAACAAAAACATTTTGCACGTGCTTTTTTCTTTCTTTGTTATCTTGGTTATATTATTTACAAATTTTTTCTTAATTATAATGGAAACTACTGGAATATTAATTTTCCTCTTTTTCTTGCTTTAGCATAATTTTAGCAGGCAAACTATTATAAAAAATATATTCTTTCGATGAGCGAAGAGATTCATATTCTCGTGTCTTATTTACCTGGTCAACCCTAATCACCGTTCCATCTTTTTTCAAAAATGCTGAACTTTCTATCTCTAATGTATGGCTATCTATAAATTTTGTTTTTTGTCTTGCTCCATTCACTGTAACTTTGCTATACTGGGTAAAATTATCTCCCTTTATGACAACCGTATCCCTCCAAAACTGTATACGATCTAGCGTAATATCTTTTACGCCAAATTCCATCTTCGTCGCCTCGTAAAGATTTTTTCCCTTATTTATATAATTATGTCCATACAATAAGTCATACTCTACGAGCTTTAATTTTTTTCTATAATCTTCCTCGTCTTTCATTGTCTGATGAAATTGATTCAAAAATCCAGTTGTAATATTTAATTTCTCAAGAACATACGAGCTAAGCTGGTATGCCTCCATTGTCTTTTCCTCTCTTTTTAACCCAATATTATCCCAGATAAAATAATTAGTCCAAAACTTAGATTCATAAGTTAAATCTTTATTGCTAATCTCAAGACTAGGTAAATGGTCTCCAAAAAATACAATTACGGTGTCTTCTCCGTACTCTTTTACCGCCTCAATCAGTTGTTTAATAAATTTATCCATCTCATAAATTTTATTCGCATAATCTGTAAATTGATTTTGTTTTTTCTCGTCCTCACAGCCTGATACGGTAATTTGTGGATTTTCGATTGGCGCTGTAGTGTAATCTCCATGTCCCTCTACGGAGATGGCATAAATAAAATCTTTCTCTTTGCTTGATTTTAAAATATCTATAATCTCACCTGTAAGTACCTCATCTTTTGCCCATCCAAGAGAAGAAGTTTTCTTCACATCTATAAGTTCTATCGGCGTAAATTCGTCAATTCCAAGATTTGGGAATGTCTTATCTCTGTCATAGAAAGAAGCATTATTATTGTGAATGACATGCGTCTTATAACCATTTTCCTTTAAATTTGTTGCAATGGTCTCGCAAGCTTTCTTTTGTAAAATTGTCTTATATGGATACTCTCCCGGACCAAAATAATTAATATTTAATCCTGTAAGCACTTCAAACTCAGAGTTAATTGTCCCCGCACCGTAAACTGGCATTTTTAAATATCCACTGCTATATTCCTTCATATACTTTCTAAAATTTGGAATTGGATCTTCGCTAAGCGATATATTTTTCACTGCTGTTAAGTCAAAGAAGGATTCTAGCTGAACAATAATGACATTCGTATCTTTTTTAGCTTCTTTTTTGGAAGTTTTCTCTATCCTTTTTGATACCTCTTTTTTAATCGACTTCATCTCTTTTTTCGAGTACCTAGATGGCTGAGAAATACCATTTTCTAGCATAGTTACTGTAAAACAATATGGAACTCCAAAATCTCGATAGGCAAGCTGAAGATTACTAAATCTTTTATCTATCTTCTCTGTCTTGTACCCATAATTTGTCACTCCCACAAGACATGCTATTACTACTAAAAATAAAATAATATTTCGCTTTGTATTTTTATTTTTCTCCACTGGTCCGTATAAAAAAAGACAGACAAGCCCTATAATAATAAGCACAAGCAAAATTAAAATTGCAATGATTTGCCAGATTTCTAAATAATGATTAATTACTGGAAGAGTCGATTTTACAAGCGTAATATCTACAGCTGTAAAAGGAGTTTTTCTATATATTAAAATCACACCATTTACAATTCCAATTAAAATCCAGAAAGAAGAAATCAACACATAAGCAAATACTTTTCTCGTAACGAGAAAAATTATCGATAAAGTAACAAAAATAAGAAAACAGTTATAAAAGAAATGCCATGAAGAGTTACGTAAAAATAAAATTCCCTGTTTTATAGAATGTAATCTGCAAGTTTCTATGAAAAACTCAAAAAAAAGGGATAGAATAATAATGATGCATATATGCTTTTTATTTCCCTCTAACCATTTATGCTCCAATTTCTATCACCTTCCTTTCTTTGTTATATTAAAATTTTTAATGCTTTGTATCTCTTAGTCTTTATGTTTTTCACTCTTTACTAATTTCGCCTGTACTACTCTTCGTCTCTCTTCTGATTCTGAAACACAAGTAGATAATGTCAATATTTTATCATCTTGAATCAAAATGCTATCCGATGAAAAATAAGAATACTCCTTAGCCAAACGGAAATAACTATCCATATCGCCAAAACTATTAAACTCTAATGTATAGACCTCACTTCTCTCATCCGTCTTATAAGATGCAAAAATCTCGTATTTTTTATCATACTCTGGTGTAATAATCCAAATATATTTATGATCTTTTAAATAATCTTTTTTCTCGTATTTTTGAAGTCCTCCAAACATCTCTCCAGTTTTTAAATTATGCCCATACAAAACTGTATTATCTGAAGAAAAATCAGGATTATTTAAGTAGTCCATAAAAATTGCACCGCTATAATTTGATTGTCTTTCAAATGTTTTCTTTAGATAGTATGTATTATCTTCTCCTTGTACTATCGGATAATTAATGACCGTTCCCTGCACTTTAATCCACCCGATAATATCTGGATTGATATCCTTTAACTCATCAAAATCTACCTTTGGAGCTTGAAAACTATCTGTTTTTTTCTTTTTTTTACTATTTGAATTTTCTTCTTTATTAGCCTGAGCGTCACTACCTTCATCCTCCTGAATATAAGAACGGAGTTTTTCATATTCGTCTTCTCCATCTTTATACGTTCTATAATATCCATAAAGCGTGTAGGCACTAAAGCAAAAACCACCCACGCAAATACTTAATATAATAACGGTGAGAATTGTTCCAATAATCCCTTTTCTCCTTTTTTTCTCCTCTTTTTCTTCTTTTAAGATTTCTTCAATATCTTTATCATCTAAAAGTAGATTTCCCTTTTTCTTTTCCTCCACCCCTATGTATACTCCTTTCCATCTATCACTTCTCATAAAACTTTTATTCCAAACTGACATACCTAATGTTATAGGCAACCATAAATAAAGTTCTGATTGCCTCATCACTTGACAAAGATTTTTATAGGAAACAATATTATCCATATAATTGGTATATGTATCATATAGATAAATAATGTATGTCTTCCTATAAAAGAAAGTAAAAAAATTGGTTTCCTATCTGTCAAAAATTTTCTCTCATTTTCTTTTATATATTTTCCCAAAAACACTCCAAATAAAAATAAAAAAATCCATGGAAAAATTGGAAAATAATCTGAAGATATAAAATCCTTATCTGGGAGTCCAAAAAAACAGAGCCATTTTTGATGTATTAAATTTTTAAAAAGATTTTGTAAAAGTATAAAAATCCTATCTCCAATTTTTGTTAAATGTAAAATAAAAAATAAAACTGCGTTTATTCCAATCATTGGTATTGTTGGCAAAAAAGTCAATTTATTCAAAACAAGCCAATATAATATTATTATAACTCCCAAAAAATGTAAAATTCCAAAAAAAATTCTATTTTCTGGCATTACAACATATGTTACCACTGTAATTACAATTGCACAAGTCAAAATTTTTATTCCACGTCTTAAATTATTACGACTCATATAGGAAGAAATGCCAGCAATGGATATAAATAAAATCTGTGCTACAAGCTGAAAAAATATGGAGACAGGTAGATATAAAATATCTGTTCTTGCACATCCAACAATGGTACTTTGAAAAATAATATGATAAATAAGCATACTAATCAAAGCTACTCCTCTTAGCTCATCTAACCAGATAAACCTTTTTTTCTTCCTCTCTCCCATTTTTACTCCCCTTTATGCCATATCACTCACTGTCTGTAATTTCGGCTTTATCATAAGTGAAATGCCACTCACACTCATATAAACCTCATCACTTATATTGGAAAATGCTTGATTTACTTTTCCTGTAATATCACTAAAAATTCTTCCAAGTCGGTATGCTGGCACAATCGACATTCCCACTTCATTTGTCACTGCAATTATCGTCTTATTGCTTTCCTTTGCTGCTTTGGCAATCTTTAGTGTTTCCTCTATACATTCCTTCTCCAATTTATGAATCTCATCTTTGCTAATCTTATCAAAATCTCTATCTAAATCTTCAAATAAAATATTTGTAATAAGAACCGTCAGACAATCTAACAAAATTACTTGCTTATCTGTCTTCCTAACTACCTTATCCAAATTTCGATATCCCTCATACGTTTCCCATTGAGGATTTCTTCTCTCCTTATGGATGCGAATTCTCTCTCTCATATCATCATCTGTCGGAATCGCTGTGGCAATATAAAGAACACTACCCTCTCCGAGCTGTTGTGCCTTTTTTTCTGCCAATACACTTTTTCCACTTCGGCTTCCACCAGTGGCTAAAATTACTTTTCCCATATTTATTTCCTCTTGCTCTCATAACCAAAGTTTTTTACTTCTTACTCTGTCCGTTGAAACAAAGAATTTTCATTCTTTATCCTCTAATACCATTATTACTTTTTATTGCAATAATTGCTTTGGATTATCTTTATCAGCAGAACGAATCCCCATAAGAAGAAGCAGCATCGTAATAAACATTGATAAAAATCCCCATATACTAGATGAAATAAAAGTTCCCATAACAGTATTAAATGCCCCAAATACTGCTGCAAATGTTTTTGCATAGATTGCTGCTTTTATCGCATTTCCAAGAGAGATATTTTTCCCCTCCATACTTGTATAAAACATAGCAATTAATCCATACATAAATGCAGAAAAAACATATTGCAATAAAACTATGACAAACTGCATCACAAGTGCAACAACTAAACTAATGTAAAAGACAGGAATGAGTTTTACTAATGATTCCTTCGTAAAACGGACATTTTTTAAATTCTTAAACTCTATCTCACTTGTCGTATTCATAGAAGAAACAATCATATTATTTTTGCTGACTAATACTTGCTGGATATAATTCTCTTCCAAATCTTTTTTTGACACATTATCCTTAGATGTATCGACAATAATCTGACTTACTCCCTCTTGCTTTATTATAATCTCACTTTCCATATCGAATTGTCCATTTTGAAAAGTAAATTTTGGAATCTGTTCTTCAATAAATCCCGAAAAGCCACGATAGCTTAAAAGCCATCCAACAGATGGGATAACATAACTCATTACAGTCAAGACAATTCCCATCAGGAGTGTATATAGTATAACTTTTCCAGTTTTTAGCGATATTAATTTTTTATATTCTTTCGGCTTAAAAACTGCTAAAATAAACTGATCTATAACTCCAATCTTTTGTTGCTCTGTCTCCATTTTAAACCTCTCTGCTATCTATTATAAACAATACTTTCTGCAATCTCATTTGCCTTATCTTCATCTAACAAATAAGAAATAATGCTTAATGAAAAATCAATACTCGTTCCAAGACCACGGCTTGTAATAATATTTCCATCTCTAACTACGGTATCTTTGCTATAAATAGCACCGTGAGCAACTAAATTTTCCTCAAAGGAAGGATAACTTGTCGCATTTTTTCCATCTAATAAACCAAGTTCACTAAAAATAGATGGGGATGCACAAACTGCCGCAATTAATTTTCCCTGTTTCTCGTAGGAGAGAATCATCTCTTTTACAATCTCGTTTTCTTTTAAATTTGTCATACCTGGCATTCCTCCTGGCAAAACAATCGCATCTGCTGCGTCTTTTTCCATCTCATCAAGAAGAATATCTGCCTTTACTTCAATCTTATGAGCACCCATAACCTGCTTTGTATCATGAATGGATACTGTAGTAAGACAAATTCCAGCTCTTCTTAGTAAATCTACAACAGTAAGTCCCTCTATCTCTTCAAATCCATTCGCTAAAAATACATATACTTTTTTCAAAATACTTCCTCCTATCTTTCTTTTCATTCATAGTGATACCTAAAAAAACATGTATATTAATTTACTGTCTAGTATAGCATAAATAATATCTACGAATCAAGAATAGAATGGCATATCACCATTTATTCACAATTAATAGCTCCAAGACTCTTTACACGTATATCGTTCTAAAAACTCGCCTATCTCTTGTTCACTCATTTTGCTTAGATTACTATTATGACAGTTTTTATCATAAGTCACTTCTTCTAAAAACCATTCTGGAGCATTATATGCTCTCGCCTGTTCTATACTCTCAAACTCTACTTCTGCCATTACAAATCCCTCAAACACTCCTAAAAAGCAGTCAAGTTCTATTAAAAGACCATTTTCCTCCGGGATAAGATAGCGAATTTTCGTAATAATATTTCCATCTGCCTTTTCCCTTAAATGCTCATAACTTTCCTTTGTAAGAGGCATCTCTTCCTCCATTCGTTCTAACATCCCACTAGATTTATAAGTCAAAATATAATCTTCATCTTTTTTTCTAATTCGAACAACAGGACTTGTACAAAGATATGCCTGCTCAATTTGTCTCGCCTCGTAATTTTCTAAATTATCTGGCAATTGCTTTACTAAAAATTTTCTTTCTATTTCCATTTTTTCTTTTCTTTTCCTTTCTCTTTCTCATATTACTGAATTCTTATATAAGAAAGATTTCTCCCTCTCTTGTAATATCTACAATCTTCTCCCTAAATTCTTCTCCTTTTTTAGAGTTCTTATAAGATGGAATCACAGAATAATCGTCCCAACAGTGCATAGGAAAGACAGTCTCTACATTCATTACTCTAAGAAAAGAATCTATTCCCATATCAAAAGCTGCTTCTTGTCTTGGGTCTAAAACTAAAAATGCGATATCGATATGTTTTCCTTTTAAAAGTTCTAGCTCTTTCTTATACGCTTTTTCCATCAAAACATTATCTTCATCAGGTTCTCCAATCCAATGCCACCAGTGTAAATCCCCAGCGTGATAGATAGTCTTTCCCTCCGCCTCAATCAGGAATGCCACACCAATATCTGTAGATTTCATCGTTTTTACTTTTATATTTTCTATACATTTTTCCTCATAAGGAGACATCAAAATATAATCCAATCCCTTTGGAGCTTTTATATCATCTGACAAAATATAAATAATATTATCATATTCCTTCGCTAAATCAAAAATAACGGGATTAAAATGATCGTGATGAGAGTGAGAAGAAAATACATAAAGCGGTTTCTCCCTCTCCATTTTAGGAATTTCTCCCTTAAAATAATCAAATAAAAGATTTACTTTCTCCATCTCAATCAAAAACCCACTGTGAGAAATATACGTAACTTTCATTCGCTCTCCTCCTTTATCTATAACAATGCCAGCGCAGGCATTATATTTATCTTCTTATCTTTGTTCCCTTCGCATCTTTGCTATTTTCTTTTAATTTGGCAAAAACTAGTTCCTTTTCCTTATACATAGTCGTCTCAATGCCATCCATCTGCGGTAAATATACTATACGTATTTCGTCATCTCCTGAGAGCTTCATTGCGCGAATTCCAATTGCCGCCTTTTTCTTTTTCGTAATTTCTTCCATTTTAAATTTTAAGAAATATCCACCATCTGTCTGCAAAACAATCTGGTCTGTACTCTCAATCGGTCTATCTAATTTTTTGACCATAACTAATCTATCATCTTCACTAAGTTTTGTCGCCGCTATTGTCCTTTTTACAACATCAAACTCTATGGCATCAACAATTTTAACAAACGCCTTTTTCGTCACAAAAAGAAACTCACTCTCATCTAAGTTCACGAGTGGTATAAGAGATAAAATATTTTCACTTGCACTATCATAATTACAAAGATGGTCAAGCAAAATCCCCTTTTCTCGAAATCTTCCAATTGGAACATCTATCATTTTTACTGTATGCATCATGCCATTATCTGTAAAGACGCCAATTTTATCAAGATTTGTACAAAAAATTTGATACTTATATTCCTTCTCGATTGCCTCCTTATTTCTATCATAAGTTGCCATATCAACTGCCTTAGAATATCCAAATCGGTCCATTAAAAAGACAATATTTTGCTCCTCAATTGGAATTTCCTCTAAGACAATTTTTTCTCCATTTTCTAGTGCAGTCTTTCTCTTAAAGCCATATTCTTTATTAATTTTATCTAACTCCCTTATGATAACACGGTTCATCGCAGATTTTTTCGATAAAATTTCCTCATACTGCCCAATTTTTTTTAATAGCTCTTCGTATTCCTTCTTTAGCGTGAGAATCTCTAATCCGATTAGCTTTGACAAGCGAAGTTCTAAAATTGCCGTCGCCTGTCTTTGACTAAAGCGAAGCTTACTCGCTTCTTTTTCTGATTTTTTCGTCTTAAACTTAATATTTTGTGTATCGCCTTCGACTAGACATTTTTTTACTTGAGCAAGATTTTTACTGCCTCGTATAATCTCAATAATTAAGTCAATACTATCGCAAGCTCGAATTAATCCTTCCTTTATTTCTCTTTGCTCATTCGCTTTTTGCAATAAATTTTCATATTTTCTTCTTTGAATATCATACTGGAATTCTAAATGATGAGAAATAATCTGTCTCAAACTTAACGTTTCTGGTCTTCCATTTACAATGGCAAGCATATTCACACCAAATGTATCCTCTAATTTTGTCTTTTTATATAGTAGCTTCTCTAATCGTTCTATATCCGCATTTTTTCGAAGTTCTAATACAATTCTCATTCCTTCTTTGGAAGACTCATTTGACACATCGATAATATCTGTTGTCTGCTTTGTCTCAATTAGATTAAAAATATCTGATATAAATTTAGAAATATTAGCTCCGACCATAGTATAGGGAATCTCACTAATAACTAATCTATCTTTCTCACCACGTTTTTTCCCTTTTTCAATCTCTATCTTTCCTCGAAGCTTAATTTTTCCGCTTCCATTCTCATAAATAGAGAGCAGTTCCTTTTGATTTACTACAATTGCCCCTGTCGGAAAGTCTGGTCCTTTTATATAATGCATCAATTCTTCCGTCGTAATCTCTGGATTTTTAATATACGCTTTCATACCGTCAATCACTTCTGTCAAATTATGGGGCGGAATACTTGTTGTCATTCCGACTGCGATTCCCTCTGCCCCATTAATCAAAAGATTTGGCACACGAACTGGCAGTACAACTGGCTCTTTTTCCGTCTCATCGAAGTTTGGCATAAAATCTACAACATTCTTATCTAAGTCTGCCAAATATACTTCTTTTGTAAATTTTTGCAATTTCGCCTCAGTATAACGCATAGCTGCTGCCCCATCGCCTTCGATTGAGCCAAAATTTCCATGCCCATCCACAAGTGGCATCCCTTTTTTAAAATCTTGCTCCATCACAACAAGAGCCTCATAAATAGAACTGTCTCCATGTGGATGATATTTACCCATCGTATCTCCAACAATACGTGCAGATTTTCTGTGAGGTTTATCTGGTGCTAGTCCAAGTTCCTCCATCGCATAGAGTACTCTTCTTTGCACAGGCTTCAATCCGTCTCTCACATCTGGAAGGGCTCGCTGGCAGATAACACTCATCGCATAATCAATATATGATTTTTGCATTAACTCCGAAAACTCGGCTTTTATAATCTGTTCTGACATTTTCTCTTCCTCTTTCTAACTTCCTAAAAATCTAAATCCGCTTCTTTTGCGTGTTTATAAATGAATTCTCTTCGCGGCGGAACTTCGCTTCCCATCAACATAGATGTCACATAAGATGCCATCTTCGCATCCTCAATTTCCACCTGCTTTAATAATCTCGTCTCTGGATTTAATGTTGTCTCCCAAAGCTGTTCTGCATCCATCTCACCAAGACCTTTAAAACGCTGTAAGAAAAAATCACCTTTATGATTTTTTCGGTATCTAGAAAGCGCCTTATCATCATATAAATATTCTTCTTTTCCTCTCTTTGGAATTACTTTATATAGAGGTGGCATCGCCAAATATACATGCCCATGGTTAATCAAATCTGGCATAAAGCGGTAGAAAAAGGTAAGAAGAAGCGTCGCAATATGAGCCCCATCCACATCGGCATCTGTCATAATAATAATTTTATGATATCGAAGTTTTTCTAAATCAAAATCATTTCCATATCCTTCTGAAAATCCACATCCAAATGTATGAATCATCGTCTTAATCTCAGCATTTGCCAAAACCTTATCTATCGTTGCCTTTTCTACATTTAAAATTTTTCCTCGAATGGGAAGAATTGCCTGTGTCTTTCGATTTCTAGCCGTTTTTGCAGAACCTCCAGCAGAATCTCCCTCAACAATAAAAATTTCACATAACTGTGGATTTTTTGATTCGCAGTTTGCAAGTTTTCCATTCGTATCACAAGAAAACTTTGGTTTTGAGAGCATATTCGTTTTTGCTTTTTCTTCTGCTTTTCGAATTTTGGCAGATTTTTCGGCACAGGATAAGACAGTTTTTAATATATCGACATGCTTATCAAAGAAGAGTGTCACTTCCTCTCCCGTCACTTCATTTACAGCTTTTCCCGCATCTGGATTATCAAGTTTCGTCTTCGTTTGTCCCTCAAATCTAGGCTCCGTATGCTTAATCGAAATAATCGCTGTCATTCCATTTCGAACATCCGTACCTGTAAAATTTGCGTCTTTCTCCTTTAATATTCCAAGTTCTCTCGCATACTGATTCATTATCGCTGTAAATCTTGATTTAAACCCTGTTAAATGAGTTCCCCCTTCCGCAGTATAAATATTATTACAAAATCCGAGTATATTTTCCATAAATTCATCGGTATACTGGAAAGAAATTTCAACTTCAATATCGTCAATTTTTCTCTTACAGTAAAAAGGCTCTAGGAGAGTTTTCTTGCCATCATTTAAATCCTCCACATATGCCACAATCCCCTTTGGCTCTTTAAAGAGAACGACTTCCTCCTCATCCTTTCTCTCATTTTTAAATAAAATTTCGAGTTCTGGATTTAGATAAGCAGTCTCATGAAGACGATTTTTAATTACTTCCGCCTTAAAATATGTTTTCTCAAAAATATTATCATCTGGCAAAAAAGTAACTTCTGTTCCCGTCTTTTTCTTTGGACAAGTTCCAATCACCTCAAGCGGAGAAATTGGCTTTCCAATCTCATACATCTGCTCGTAAATTTGTCCGTCCTGATATACTTTTACTTCAAGCCATTTAGATAAGGCATTTACAACAGAGGCACCTACTCCGTGAAGACCTCCAGATATTTTATATCCTCCAGTTCCAAACTTTCCACCTGCGTGAAGTACAGTAAATACTACTTCTACCGCTGAGATTCCTGTCTTTTCATTTATACCGACAGGAATTCCTCGTCCATTATCTGAAATAGTTACTGTCCCATCTTCCCTCAATATTACTTCTATATGATCGCAGTGACCTGCCAAATGCTCATCTACTGCGTTATCTACGATTTCATAGATTAAATGATGCAATCCCTTCGTGGATACACTTCCAATATACATTCCAGGACGCTTTCTCACCGCCTCAAGCCCTTCTAGAATATATATGCTATTCGCATCATAGGTTTGATTTGCCACAATATTCATCCTCTCTATTTTTATTCTCAATAAACTACTTTTCCTGTCCTCACAGGTCATTGCTATAAATGAAAATCCAACTGATAGAAACTTTCATCTTATATTTTTAGCTAATCCAGTATTTTATCCAAGCAAAAATTTCTCTTGTATAATAATGTAGAGCGAGAAGGGGTTCCGTTTTCGCTCCAAGACCATAGACTTTACGAAATCCATTCTCTGCCGCCATCACCATCCCCCTCCACACATGAAAATCACTGCTCACAATTAAAACTGGTTCTTTTTTATTTTCAATCCACTTCTTGCTAAACTTAATATTTTCCCTCGTCGTGCGAGATTTCTCCTCCAAAATCAGACGATTTTGAGAAATTCCCTTTTCCATCAACATCTTTTGCATACAACAAGCTTCACTAATAAATTCTCCCTCTCCTTTTCCTCCTGATAAAATCGCAATTGTATTCTCATTTTTTACTAAATACTCATATGCCTTATTCACTCTTCGCTTTAATGTTTTTGTCGGTGTTTTTCCCTTCACTCTCGCCCCAAGCACAATCATAAAAGGAATATAATTAATTGGCACTGTATTTCCTTTTTTTCGAAGAAAAGAATACATGATAAGATAGAATATAAAAAACAAAATAATAAAAAAGAGCAAAACTCCCTCTATGATGTGAATAAAAGGAAAACTTCTTTTATCTAAATAGTTCACCAATACCCCAAGAATAAAGTTTCCTACTGATAAAGCCAGCCAAAATGCTGAAAAATTAAGTTTTATTCCAGCATACATCACAATTGTAATATAATAAAAAATACTAAAAAACATCATTCCCCAGAGTATCGTCTCTAATACCTCTAGCATATATCCCCCTTAAACAAAACTTTCTATTTTGACAATTCTTCTTTGATTCGGTTTGCGACTTCCTTTAATTTCATTCCATTTGAACCTTTTAATAGAATAATGTCTCCCTCTTTTAGATTTTTCTTCACCTGATCAAATACTTCTTCTCTGTCTTTGCATAAAATACAGATTGTCTTATTTTGATTGTCCTCAATTGCCTGTAAAATACAAGGTGCTAAATTACCGTAAGCAATAACCATATCAATAGGCTTAGAAGCGATAAATTCTCCCACCTCATAGTGGAATTGTTTCTCCCTCTCTCCAAGTTCTAACATATCTGCTAATACAGCAATTCTTTTTCCATTTGTTTCCATATTTGACAGCACTGTTGTAGCGGCTTTCATAGAATCTGGACTTGCGTTATAAGTATCATCAATCATTGTGAAATTTTCAAATTTTGTAACCTGCTGTCTTTGACCGCTAAAAGTGAGCAAACTCTTAACTGCTCCCTCCATATCAATTCCCATCTGGTCTGCAATTCCAAGTGCCGCCAAAGCATTTTGAATATTATGATTGCCAAGCATATTTAAAGTTGCCTCATATTTTCTTCCACGACAGATAAAATCAAATTTACTCTGTCCATCTACAATCTGAATATTTTCTGCGCGATAATCACATTCTTCACTTATTCCGTAAAACCACGCTGTCTCCTCAAGATTTCCACGGTATTTTTTCAAAAATGGATCATCTCCATTTAAGAAAATCATACCATCTTCTTTTAATCCTTTTCTAATATCCATCTTCTCAAGACAAATATTTTCTTGAGTCTTAAGCTGTTCAATATGGGAAACTCCAATTACTGTCACAACAGCAATATTTGGACGAATCATTGTTGTGAGCGTCTCAATCTGTCCTCTCTCACTCATTCCAATCTCTAAAACTGCTACTTCGTCTTCCTTCTTCATCTGGGATAAGGTAAGAGGAACTCCAATTTGACTATTTTGATTACCAGGAGTTTGAAATACTCTAAGACTGCTTGCAAGCACATGGGCAATCATCTCCCTCGTTGTTGTCTTTCCGACACTACCCGTCACCGCCACAACTGGCAAGTCCATTTTATTGCGATAATATGTTCCTATTTTTTGCATCGCCTTCACCGTATCATCCACACGAATGATAGGCTTATCTAAATTCATCTCATCATGTTCACTTGTCAAAGCAGCTCCATTTAATTTTATTGCATTGAGAAGAAATTTATGAGCATCAACCTTCTCTCCGATAATCGGCACAAATAAACTATCCTCATCTCCCACTCTAGAATCGATAGAAAACTTTTTAATTTCCTTGCTCTCGTCTCCACATAAGAGCTTTCCTCCTGTTACTTTCACTATATCTTTTATTGTTATATTTTCCATAATACTTTCCTAACCTTCCTTGAATTTTTTCTAAAAATGAGGGGGTCTTACTAAAAACCGTACTCTTGTTTGCTATTTTTCTTTTCACCTCCTAGGCTATCATATCTTTGTGCAAAATTCAAGCTAATCTATCTTTCATATCAGAATAAAATTTCTATGGACAAAAAAGAAAAAGATTTTATATACAAAAAGGACTGTACACTAATATTTAGTGCAACAGCCCTTTTCGATTATAATTTACTTAAAAAATTATTGCGTATATTTGAAAAAACAGCTCTATAAAGTATTATTTTTTCTTCCATTTCGCATAGAATGTAATGACTTTTCCATTTTGGCTAGAAAGATTCTTTATTTTCTGTGCATTTTTATATTTTACTGCTCCTGTTGATGAAGTTGCCCAGCCTATGAATTCATAACCTGTTCTTGTAAATTCATTTTTTGCCAATGAGTATTCCTTATTATAATTACAAGACATCTCCTTCATAGTTCCAGTGCCGCCGTTTTTATTAAAGACAATCTTATACTTATTTATCTGCCATTTTGCATAGAATTTCTTATCTCCTGTACTTCCTTTTTCTATACTTTCAGCTTTCTTTGTATACTCTGCATCTAAATACCAGCCTTTAAATGTATAGCCTTTCTTTGTCGGATTCTTTAATACAACCTCTTTACTTGTTATATAGGAAGCTGGATTCTCTTTATGATTTGTACCACCGTTTAATTCATACGTAATCGTATAAGGGATTGCCTCCCACTTCGCATAGAATGTAATGACTTTTCCATTTTGGCTAGAAAGATTCTTTATTTTCTGTGCATTTTTATATTTTACTGCTCCTGTTGATGAAGTTGCCCAGCCTATGAATTCATAACCTGTTCTTGTAAATTCATTTTTTGCCAATGAGTATTCCTTATTATAATTACAAGACATCTCCTTCATAGTTCCAGTGCCGCCGTTTTTATTAAAGACAATCTTATACTTATTTATCTGCCATTTTGCATAGAATTTCTTATCTCCTGTACTTCCTTTTTCTATACTTTCAGCTTTCTTTGTATACTCTGCATCTAAATACCAGCCTTTAAATGTATAGCCTTTCTTTGTTGGATTCTTTAATACAACCTCTTTACTTGTTATATAGGAAGCTGGATTCTCTTTGTGATTTGTACCACCGTTTAATTCATATGTAATCGTATAAGAGATTGCCTCCCATTTCGCATAAAATATCTTATTTCCTGTAGCTTTATTTTCTATCTTCGTAACCTTTGTCTTATAATTAGAATCTACATACCAACCTTTAAATATATAACCCTTTTTCGTTGGATTTTTTAATATAATTTCTGAGCCTGTTATATAAGAACTTGGGTTTTCTTTAGAATTTGTACCACCGTTTAATTGATAGGTAATTGTATATCTCTTCGTCCACTTCGCATAAAGTGTGACATTCTCATCTTGCTTCGTGCCAAGATTTTTTATTTTTTGTGCATCTTTATATTTCACTGCCCCCGTTGATGAGGTTGCCCAACCTATGAATTCGTAACCTGTTCTTGTAAATCCATTTTCTCTTAATGAATATTCTTTGTCATAGGCACAAGACATTCTTTTCGTATCTCCAGCAGTGCCACCGTTTTTATTAAAGGAAATTTTATAGATATTTGCTTTCCATACAGCGTAAAGCGTTATATCTTTATTCTCATTGAAGGATGCACCAGGAACATAGCTTACTGTCGTGCTTTCGCTACTTGTAGCCCAACCTACAAATGTATATCCTGTCCTTGTTGGTTTTGTATTGCTTAAAGTAAGTATTTTATTTTCATACTTTTTCTGACTTGACGGAGCATTTTGTCCCTTATTAGCGTCATAAGTAACGGTATAAGACGGTACAGTTAAGGCTTTAAAAGCTCTATTATGTTTTTTGGCATATGCTTGTGCTGTAGAATTACTATAACCATAAATAGTTGCTGTACTGCTAATAGTTTGATATTCCTCACCAAAATCTTCACCGTACTCATCAGGAGTAATAACACAATTTGGATTTAAAATAGTTATTTTACTCAAATTGCTACAACCACCAAATGCTTCATATCCAATGCTCGTTACTGTTTTTGGAATAATGACTTCACTTAAACTTGTACATCCCCAGTACGTTCCATCGTTAATACTTGTCACTCCATCAGGGATAATTATTTCATTCAAACTTGCACATCCATAAAACGCTCCATCCCCAATATTCGTTAACGTTTCTGGAATAACAATTTCACTTAAACTTTCACATTCCTCAAATACTCCAGCACCAATACTCGTTACGCTGTCAGGAATGAATACTGTACTTAAATTTGCACATCCACGAAATGTAAAATTCTCAATGCTTGTCATAGCGTTTGAAATAGTGATATTACTTAAGTTCTTACACATCTCAAATGCCCCTTTGCCGATACTCGTTACACTATCAGGAATTGCAACTTCACTTAGTCTCTCACAATAGGCAAATGCTTCATCACCAATTTTTTCCATTCCATCTGGAATTATTACTTCAGTTAAATTGTCACACTCTCCAAATGCAAAACTTCCGATATTTTTTACACTTTCTGAAATATTTACTTCTTCCAAATTACTGCAGCCATAAAATGCTTGGTTTCCTATATATGTCACTCCAGTATTTAGATACACTTTTTCAATATCTAATTGATACTGCTCCCATGGTGCATTTTTATTACTATTATAATTATAATTTTCCATTGAACCAGTACCATTAATATATAATTTTCCAGTATCTGTTAAGTACCAAGTTAAACTTTCTCCACAAGTTCCCTCTGCAACCTTTTTCTCAATAACTGGTGCTTCACCTAAAGATTCAAACACTCTTCCGTATTCTTTGGCATATACTTGTGCTGTAGAGTCATCATAACCACAGATCATTGCTGTAGTACTAATTGTTTGACATTCTTTGTCAAGCTTTTCGTCATAATAATCAGGATGAATATCACATTCTGGATTCAAGATAGTTATTTTTCTTAAACTATCACAATTTTCAAATGCAGATTTTCCAATACCTAATACACCTTCTGGAATAACTATCTCGCTTAAGCTACTGCAATTATAAAATGCTCTATCTCCTATATATGTTGTCTCACCATTTAGATAAACTTCTATAATATCTTCTTGGTACTGCTGCCATGGTGCACCATCATTATAATCATCCATCTCTCCAGTACCATTAATATATAGCTTTCCAGTATCCGTTAAGTACCAAGTTAAGCTTTCTCCACAACTTCCTTCTGCAATATTCTTAGAAGTAATGGATTGAATATTATCAACTTCTTCTGTTGCTTCCTCTGCTGTAGAAAGATTATTCTCTGATTCCTCTGTTGTCTCCTCTGCTATAGGAAGATTATCCTCTGATTCCTCCGTCGTCTCCTCTGCTATAGAAAGATTATCCTCTGATTTTTCCGTTGCTTCTTCTGACACAGAGAGATTATTATCTACTTTCTCTGTTTCTTCTACTGTAGAAAGACTATCATCTGATTCTTCTATACTTGTTTCCACCTGTGAGTTTTCTATGGAAGCAGCCTGCACAACTGGCATCATAGTCATGCTCATACTAAGTACCATAGTCAACATAAACGCAAGTAATTTTGATAAATTCTTATTCATTTCTCTTCCTCCTTCTATTTTTATAATTTTTGGCATATATCATTGCCATACTATTTTTTGCCTGCATTTTGCAATATTCCTCCTTTCTAATTAGGCTCATATACCTGTTTTGCAGACAACCATGAAGAAAATCAATTCTTCACTTAACAGGAATTTTCAAAGTAAATTTTTATTTTTCCCTTCACTTTTATTTTGTATAGATAGTATAACAAATTTTCCATTTATTTTCCACTAAAAATTGTAAAAAACTAAATTTTAATTGCCACTTCATTTGAATGGCACGAGAAAAGAAATGCTTACATACATTAATAGAGAAAGTGAAAAAAAATTAGGTGAAATATATGGCAAAAGTTGTACTAGACGCAGGACATGGAGGAAGCAATCCTGGTGCAGTTTATAAGGGAAGAAGAGAAAAAGATGATGTACTAAGACTCACTTTGGCAATAGGAGAAATTTTAAGAGATAATGGAATTGATGTAGTATATACAAGAACAGATGACAGATTTGACTCTCCACTTCAAAAAGCAAATATAGCAAATGCAAGTGGAGCAGATTTATTTGTGTCACTTCATAGAAATTCAAGCCCAATGCCAAACCAGTACACTGGAATCGAGACTCTTGTATATGAAGATGAAGGCACAACAGCAGAACTTGCAAAAAATATTAACAATCAAACAAAAGAAATCGGCTGGAATGATTTAGGAGTAAATGAAAGAAAAGATTTAATTGTTCTTAGACGAACTAATATGCCATCTGTTTTAGTCGAGGCAGGATTTATTAATACAGATACAGATAATGAAAAATTTGACCAAGATTTTAGTGACTTGGCTAACGCTATCGCCACTGGGATTTTAGACACTGTCAATGAATTAAATGCTTTGAATAAACAAACGGATACGTATCGCGTTCAAATTGGCTTATATCGTTCCCAAAATAATGCAAGATATCAACTAAATCGCGCGATGGAAGATGGATACGAAGGAATGATTACCCCATTTCGAGAGTTTTATGCGGTAAGACTCGGGGCGTTTGATACATTAGATGATGCTGTAAAACTTGAGAGAGAGTTAAAAATGAAGGGATATGATACATTAATTATAATGGATAGTGAAAAAAATTAAATATTATAAAAACTTATTCGCAGAGCAGAATAAATCCTCTCTCTGCCCTGCGAATCTTTATAAGAAATATCAAAAAACAAAAAAATTTCAAGAAACTATATTCCAAACATAGAATAAAGAAAACATATCACTCCCGCTGCCACAATATCAAATAAAAAATATTTAAATACCGCACGTAAAATCTTGTTTTCCTCTCCAACTGCATTAATTGCTCCAGCACCGATTGCAATGCTCTGTGGACAAATCATTTTTCCGATGCCCGCTCCCATCACATTTGCCGTCGTAATCCACACAGGATTTAGAGATAAAGACCTCGCTGTCTCCATCTGCAATCCCCCAAATAATACATTGGTCGATGTTCCAGAACCTGTAATAAATCCCCCTAAAGTTCCAATTAACGGGGCAATAAATGGATAAAATGGACCTGCTGTGGCGACAAGAAAGCTTGCAATATCGGAAATCATACCGCTATATCCCATAACTTTTGCGATAGATAATACGGAGCAGATTGTAATAATTGTTCTCCAATATTTTTCTACTGTTTTAAAAAAAATTCGAAACATTTTTCCTAAGCTCGCACCTTGAATCCATCCCCCTAAAATAGTAGCAATAAAAATAATGACACCAGGAGTATTTATCCAACTAAAACTTAATATATTCGCTCCCTCTCCCGCATATACAATCATATCCGTCTTAATTACAGAAATTGGATTATGAATAAAAGGAAAAAGTTTAGACGTTCCTATTAAAAACAAGAAAATAAGTAAAAAGGGTGCCCAAGCTCTCACTCCCTCAACAATTCCCATCTTATTCTCCGATTTTTCTATCGTAATAGCATATTCTGAGTCTACATCCTTATAAAATAGTCTCGCAGTCACAATCATACATATCATAGAGACAATTGCCCCAATAATATTTGGAAGCTCAGGACCTAATATTTTTGCCACTAAAATCCACGGAATCAGAAAAGAAAAAGAAGCCACAAAAATCATCGGAAGAATTCCTCTAAATGCTCTTTTTCCCTCTCCACAAATCCATACTAATAAAAAAGGAGAACAAAAAGTAAGAATTGTCTGAATAAGAGCAGCACTCCCACTCAATGTCAATACATCTATTCCCGTTATATTTGCTAATGTACTAACCGGAATTCCAACCGACCCAAACGCTGTCGGTGTCGTATTAATTGCAAGACAGGAAATAACTGCTAAAAAAGGATTCATTCCAACTCCCGCCAAAATAGAGGCAGGAATGGCAACTGCTGTTCCAAATCCTGCCATTCCTTCCATAAAGTTTCCAAATCCCCATCCGACAATCAATGTGAGAATTCTCTTATCTTGAGAGACAGATCCAAGCATCTGCTTAATTTTTTCCATTGCTCTTGTCTCATCTGTTAAATGATACGCAAATAATGCTGTAATGACAACTAAGCTAATTGGCCATAATCCATTTAACACCCCCTCTAAGACCGCCGTCGCTGTATAAATAATGGGAAGCTTCCAATGAAATATAGCCAATATAATCGCTGCCACTAAGGAGGCAAAACAAGCTTGATATCCTGGCATTTTTAAATAAATTAAAGCTATAATAAGCCATAAAATAGGAATCATTGATAAGAAAAAGTTTAAAAATAACATTCTATATCCCCTCTCACTGTGATAAGCAGTTTAGAGCTTATCCCTGTCTTTCGAATAATCATTTTCATAATATTAACTATTTTCTCATAAATGATTATAAATTATACAAAAGATTATTTTTTCTAAAAAATATGCTCACAAGATATATTACCGTCTATATCTTGTGAGCATATACTAATCTTATTTAAATCTTTAATTTTTTAAATTATCTGCTTCCTCTCCATCTTCTGGCATCTTCTTAAATTCCTTTAACACCATCATAATTGCTAAAATTCCTGCCGCACCATCTGCAATTGGTCCTGCAAACATAACACCATTAATTCCCATAATCATCGGCAAAATAACGACAAGAGGAATTAAAAAAATAATCTGTCTCGTCATTGAGAGTAAAATACCTTTTTTTGCTTTTCCAATGGAAGTAAAAAAATTCGCTGTAAGTGGCTGAATTCCATTTAAAAAAGTGAAGAACATGAAAACTCTAAAATAGCGAATTGCAAATTGATAATATGCCTCATTACCGTTTCCAAATACGCTTGTAATCTGCTTTGGAAATAATTGAAAAGCCAAAAATGCAATAACCGCAATTCCCGTCGCAATACTTCCTGATAATTTATACGTGTTTTTTACACGAGTATAATTCCTAGCTCCATAGTTAAATCCAAAAAGTGGCTGTGACCCCTGCGAGATACCGATAACAATTGCCATAAAGAGCATATTTACCTTTGACACAATACCGACTACAGCGAGAGGAATATCACTTCCATAAATAGAGCGTGCTCCATAATAACGAAGTATATTATTCATAACAATCTGCATCAACATCATCGCAAGTTGATTAAAGCAAGCTGCTCCGCCAAGGGATGCCACCGCTAAAACATATTTTCCTTTTGGTATAAAATCGTTTAATTCAAATTTCACTGTCTTATATCTAGGAAGATAGCCAAGTACTAAAATAGCCGACAAAATCTGTCCTGTAATCGTCGCTATCGCTGCACCTGCAATTCCCCAATGAAATTTAAAAATAAAAATTGGGTCTAAAATAGCATTTAAGACAGCACCGCTTACATTCGAAATCATCGCAAATGTCGGACTGCCATCCGAACGAATTAAGTGATTTCCACCAATTCCAAGAATATAAAATGGCATTCCAAATGATGTGATTCCGACATATGTCATGGCATAATCTAATACCTGCTCTGTTGCTCCAAAAACAATAATAAGTGGATGCAAAAATGCTCGAACAATAATACAAATGATAATTCCAGATAAAATTAAACTTCCGTATGCAGCACCAGCTACCTTCTTGGCCTTATCTGGATTTTTCTTCCCCATCTCCAAATTAAAATTGGAGGCACCTCCAATTCCCAATAATAATCCAAGTGCTGTCGCTAATGTCGTCAAAGGGAAGGCAACATTTGTCGCTGCATTTCCATACATTCCAATGCCTTGACCGATAAAAATCTGATCTACGATATTATAAAGTGCACTGACTAGCATACTAATTACCGCTGGAATCGCAAATTTGGGTAAAATTTTCCCTATAGGTGCATATCCCAAAGGAGTTTCTGTTTTGGCTGTTTCCATAAATACTTCCTCTTTTCTCTTTTGATTTTTCTCTTTTGATATTCACTAAAAAATAATAAACTAAAATATCAATCATATATTTCTTATTCTTACTTCTTATTTTTCCGTACTTCTCTATAAAAATACTCTTTTTTTATATTTTGTTTAATATTGGAGTTTAAAATTATTCACTTCATATAAATATAGCTTTCTCACCTAATATTATGATGTTGGGTTCAAAAGGTATTTTTCCCCCAACGGATGCCTACGAATTGCTCCGTTGCTTAGCAACTCCCGCAATTCTGCAAACATTCGGAATCCGCTGATTTACTACGTAAATCGCTACTTCCTCATGTTTGGCGGGTCCTAATGTCAAATACCTTATCATGCAAGCATGAACGGTTTTTTGACCTTTTGACCCTGGCATCATATTATATTTTTAGTATAATATTGGAAATCATAGAATACAAGAATTTTTTAATTTTAAATTTTAATAAAAATAAAACTCCTGCATATCTGCAAGAGTTCTAAGAGCGATAGACGGGGCTCGAACCCGCGGTCTCGACCTTGGCAAGGTCGCGCGTTACCAACTACGCCACTATCGCATGGAGCGGGTGATGGGAATCGAACCCACGTATCTAGCTTGGAAGGCTAGTGTTCTACCATTGAACTACACCCGCATATGAAATTATAAATAAGTAAGTGAGTCGGGGTGACAGGATTCGAACCTGCGACCCCTTGATCCCAAATCAAGTACTCTAGCCAAACTGAGCCACACCCCGTTATAACTTACTTTATTCATCTCAACTAATTAGTTGAGATAAGCTCCCCGAGTAGGACTTGAACCTACGACAGCGCGGTTAACAGCCGCGTGCTCTACCGACTGAGCTATCGAGGATTACATACCTTTTATATTATACACATAGAAATCAAATTTGTCAAGAACA
The DNA here is from genome assembly GCA_051880475.1 of Lachnospiraceae bacterium. Lineage (GTDB taxonomy): Bacteria > Bacillota > Clostridia > Lachnospirales > Lachnospiraceae > JAUUSJ01. The sequence goes on along the minus strand of JBJEOA010000054.1, from coordinate 110 downwards.
AATTTGAAGTTTTTATGACTTCTATTTATTTATCTCATCCAATACTAACTTTGACTTAGCTAGACTAGGTCAAGCCCTCGACCGATTAGTAACAGTCAGCTCCATACATT
>JBJEOA010000053.1:0-31036 GCA_051880475.1 Lachnospiraceae bacterium | reverse complement strand
AACATAAAGATATAAATTTGAACATAAAGAAAAAAAGCGATTAAAAAATTGATAAAAAAATAACCATATATAAGAAGAAAATTGGATAATCCAATTGAATGAAATATATAATAATTTATATATAAAAAATATGTTAATGAGCAATATTACTAAAACAAAAAGAGAAAAATAAAAAAATACACAAAATATATATAAATGTTACTGAACATGTGAAAATTTGATATAAAGACACATAATTACATATATTTAGTCTTGTAAGTTTATTTACGAAATTAACATAAAGTGCTAATATAATGACTGTAATCAACGAGAAATGTGGTTAAATTGTACAAAGTAAGAATGAATCGGCCGATCTTCAAAAGGACAAAACCACGAAAATCATTAAAAAGTAAGGAGGATTTTTTGATGAGAAAAGGAATGAAAAAAGCGTTAGCAGCTGGACTAAGCTTAACAATGGCACTCGGCTTAGCAGCATGTGGCGGCGGAAGTAGCAACGGTGGAAGCAGCAATGGCGGCGGAAGCAGCAAAGGTGGCGAATTAAAAGTAGCTATCTGGGATACAAACCAGCAAAAAGGTTTGGATGAAATCATTAAAGATTTCACAGCAGAGACAGGAATTAAGGCTTCTATTCAGGTTCTTGACTGGAACAGTTACTGGACATTACTTGAGGCAGGTGCAACTGGTGGAGATATGCCAGACGTATTCTGGATGCACTCCAATGAGGCAGTAAAATATATGTCTAATGATATCTTATTAGATATCACAGATAGAGTAAACTCCAGTGAAAAACTTGAGATGGATAAATTCCCTCAGGATTTGAAAGATATGTATACATATGATGGAAAGATTTATGCGATTCCAAAGGATATGGATACAATCGCTATGTGGTATAATAAGACAATGTTTGATGAGGCAGGACTTGATTACCCAACAGCAGATTGGACATGGGATGATTTCTATGAGATCGCTAAGAAGTTAACAAAAGACGATGGAAGCCAGTATGGTTTTGCTATGAACCCATCTAATGAGCAGGATACATGGATGAACATCGTATATACAATGGGCGGAACAATCCTTAAAGAAGATGGAACATCTGGATTTGACGATCCTCAGACAATCAAAGCTATGGAATTTGTTGACAAATTAGTAAAAGATGTTTGTCCACCTGCAAACACAATGTCTGAGACAGGTACAGACGTATTATTCCAGTCTGGAAAAGTTGCTATGATTTCTCAGGGATCTTGGATGGTAGCTGGATTTAAAGAGAACGAATACTTAACACAAAACTGTGACGTTGTAAGACTTCCAAAAGATAAAGCAACTGGAAAGAGCGTATCTATCTATAACGGACTTGGATGGTCAATTTCTGCTGGAACATCTATGCCAGACGAAGCATATCAGTTAATCGAGTGGTTTGGAACAAAAGATATGCAGAAGAAACAAGCTGAGCTTGGTGTAACAATGGCAGCTTACGAAGGAATGTCTGAGCCATGGGTTAAGAATACAGACGTATTCAACCTTCAGCCATACTTAGATGCAATGGATACAATTCAGTTTAGACCTCATACAAACGCTACACTTGACTGGTGGAATCCAATGGTAGAAGAGCTTAAGAAACCTTGGAGTGGTGAGGAGAGCATGGCAGATGCTTGTAAGAATATCACAACAGAGATGAACGAGCATATTGCAGAAGAGCAACAATAAGATTGCTTATAAAGACAGATTAAAATCATACAGACTCAAGAAGTGTCGCATTAACCGTTGTCGTTGGTGCGACACTAATAAAGAAAAGGAGTGAATGTGACATGCCTAAGAAAGGAACCAGTCAGGCAAAAAATGAATTTATCTGGGGTTGGATTTTCATTCTTCCAACAATGCTTGGTTTGATTATCTTAAATATTTACCCAATTATTCAGACAATTATCCAGAGTTTCTATAAAACAGGAGCTTTCGGTAAAGGAAATATTTTCATCGGCGCAGCTAACTACACAAAAATGTTGGGTGACGCTGAAGTTTGGCAGTCATTAATTAATACATTTAAGTACGCAATTGTAGAGGTGCCATTCTCTATTGCCATCTCTTTAGTACTTGCCGTATTATTAAATCGTAAGATGAAAGGCCGTGCGGCATATCGTACCATTTTCTTCCTTCCTATGGTAGCTGCTCCAGCTGCTGTTGCTATGGTATGGAGATGGTTATTTAACTCAGAGTTCGGCTTATTAAATCATATTTTTCATGCAAAAGTGAACTGGATTTCTGATCCTAAGATTGCTGTATACTCGATTGCTGTAATCGGTATCTGGTCTATCATCGGTTATAATATGGTACTTTTCTTATCTGGTTTACAGGAGATTCCAAAGGATTACTACGAGGCAGCAAGCATCGACGGTGCAAATGGAATTCAGCAGTTCTTTAATATTACGATACCATTATTATCCCCAACTATTTTCTTTGTACTTGTTACTAGAGTAATTGGTGCGATGCAGGTATTCGACTTAATCTTCATGGTAATGGACAAAAACAACCCAGCTCTTGCTAAGACTCAATCTTTAGTATACTTATTCTATAAATATTCATTCATAGAAAATAATAAAGGTTATGGCTCTGCCATCGTTGTATTATTGCTAGCAATCATTTTGATCATCACAGTATTCCAGAATATTGGTCAAAAGAAATGGGTTTACTATAACTAGAATTAGGAGGAAAAGATATGGACAGTAGTATGGAAAGAAACGCGAAAATCACCAGCATTGTAATTCATGTCGTTTTAATCCTAGTATCAATTACAATGTTAGTACCATTTTTATGGATGGCTCTTACTGCATTTAAGACAGTAACAGAGTCAACATCTGTTAATCCATTTGTTATCTTCCCATCTGAGTGGAGAACAGAGAATTTTGTAACTGTTATGAATAACATGAACTTTGGTAGTTTATATATTAATACATTACTTTTAATCTTAGGACGTGTTATTTGTGCTGTATTAACTGCAACCTTAGCAGGATATGCGTTTGGTCGTTTGAATTTTAAAGGAAAAGGATTTATGTTCTCCCTCATTATGATTCAGATGATGGTACCTGCACAGATTTTTATCATTCCTCAGTACTTAATGGTAAGTAAATTAGGAATGCTTAATACAATCTTTGCCTTAGTTTTCCCAGGTATTGTAACCGCATTTGGTACATTCTTATTAAGACAGGCTTATATGGGACTTCCAAAAGACTTAGAGGAGGCAGCGAGACTTGATGGATGTAATATTCCTCAGACCTTCTTATTCATCATGGCTCCACTTACAAGATCTTCTATGGTAGCTCTTGGAATCTTTACAGCAGTATTTGCTTACAAAGACCTTATGTGGCCATTAATCTGTAATAAGGACGTAATGCCACTTTCCGCAGCTCTTGCTAAGATGCAGGGACAGTATGCTAGTAACTATCCACAATTGATGGCAGCTTCTTTATTAGCTTGTATTCCTATGATTGTTTTATACTTAATTTTCCAAAAACAATTCATCGAAGGTATTGCAACATCAGGTGGAAAGTTGTAGAATAACTAGAACTATAAAAATATTTATTTAGAAATATTTATTTAGGAGGCTGTCGCAAAATGAATTTAGACTACAATATACGAAATATTTTAGTATCTCTATATATTGTGAGTGAAACTCGTTTTGTGACAGCCTCTCTTCATTATTAGATTAATATGACTGCATTTGCAGGCAGCCATAGTGGATAGAAAAGAGGGATACACATGAGTTTTTTGGGTGAAGGAAGTTTATATTCGAGAATATTTGGTTTTTTAGGACAGCTAATTGCACTAAATTTATTGTGGATTTTTTGTTGTATTCCAGTTGTGACAGCTGGTGCAAGCACAACAGCATTATTTTACTGTGTGCTTAAGATGCATAAAGAGGGAGATTGTTTTCCATTTAAAGATTTCTTCAAAAGTTTTAAGAGAAATTTTAAACAGTCGACTTTAATTTGGCTGTTTATCTTGTTATTTGCGGGAGTTTTATATGTAGATAAGTCTTTTATTCCACAAATATCAGGAGTTATGTCAATCTTATTTTCTTATACCTTAGTGGCTGTGTGTATTCCGGTTATAATGCTACTACTGTATATATTCCCTACAGTTGCGGCCTTTGAAAATAAGATTAAGAATTTGATGGCAAATGCTTTCTATTTTTCAGTTAAAAATGTATTTTTTACATTAGCGATTGCCGCAATTACAATTTTACCGATGTTTTTTACATTAGTAGATGCAAAACTGTTTCCAGTATATTTATTTATTTGGCTTTTATGTGGATTTTCGTTGACCGCTTATGCAGATGCTTGGTTTATCTGGAAAATATTTAAGCCATATTTTAAGGAAGCAGATAAAGAAGATGAGTACAAAGATTTTGAGACAGATCGATACGTATTCTAAAGATTAATATGCCAGTTTTTGTAGGCATCATTTAGAAGGGAGTTTAGCATGAAGGCGATTACTTTTAATGAAAAAACAAAAGTTTTTGTGTTGAGAACAAAAAATAGTATGTATCAAATGCAGGTGAGAGAGTATGGCACTCTCGTACACTTATATTATGGTGCAGATATTGGAGATACAGAGGCAACATATAGAATTGTCAGTTTAGACAGAGGATTTTCAGGAAATCCTTATGAAGCAGGAGATGACAGAACTTTTTCTTTGGATGTTCTCCCACAAGAATATTCAGGATACGGGAATGGCGATTATCGTATTAATAGTATGGAGGTTGAGCATGAGGACGGCAGCGATGCTCTTCATCTTCGCTACGAATCTCACAAGATTTTAGAGGGCAAATATTCTCTACACGGTCTTCCAGCTATGTACGGCACAGAGGACGAGGCACAGACTCTAGATATTACATTATATGACCGCATTACAAATTTAAAGGTTCACTTGCTTTATGGTGTATTTCCTAAGCTTGATGTTATTACGAGAGCAGTTCATATTGAGAATAAGGGTGATAAAAAAGTTAAGATTCAAAGAGCAATGTCAATGGAGTTAGATTACGCAAACCGACATATGGATTTTATTCATTTTTACGGAAGACATGGAATGGAGAGAATGACAGAGAGACAGCCTCTTCACCATGGAGTGCAGTCTGTTGAGAGTAAGAGAGGAACTTCAAGTCATCAGCATAATCCATTTCTCATTTTATGTGATAGGTCAACATCCGAGAGACATGGAGAATGTTATGGATTTGCTCTTGTATATAGTGGAAACCATAAATGTGAGATTGAAGTAGACCAGACAGAGCAGACAAGAATCGTTATGGGAATTCATCCATATCATTTCTCTTATAATTTAAATCCTGGAGATGAATTTGAAACTCCTGAGGTTATTATGGCCTACTCTAATAAGGGATTATCTCGTTTATCTCATATTTATCACGATGCGTACCGCTCTAACTTGATTAGAAGTAAGTATGTAGATTTACCACGCCCAATTTTAGTAAATAACTGGGAAGCAACATATTTTGATTTTGATGAGAAAAAATTATTAAATATTGCAAAAGAGGCAAAAGATATCGGTCTAGATATGTTTGTACTAGACGATGGCTGGTTTGGAAAACGTGACAGTGATAATTCTGGTCTTGGTGACTGGGTTGTAAATGAAGATAAAATTAAGGGTGGTCTTGGCCTGCTCGTAGAAAAGATTCATAATATGGGACTTAAATTCGGTCTTTGGATTGAGCCAGAGATGATCTCTGAGGATAGTGATTTATACCGTGAGCATCCAGACTGGATTTTGCGTATCCCAGAGAGAGGATTAAATCGAAGCAGATACCAGTTAAACTTGGATATTACAAGAAAAGAAGTGCGCGACCATGTTATGTCACAGATTTTTGCTGTACTAGATGAATGTAAGGCAGATTATGTAAAATGGGATATGAACCGAAGTGTAGATAATGTTTATTCCTGCGTTCTTCCAAAAGAGCGTCAAGGAGAAGTATTCCATCGCTATGTTTTAGGACTCTATGAGATGATGGAGAGTTTAGTTCAAAGATATCCAGATTTATTGTTTGAAAACTGCTCAGGTGGTGGCGGAAGATTTGATGCAGGTATGCTTTATTATTCACCACAGATTTGGTGCAGCGATAATACAGATGCAGTTGACCGTCTAAAAATTCAGTATGGTACTTCTTTTGGGTATCCAATTAGTACGATGGGAGCTCATGTCAGTGTATGTCCAAATCACCAGACTGGAAGAACAGTTCCATTTGAGACAAGGGGAATTGTAGCTAGCGCAGGTACTTTTGGATATGAGTTGGATTTGGAACATCTCACAGAGGAAGAGAAAGACCTTGCAAGAAAGCAGATTAAAGACTATAAGGCGATGGAGCATCTTGTACAGACGGGAGATTATTATCGTCTCTCAGATCCGTTTAGAAACCAAGATTATGTCGTATGGCAGTTTGTATCAAAAGATAAAAAAGAGACGATTGCCTGTGGTGTGCAGCTAAGAAATGAGATAAATCCTCATATTCACAGAATTTATTTACAGGGACTTAAGAAAAAGAAACATTATAAAAATATGGATACAGGCGAAGTATTTACAGGAGCAGCACTTATGAAGGCTGGTGTGGTGCTTCCAGTCGGTTTAGGGGATTATAAGCCACTTAAGTTCCACTTCAAGATAGTAGAAGAATAGGAAATAATTTTATAATGCTAAAGTCAAAAGGTGGTTTTCGTTAAATAATGGCGAGAATCACCTTTTTATATTTGACCTTTTTCTTTGGAAAGATTATAATGTAAAATAGCAGAGGTAGATTATAGAAAAAGGGGGAGAAAAATGAAGCATGGCAAAGAGGCTGATTATCTTATCACATTGCTTCATTCTGGCAGCAACGGTAATTCTCCAGAGACGCCAAATATTCTTCTAAATTGGGAATGGGTGCATGAAATTGCAAGTCGTCATAAGGTATCCTATCTTGCTTATGACGGAATACAGCTTTTGCCAAAAAAGAAAAAACCGTCCGAAGAGATAATGCAATATTTCGAAAAAGATATTGAGCAGATGAAAGAAAGAAATAAAATGCAGATTGAGGAGGTGGACCGACTCATTGTATTTTTTAAAAAAGAGCAAATTTCTTTGACTTTATTATATGATTGGCCGATGAAGGAGTTATATCCATTGCCAGAGATGAGGCAGGTAGATGTTATAGATATTTTATTGGATGTTCCGATTGATGAGAGAATAGACGGTTTTATGAATTCGCTTGGGTATGATATCATGCATAAAGGCGTAGCTTCTAGCATTTATAGTAATGATCCTCTGATTCAGATTAGACTGTATAATTCGCTATTTTGGAATAATAAACAATGGAAACAATACTATGAAGATGTGTGGGATAAATTAGAGGAGATAGAAAATCAGGAATTTATCTATCGCTTTTCGATGGAAGATTTTTATATTTTGTATATTGTTCATCTGTCGGAGAAATGTAAAGAGGCGAGAGCTGATTTGAGACCGTTTTTAGATTTGTGGAAATATACACAATATTATATAGCAGATTTAGACTGGAAGTATATTGAAGAGGAGCTAGAGAAGTTATCACTAGAAATATTTAATTATAGAGTGATGCAGTTAGTGGAGTATTGGTTTGCAGGCGAGAAAGAAGGGGCAGATTCCGTCGTTGAGAAACTAGGAGAGTTTGTTTTTCAGAGCGGAAATTATGGCAGAGAACAGACGAGAATGTTGATTGGAATTGCAGATAATTTTGTAGATGGAGATTTGGATAAGGCGAAAAAAGAGTACATAAGAGAGAGATTGTTCTTAAATAAAGGGGAAATGAAAGAAAATTATAATAATCTTCAAAAAAGACCGTATTTACTTCCGTTTTATGAAGTTGGAAGGATTTCTAAGGGAGTATTTGGAAATTTTAGAAAATCTATAGGAGAATACCAAAAAATTCAAAATACAAAAAAGAGTGATGTAAAGCAAATGTCACTTCTTATGAAAAATATTGGAATAAAGAGAGAGGAAAAATAAGTTATGCCAAAAATTGAGAAAATTGAGAAAACAACAGACCAGAGATTTTTGAATATGTATACATTTAAGGTGGAAAATAGAGTAGGAAGAAAATCTTCTTATTTTGTAGCTTCTCGCTCAGAGAGCATAGAGGATTTGAGAGTAAATAATAAAGAAAAAAATCCAGACGGAGTTATTATTTATAGTGTGTATGGAGAAAATAGAGATAAGATTGTCTTGATTCGCCAATATCGTTATTCTATTGGAGGCTATATTTACGAGTTTCCAGCTGGTCTTGTGGAGAAGGATGAAGATTTTGAAGAGGCAGCAATTCGTGAGTTAAAAGAAGAGACGGGACTTACTCTTGAGACAATAAAGGTAGACCCTATCTACTCAAAACCGTATTTTACGACAGTTGGAATGACGGATGAATGCTGTAGCATGATTTATGGATATGCGACTGGAACTCCTTCTAATGAGGGGCAGGAAGATTCGGAGGAGATTGAAATTGTCTTAGCGGATAAAGAAGAAGTGAAAAGAATTTTGAGAGAGGAGAATGTATCACTTATGTGTGCCTATATGATGATGCATTTTCTTAATACAGAAGATGGAAAAACATTTGAGTTTTTGAATAAAGCAAAAGAAGGGAAATAAAAATATGCAAAATGATAGAGTAATTCGAGTGGCATTACTCGGTATTGGAACCGTCGGTGGCGGTGTTGTAAAATTGATAGAGCGTCAAAAGGAAGAAATTCCGCTAAAGACAGGTGCCTTTGTGGAGATTGCGAAAGTATTAGTGCGGGATGTGACGAAAAAAAGAGAGGGCATCAGCCAAGAACTGTTGACGAACCAATGGAAGGATATTATAGAGGATGAGACGATAGATATTGTTGTGGAAGTGATGGGAGGAATTGAACCTGCCAGAACTTATATTTTGGAAGCATTAAAGGCTGGAAAGAATGTTGTGACAGCCAATAAAGATTTGATTGCTGAGTATGGACATGAGATTTTAGATACAGCGAAGGAGAATGGATGCGACCTTATGTTTGAGGCGGCAGTGGCTGGAGGAATTCCGATTATTAGACCGCTAAAACAATGTCTGGCTGGAAACCATATCGAAGAAGTTATGGGAATTATTAACGGAACGACAAATTATATTTTGACAAAAATGACAGAAGAAGGAATGGAGTTTAGTGAGGCTCTTGCTATGGCGACAGAACTTGGATATGCAGAGGCCGACCCGACTGCTGATATCGAGGGATTGGACGCTGGAAGAAAGATTGCAATTATGGCATCAAGTGCATTTAATACAAGAGTAAAATTTTCAGATGTGTATACAGAGGGAATCACAAAGATTACTTCAAAAGATATCGAGTATGCGAAAGAGATGGATTGTGTTATCAAACTTCTTGGTGTGGCGAGAAATACGAGCACAGGTGTGGAGGCTAGAGTACATCCAATGTTAATTCCAAATACACATCCGCTTGCCACGGTGAGAGATTCTTTTAACGCAGTATTTGTTCATGGAGATGCCGTGGGGGATACGATGTTCTATGGAAGAGGAGCGGGAGAACTCCCTACGGCGAGTGCAATTATGGGAGATATTATTGATACAGTTAGAAATATGATGATGGAATGTTGTGGACGAATTCCTTGTACTTGTTATAAAGAACTTCCAATGAAGAAAGTTGGAGATATTGAGAGCCGTTATTTTATCCGCATTGAAGTGGAAGATAGGGCAGGAGTACTTGCCACTGTGGCGAGTGTTCTTGGCAATAATAACGTTAGTATTGCTAAGGTTGTGCAAAAGGTTAGAAAAGGCGGATATGCAGAGATTGTTGTTATCACAGATTTGGCATTTGAGAAAAATATAAAAGATGCAATGATTATTTTTGATGGAATGTCAATGATAAAACAGATTAATTCTCTCATTCGTGTGTATGAATAAAAAGGATTTGGTGAGGTTTGGATGAAGCATCAAGATACGGTAAATGCGATTTTAGTTGATCTGTTTAATGATATTATGAAGCTTGAAGCTAAGGAAATCATTACACCAGAGTTTAGTGATATCACCAATAATGATATGCATATTATCGATGCGGTTGGCGTGAATGCTGCGAGAAATATGTCTTCTATTGCGAAGGATTTAAAAATTACAGTTGGAACACTTACAACGGCAATTAATAGCTTGGTGAAAAAGGGATACGTATGTAGAAAAAGAGGAGAAAAAGACCGAAGAGTTGTTTTTATTTCTCTGTCAGAAAAAGGAAAAAAGGCTTATTATCACCATAAGAAATTTCATCAACAGATGATTGAACATATGCTAGAGACATTAACCGATGAGGAAATTGTGATAACAGTTAAGGCGCTTGATAAGTTAAAAAAATATTTTAAGAGTTTAGAGTAAATCTATTTGGAAAGTCTTTGGCGACGAAGCGATTGGACTTTCATTCATGCTGTTTGTAAAAACAGATTTATCAGTTTAGTATAAAAAGGGGATGCCGTATTTGGCATCCCTTAAATTTTGACTATTATGCCTAGATTTCTAGACAACTATATAAATGAAAATCTAATTAATAGGAACTTTCAAATTATAATGTAGCAGCTTCCTCAACGATTTTCTTAAGAGCATTTAAAGCTTCATCTGGAAGTTTATCGTATCCGTCTTTTGCTGTAGCAAACTTCTCAACAGCCTTTACGCGGTCTTCCATACGAGCCTGTAATGTCTTTACATATTCTTTATCTGTTAAGTCAGGAACAAATCCTTCCCAATCCATGATCTCGATATCTTCGAAAGGTCCCCATTGTTTGAATTCGCCTTTTCCTTCTACTACAGTTTCAAGAACACCTAATGTATCCTCTTTTTGTACTTTCTTGCCCATGAAGTCACCTGTGTTGATGATATAGCAAGCTACGTCTTTCTCTTCTACTAACTTTTTGAACTTCTCATAGTCATTTACTAATGGGTATGTTCTAAATGGGTTAGCGTAAGGTACAATACGAAGTGCATTTAAGTCTGTTCCAGCAGCAACACGCTCTGCAGAAGAAGTCTTAGTAGCAAGAGTTGCACCCATAACAGATGCAAGAGCAGCACCTTTTAACTTAACTACTGGTGGAATTGTAGGGTCTTTCATAATCCAGAAGATAGCGTTAACTGGAGCGTCAATCTTATCTACACGGTTTGGAGACCATAATTTAGATTTGATAGCACGACCGTTACCGTTACGGATATCTTCTGTAACTAACTGAAGTTTGCCTTCAGAATCTAATGTACAAGAGCAGTTCTGAGCAGATAATAAGTACTCATTATCTGGGCATCCTGTAGGATAGTCAGCTGTCTTATCGAAATATGTTGGCTCTAATGCGATAGAAGCACATGTATCTGTGTTGATAATGAAAGCATCATCGTGAAGAACCTTGATTGCAGGATATTTTCCGTCATGTTTTGCATGTGTTAATGTGGATTTACCAGATCCGGATAATCCGTAAACAGAAGCAACGAATTTAGAACCGTCTGCTAATGTGTATTCTTTTTGTCCACCGTGACAAGCAGCATAGCCATTTCTATTAGCTAAAGCCCAAGCCATTGTAAGAGTTCCTTTTTTATGCTCACCAAAGTATCTCATACCGAGGATTGCAGCACAGTTTTGATTTGTATCAAAATAGCAAAGTGTTAATGGGTCGCTTAAGCAGCTAAAATCAACATCTGGGCGCTCCTTAGGGAACCACTGAGGGTCGGAGAAGATGTAGATGTCTGGCTCATTGCCGTTTCCAACAGGAGTAGAATTTTTGTACATTTTTACGTACTCATCGGACATATACTGGAAGTTTAACATCCAGTTGTAAAGAATATTCTCTTCTCCTTCTGGAATTAATAAGTGAGCTTTAACCATGAACTCTGGGTCAAGACCGATGAAGCACTCTGCATGGTATAATTTTTTCCAACGTGTCTCATAAACAGCATCCATAACAACTTTATCAAGTTTAGCGTCGTCTACTCCAGGCTCACCTTTGATACGACGAGCAGCTGCATAACGTCCTGTTACAGCACCGTCATTGAATAATAAAACTTTAGCATCTTTCTCAAGACCAAATGTCTCACCATCTTTAATAGGCATATCAGTTACGATAGTTCCTGGTGAATTTTTAGCTAAATTATAAGCTTCTTTTAAAGTATTAACTTTTACTACGTTATTACCATAGAAAGCAGCTTCAATAATAGAACGAGTTTTGGAAAAACCTACTTTTCCTGCACCAATTTCATTAATTGGATAAAAAGCTTTTGTTGACATAATAATCCTCCTATTTATCATACAATTTAGTCTATCAAATGCCGAATCAAATTCGAGCAAGCTCCATTCGCTTCGTCGCTTGACAGTGACTTTCATAAATAAAAAGTAAACCAATTATCAGTATAAAGTTTTCACTATGAAAAGTCAATAGAAAAAAGAGAAAAGATGAATCTTTACAAAAATTTTTCATCAAAATTCTGATAATATTGTATACAATGATATAATGTCAATTTTGATAAAATTTTGACAAGAAATATATGATATCAATTTTCTTTCTTTTGCAAATAATCATCAATTTTCTGTTCTAAAAGAGAAAATGGGCAAGGTCCCGCATCTAAAATTACTTTATGAAATTCTTTTAAATGAAAGTTTTTTCCTAGTTCTTTTTCACATTTTGTTTTTAAATTAACAATTTCTATATATCCCGCATAATATTTTAGATAAATAGTAGGGTCTTGAATAACAGTTTCAAAAATTTTATCAGAATTTCCAGTAGAAAGATGATAAGAATGTAAATATTTTTGCAATTTTTCCTTTGTATATCCTTCATAATTCACATATAAATCGGCTAAAGAGGCTACGAGATAATTTAGTTCATTATTAATCTGATAAATACGGCAAATCTCTTCTTTTATATTATTATAATTTTTAAAATCAAGATATTGATAACTTAAATTTTCCACATAAAATCCCCAGCCTTCACTATATCCAATAAAGCTTATAAGTTGGCGGATTGGGTAGGAATTATGTTCTCTAAAGTAATTTGTCTGGTATAAATGCCCTGGATAACCCTCGTGAGCTAGAGTTGGGAGCAGCGGTGAGTTAGAAGAAATACTTGCTTTATTGATACAAATACTGTTTTGGGTAGAATCGTCTAGAGGAGGAATCATATAAAAAGCAGCAGTGGTGCTATTTTGTAAACTAGGGGGAATTTCTGTTATAGTATAGTCGACATCTGAAATTTCTGGGAAATCGTCTTTCATATCTTCTTTTAATTGTTCTAAAATAACTGTATAATCACTATTATCAAAGGTAAGGCTATAGAAAGCTTTAAAGGCAGAGGGGGTTTGTTTAGAAATTGTCTGAAGTTCTAGGATAAGTGAAGAAATGCGGTTTTCTAATTTTTTTATCCACTCAGAAGGAGTTTTATTAGAACCAGTCTGTGATTTGACGAGATGTTCATAATATTTTTTTCCATTTTTTAAATGGCAGACACCTCCTTCATTTTTTCCGCTTCCCTTTAGAGCGATTAACTCCTCCCTTAAGTTTTTATAGGCGGGAATGATTTTTTCTCTTATAAGAACTGCATTATTTTTCTTATAAGTAGTTCTTTGATCATCGCTTAGAAAATCAATTTTGTCTATTTTTTCGTCAAAAGAAGTAATAAAACAATTTTTCGTTGTAGTATTTAAAAAGGTATCAATCTGAGAAATCGTATTATCAACTGCGAAATCTGCCATAAAAAGTCCCTCTTTTGCCTGCTCTTTTTCTATTTCTATGTAATCGTGAAAAAGGGTGGGAATTTGATTAATGAGAGATAAATAATCTTTAATGTCTTCTTCCACATAAAATTCATATTTAGCCATAGTAATTGGAAGCTGAGTGGAAAGACCAGTATTTGCACTAAAAGGATTGCCGTAGAGATAATAGTCACTCATTGAAATATAAGTGTCAAAATAATAATCTAAAATATTATAGAGAAAAGTTTGTTCTTCTGTCAAAGAAGAATATTCTATTTTATGCAGTTTAGTTTGAGCTTTTTGGAGATTTGTTTTATCAGATTTTAAATCCTCTAAAGAAATATTTCCAAAGCTAGCTTTTGGTCGCTTGATTCCAAAATTTTTGGGGTTTTTTAAAGTAAAATGGAGGGTGAGAGTATTGCTCGATACGGTCTCTTTAAATTCTTTTTCTAGGTAATCTTCAAAAGCTTTTTGCTCTTTTTTAGAAAAGTTTGCTTTCTCGGTGCTAGATGGTGGAGAATTTAAATCTTTTGTAATCTTTTGACAGCTTGCTAGAGAGAAGATAAGAAGAATATGAAAGAGGATGAGGAGATATTTGCGTTTGAGATTTTTAAACATAATACTTCCTTTCTATTATTTTCATAGCTGGCATCATAATATTAGTTTTTTTATATATATGGGAAAAAAATAGAGTAAATGTCCACTATTCTTTTTTCTTTTATAATATAAAAATGTTGAAAAAGAGTAATCAACCAAAAAAAAGAAAGTGATTTTTTCGCAATCTAGAAAGAAAATGGAAAATAATTAGAAAAATTTTTTAAATACGTGGACGAGAACGAGATTTTATATTATAATAAATCCAAAGTGGCTCATTGTCCGTAAGGGCAAAAGATAGAATGATTCACAAGCAAAATCTTGGAGAAAATATAAAAAAGAGATAATGGAGGAAAATATGAGTAAAAAACCGTATTATATATCAACTGCAATTGCGTATACTTCTGGTAAGCCACATATCGGGAATACTTATGAGATTGTATTAGCAGATAGTATTGCAAGATTTAAGAGATTAGAGGGCTATGACGTATATTTCCAGACAGGAACAGATGAGCATGGTCAAAAAATTGAGTTAAAAGCAGAGGAAGCAGGAATTACACCAAAAGAGTTTGTAGACGATGTAGCAGGTCAGATTAAAGATATCTGGGATTTGATGAATACATCTTATAATAAATTCATTAGAACAACAGATGACTATCACGAGAAACAGATTCAAAAGATTTTTAAGAAATTATACGATAAGGGTGATATTTATAAAGGATTTTATGAGGGAATGTACTGTACTCCTTGTGAGTCTTTCTTCACCTCTTCACAGCTTGTAGATGGAAAATGTCCAGACTGCGGAAGAGAATGTCAGCCGGCAAAGGAAGAAGCTTATTTCTTAAAACTGAGCAAATATGCAGATAGATTAATTGAACATATTAATACACATCCTGAATTCATTCAGCCAGTTGCCCGCAAAAATGAGATGATGAATAATTTCTTACTTCCAGGACTTCAAGACCTTTGTGTATCTAGAACATCCTTTAAGTGGGGAATTCCAGTAGATTTTGATGATAAGCATGTGGTATATGTATGGCTTGACGCACTTAGCAACTATATCACAGGAATTGGATATAACTGTGACGGTGAGAATGAGCCATCTTTTGATAAATTCTGGCCAGCAGACTTACATTTGATTGGAAAAGATATTATTCGTTTCCACACAATTTATTGGCCAATTATTTTGATGGCACTTGATTTGCCACTTCCAAAGCAAGTTTTTGGACATCCTTGGCTGCTTCAAGGTGACGGCAAGATGAGTAAGTCAAAAGGAAATGTACTTTACGCGGATGAGCTTGTAGAATTCTTTGGTGTGGATGCGGTTCGCTATTTTGTGCTTCACGAGATGCCATTTGATAATGACGGTGTTATTACATGGGAGCTTATGGTAGAGCGTATGAATTCTGACCTTGCGAATACACTTGGAAATCTTGTAAATCGTACTATTTCTATGTCTAATAAATATTTTGACGGAGTTGTAGAAAATACTGGCGTTGAGGAAGAGGTAGACGCTGACCTTAAGGCGACTGCCCTCGCACTGAGAGAAAAGACAGTGAAAAAGATGGCAGATTTGCGTGTGGCAGATGCGATGACAGAGATTTTTGCGTTATTTAAACGCTGTAATAAATATATTGATGAGACAATGCCTTGGGTTCTCGCAAAAGACGAGGAGAAAAAGCCAAGACTTGCGACAGTGCTTTATAACTTAGTAGAGAGCATTTGCATTGGCGCAACTTTCCTTGAGCCATTTATGCCAGAGACATCTAAGAAGATTTTAGCTCAGCTCAATGCAAAAGAGAGAACAATCGAACAGACAGGCACATTTGGTCTTTATGAATCTGGAACAAAGGTAGTGAAAAAGCCAGAGATTTTATTTGCAAGATTAGATGTAAAGGAAGTTTTGGCTAAAGTAGAAGAAAAACAAAAAGCAGCTGAGCAGGAAGCTGAGTTAGCAAAGATGGGACCAGTAATTGATATTGAGCCAAAGGATGAGATTACATTTGATGATTTCACAAAAATGCAGTTCCAAGTAGGAGAGATTATTGCCTGTGAGGCAGTGAAGAAGTCTAAAAAGTTACTCTGTTCTCAAGTTCGTATCGGAAGCCAGGTAAAACAGATTGTATCTGGAATTAAGGCCTACTACACACCTGAGGAGATGGTTGGAAAGAAAGTTATGGTTTTAGTAAATCTAAAGCCAGCAAAATTAGCAGGAGTTTTATCTGAGGGCATGTTGCTTTGTGCAGAGGATGCAGACGGAAATCTAGCACTTATGACGCCAGAGAAAGATATGCCAGCGGGTGCTGAAATTTGCTAAGATAAGTTGAGAGAGGAGAATTCACAGAGTAATGTTTTTGTGGGTTGGACATTTCTTATCTGTGACATTCCTTTATAATAAATGTCAATTTTTGGGAGAAAAATTGGCAATCTATCAAAACTACCTTAGAAGGGAGAACAACAAAAATGGACAAAAAATTTGATGTAGTTGCATTAGGAGAATTATTAATTGACTTTACTCTTAACGGGTATAGCGAGCAGGGAAATCCTATGTTTGAGGCTAACCCAGGCGGAGCACCTTGTAATGTGCTTGCACTTCTTAATAAAATGGGCAAGAAGACAGCATTTGTTGGTAAAGTTGGAGAGGACCAATTTGGTAAAACATTAAAGCAAACATTAGTAGATGTAGGAATTGATGTAGAGGGATTAATTTTAGATCCTAATTATAATACGACATTAGCACTTGTTCATACATTTCCAAATGGTGATAGAGACTTTTCTTTCTATCGCAAACCAGGTGCAGATATGATGTTGACAGCAGATGAGGTTTCTACAGATTTAGTGAAATCTGCAAAAGTTTTCCATTTTGGAACACTTTCTATGACAGATCCTGAGGTAGAGGCGGCTACAATTAAGGCAATTGACGCAGCAAAAGAAGAAGGAATGATTATTTCTTTCGACCCTAACCTACGTCCACCTCTATGGGATTCCTTAGACAAAGCAAAAGAGAAAATTACTTATGGTTTGTCAAAATGTGATATCTTAAAGATTTCTGAGGAAGAGCTTGAGTTTATGACAGGCACAGCTGATATCGCAGAAGGCGCTAAGATTTTGAGAGAGCAAAATCCTAATATCAAGATTTTTGATGTAACAGCTGGAGCTAACGGAAGCTACTGCTTCTACAAAGATATCGTTGCATTTAAGCCAAGTTTCTTGCTTGGGGGAACAATCGAGACAACAGGTGCCGGAGATACATTCTGCGCAAGTGTAATTAATTACGTTTTGGAAAATGGTATCGAGAACCTTACAAAAGAGCAGTTAGAAGAGATGCTTACATTTGCAAATGCAGCAGCTTATATTGTTACAACAAGAAAAGGTGCAATTAAGTCCATGCCTGAGAGAGCACAGGTAGAAGAGATTATCGCAAATGCATAAAAACTAAAATAAAATGAGGCTGTCACAAAAGGAAATGTTTACACAAGATAGGAATACGATGAAAAATAGTTAGTAGAATATCTTGCTGAGGGTTTCTATTTTGCAACAGCCTCATTTTTCACAGTATAAAACTTAAGCTCTAGAAAATAAAGCAATGGTTTACGTAATACTATTTTATATTTAAGAGTAAATGAGAGAAGGGAAGAAGAGAGATGATTTTTGACAGTCATGCACATTATGATGATGATTGGTTTGACGAAGATAGACAAGAGCTGATTGCCAGTTTCCCAGAAAATGGAATTGACTATGTAGTAAATATCGGTGCAGATATGAGAACTTCAAAAAATACGATTGAACTTACAGAGAAATATCCATTTTTTTATGGGGCAGTGGGAGTTCACCCAAATGAAGTTGGGAAGATGACAGAGGCGGATATCGATACGCTTCGCGAGTGGAGTAAGCTTGAGAAAATTGTGGCAATCGGTGAGATTGGTATGGATTATCACTATGATGAGCCGTCAAGAGAAATTCAGGAAAAATGGTTTGCAAGACAGATTGAACTTGCTAAGGAAGTAAAACTTCCGATGGTCATTCACAGCAGAGAAGCGGCGTATGATACGTATGAGATTATGAAGTCGTGTCACGCTGAGCAGGTGGGAGGCGTTGTTCACTGTTTTTCTTATACAAAGGAGATGGCGAGAAAATTTTTAGATATGGGATTTTATATCGGTATCGGAGGTGTACTCACATTTAAAAATGGAAAGAAACTAAAAGAAGTGATGGAATATGTTCCAATGGACCGTGTTTTATTAGAGACAGACTGTCCATATCTTGCTCCAGAGCCATTTCGCGGAAGAAGAAATTGTTCTTTGTATTTGACTTATGTGCTTGAAAAAATGGCACAGATAAAGGGAATTACGGTGGAAGAGGCCGGTGAGCTGACAAAGCAAAATGCAATGAAGATGTATGGAATTGAAAGAGAATAAAGAAGGAATAGAATTTTATGGAAAAATTAAGTCATCCACAGAGGACGATAGAGATTATAAAGAAATATGAGTTTGCCTTTCAAAAGAAATTTGGACAAAATTTTTTAATTGATGGGCATGTTTTAGATAAAATTATGAGGGCAGCAGATATCAATAAGGAGGATATCGTGTTGGAAGTTGGACCGGGAATTGGAACGATGACACAGTATTTAGCGGAAGGAGCAAAAAAAGTCATAGCAGTTGAGATTGATAAAAAACTGATTCCCATTTTAAAAGATACACTCTCGGAATACGATAATGTAACAGTATTAAATCAGGATATTTTGAAATTGGATTTTGGTGAGTTTTTTGAGACATATGCCGAGGGAAGACCGATTAAAGTAGTGGCAAATCTGCCTTACTATATCACAACTCCGATTATTATGCAGCTTTTTGAGAGTGGGCTTCCAATTGAAAATATGACAGTGATGGTGCAAAAAGAGGTGGCGCTTCGTATGCAGGCGGAGCCTGGGACAAAAGAATACGGTGCATTATCGCTTGCGGTTCAGTATTATGCGAGTCCGTATATTGCGGCAAATGTACCGGCAAACTGTTTTATGCCAAGACCAAAAGTTGGTTCAGCAGTTATTTGTCTTAAAAAGCATAAAGAAAAGCCAGTTCAGGTAAAGGATGAGAAATTTATGTTCCAGATTATCCGAGCTTCTTTTAATCAGAGAAGAAAGACGCTGCAAAATGGCTTAGTGAATTCACAGGAACTTTCAATCACAAAAGAGCAGGTGATAAATGCTTTAGAACAACTTGGAATTTCTCCTACAATTCGAGGGGAGAAGCTCACTTTGGAGCAGTTTGCGGCCCTTAGTGATTTGCTCATGTAAAGATAAATTATAAGTTATATTTTTATTTACCATAGAATATACTAATCAAAAAAGGGAAGTGTTTCTATGGCAGATTATAGACGAATTGTCTCTTATTTATATCAATATAAGAATGGAAAAAGAGGAGAAAATGTCGGTTTTGTTCGTGTACAAAAAGCGCAAGACCGTCTTAAAATAGTTTTAAACATAAAAGATAAAAAACAGATAGAAGATTTGATGCTTCGAGTTTATTTTTATATCCACAAAAATGGAAAATTATACGGCATTTTTGTGGATAATATTGTCTTAAGGGAAGGAAGTTGTGAGTATAAGAGAGCTTTTCTTGAGAGAGAGATTTTCAAAAATGGAGAAGATATCGATGATATGCACGGAATGTTGCTCTATTATAGTCGTGAGATGAGCTATGGAACGGAGTGGGATGATAAAAAAATTGAGGTGGAGCAATTTATTTTGGAGCAGAAAAAGGACGATAAGATAGAGAAGGAAAAAAGAAGAAACGACATAAAAAGTGATAGAAATGAAATTAATTTTTTGCCGACACAAACTGTTACTTCTAAGGGATTGGAGAGTGCGACTCAAAGGATAAGAGAACAGATGAGTGAAGAAGTAAAAAAGAAAATAGATAAGAATGTAGAAAAAATAGAAAAGAAAATAGATAAAAAAGTAGAGAAAATAGAAAAAGAAATACAAAATTCTGGAAAAATTTCTAAATCGAATTTAGCGTCTAAATCGAATTCAGCGTCTAAATTGGATTCAATTTCTAAAGTGGATTCAATTTCTAAATCGAATTCAATTTCCAAAGTGAATTCCAAGATAAAAAATTCTGATAAAAATAAGGAAATAGTTGAGGAAGTGAATAAAAATACAGCGAATACTAAAAAAGTGATTTCTCTAAAGGAGACAGAGAGAGAAAAAAGTAGAGAGCAGGAAAAAAATTCTCAGACGAAAAAAACTGCTATTTCGATGATACATATGCAAGAGAGCGATGAGAGAGATGAGAGAGATGAGATAGAACTTATGTTTCGGGATTATCCAAAAATTCAAGATATTGATTCGGAAGATTTAAATGACTGTGTAAAGATTATGCCAAGGGATATTGGGAAAATGAATACGGTGAACTGGTGGCTTCGAAGCAATCGTTTGCTTTTATATCGCTTTGAGCAATATCATTATTTGCTTTTAGGAAAACAAAAAAAACAGGATGGCTCTTGGCAGAGAGTTATTGGAATTCCTGGAATTTTTGATAGCAAGGAAAGGTATTTGGCATCACTTTTTCAGTTTTATTGTTTTATTCCGACAGAGAGCAAAAAGTATAAGACAGGGAGTTTTGGGTACTGGGTGACGCCGATTAAGTAGATTTTGAGAGAGACGAGGGAAGAATAAGAAAGGGAGAAATGCGAGAATGAAATGGGGTATTTTCTTTTTAAACACGCTGCGTTTTCAAGAAAATACCCCATTTTTCTCGCTGTACCACCTATGGTATATAATATATTATTATTTAGAGAAAAAATCTCTAAATAAATATTTAAATATTGAAATTTGCACCCAATAGGGATATAATGAAAGCCTAAACTCTGGTAAAAGGAGCAGTTATTAAGTAGTTAAATATATTTACAGATATGTTTAATAGAATAACAGATAAAAAAGAAAGGGAGACAGTAGACAATGTTAATTAAAATATCTGTTGAAAATTTTAAATCATTTGATAAGCAGGAAGAATTATCGATGCTCTCTTCAAGTAAAATACAGGATAATAAGAGTCACCGATTAAAAATCAAGCAGACAAATTTGCTGAAGAATGCAGTAGTATATGGAGCTAATGCATCTGGTAAGTCTAATTTAGTTATAACGATTGGATTTATTAAGAAGGTGCTTATGGAAGGACTTCCAGTTAATTCTGTGAATGATTTTTGTAGAAATAAGGAAGAAAATAAAAATAGAGAAAGTGTTTTTGAACTTCAGTTCACAGTAGAGGATAAGTTTTATGCTTATGGTTTTTCGGCAGTTTTAAGTCAGAGAAAAATAACGGAAGAATGGATGTATGAATTGATGCAAGATGGCTCTGCACATAATTTATTTTTAAGAGAGGGAAGTAATGCACCTGTACTTGGTGATGGAGTGAATCCAACTGCTGCCGAAAAAAATCGATTTGCTGTATATTCTGAGGATTTTGCGGGGCATGATGCCCAATTGTTTTTAACTGAGATGAACAGAGGAAAAAAATATGCCCCCAATTCAAAACTTTTATTTTTTTTACAGACATTTAACTGGATTATAAATAATATTATCGTTATTAATCCAAGTATAGGGATATCTAACACAGATGCGTATTATAGTGCGGAGTCATTAGAAAGTATTAGTAAATTGATTCAGACTTTTGATACAGGTGTCAGCGAAATTAAGACAAAAGTCATTACTGTTGAAGAAATGGGAAAAATGATTCCTGCCGAGGTTTTGTCTGATATTTTTGTTCATCTGAAAAAGCAGATGCAGATGACAAATCTTCCTAAAATTCAAATGACATGGAGAATTGATGATGGTTTTTTTAATATTCGCATAAAGGAAAATTCTGAGCCTGAGATCACAACCTTAGTGTTAAAACATGGAAAGTCTATTTTTGATTTTAATTTTGCTGAGGAGTCTGATGGAACAAAACGTCTATTTGATCTTATTGATATGCTTATGACTAAAAGACAAGATACGGTTTTTGTTGTTGATGAATTGGAAAGAAGTTTACATCCTAAACTTACAGAACATTTTCTCAAGTTGTTCATGGAAGTGCATAATGGAGTAAGGATGCAGTTGATATTTACAACGCATGAAGATACTATTATGGATCAGAAATTATTCCGAAGAGATGAAATTTGGTTTGTTGAGAGAGATGCTGATAATGCAAGTAAGATTTATTCCTTAGATAGATTTAAGGAAAGATACGATAAGAAGTTAAGCAAGGCCTATCTTGAAGGAAGATATGGTGCGATTCCTGTGTTTCGGCAATTTGACTTTCGAGAGGAGGTATGATTATGCCGATACACACATATACCAATTGGAATAGTCGGCCCTCTGACCAGGAGGAACAAGTGGAGCCCTTTAGAAAATATTTTTTCATTTGTGAGGGAGCCAATACAGAGACTTTTTACTTTGAAAAGCTTATAGACCTAAGAAAACAATTAGGGATTCATCCACTAATTGATATTCGACTTTGGGAGAAAACAGGTCAGGATAAAAACTTGTCATTTGCCAAGAATTTGGTGGAGTTTGCAGCGAAACAAAAGGAAATTTCTGAAAATGAATTTGATCCAGAACGTGATAAGATGGTAATCGTTTTTGATGGAGATATTTTTGAAGAAAAGGTTCAGGGTTATGATGAACTTATTAGTTTGATTGAGGAAACGGATATAGCTGCTGTTTCAAATCCAGGATTTGAATTATTTTTACTGCTTCATATCGAAAATAGTTATGAAAATTATATTAAAGGAAATGAAGAAAAATTCTTAAGTATGGATGAGAAGAGGAAATATAGTTATGCCTATAAGGTTCTTTTGAAAGAAACAGGGATTAATGCAAAGAAAAATCCAAATATTGGAAAACTAGCAGAAAAAGTGACTTTGGCTATTGAGCAGGAAAAGTTGATTAATCAAGATATTCACCAGATAAAAGGAAAAGTCAGCAGTAATGTAGGATTGATTATTGAATCAATTATTAATGAAGAACCCAATATTTAAGAGTTCTGGGCGGGAATTCTCGGTAACTTGTTGCCGAGTAGTTCACAATAATATAATAGTATTAAATCAGGATATTTTGAAATTGAGAAAAGAGAGTATTATAAGAATAAAACCATTGCAAAGTATAGGAAAATAATTAACACCAAATCAAGAGAAATGTTAAAATACTCTCTAATATTTGACAGATGAGCAAAGAGATTTTGAGAGGTAGAGAAAATGACAACGGATGAAAAATATATGAGAGAGGCCATTAAGCAGGCAAGAAAAGCGGCTTTGATAGGGGATGTTCCGATTGGTTGCGTTATTGTATATGAGGATAAAATTATTGCGAGGGCATATAATAAGAGAAATAAAAATAAGACCACATTGGCACATGCGGAGCTTTTGGCTATCGCAAAAGCGAGTAAGAAGCTTGGTGATTGGCGATTGGAAGATTGTACGATGTATATCACATTAGAGCCATGTCAGATGTGCGCTGGAGCGATTGTTCAGGCGAGAATTCCACGGGTTGTTATTGGCAGTCGAAATCCAAAGGCAGGCTGTGCTGGATCTATCTTGAATTTGCTTCAGGTGAAAGAGTTTAA
Source organism: Lachnospiraceae bacterium (assembly GCA_051880475.1). Classification (GTDB taxonomy): domain Bacteria; phylum Bacillota; class Clostridia; order Lachnospirales; family Lachnospiraceae; genus JAUUSJ01. The sequence continues at coordinate 7,093 of JBJEOA010000053.1, read as the reverse complement.
TCATCAGGTGGAACTCACAGAGGGAGTTTTGCAAGAAGAATGTTCTTTGATGCTTAGTGAGTTTTTTAGAGAGCTTAGAAAGATGCAAAAAGAAAAAAAGAAACAATTAAAGGAAATGGAAAGCACACTAAAATAAGAAAAAAAGGAATGAATATATTTATGAAAAAAAGATATTGTATATGCTTTCTCAGTATTTTTTTAATTTTATTTTTAAATAGTTGCAATAAATTAAGTAGTCAACAGGATGATGTTCTAGGTGATGCACAGATAGGAGCGATTGAGACAAGTGGAAATGAGAAGACAAGTGGAATTGTATTTTATGATGCAGAGCTAAATAAAAAAGAATCCTTACCATTAAAATATGCTACGGTGGGAGATATGTTCTGTAATCCTGTCGTGTATAAAGGAAAGTTATATGTCATTCCACAGGGATATGATTTTGCACAGGATGAAAAAAAAGTTCTAGAAATTGATTTATCTAATTTGAAAAAGAAGACTTATAAAATTAATCAAATAGGAATGTATGGTTTATCGGTAGATGAGGAAAATATTTATACTTGTAGCAATTTGAATGGTTATTCATACATTGGGAAATGTAATAAAAAAACAGGGAAAGTAGAAGAACAGAAAATTAAAGACATTTATATGACACAGGTTTTGACCTATAAAGGAAAGCTCTATGCGTTTGGAACAAAGATGTATACTCATAAAACAAAAGAAAATAGAAAAAAGATGTCATATATATATGTTTACGATTCGGATTTTGAATTAGTTGATACAGTAAATCTCTCACAATATGGAGACTCGCAGGATAAAATAATCGCATTTGAGGATAAGATTTATTTTTCAAATACATATAATAGTGAAACAGAATTACCGAATAATACGGTTTGTTCGTACTCAGTAAAAGATAAAAAAATAGAAACAATAACATTAAAACAAGATTATCCTTTAGATCTAGATATTTATAAAAATGTATTAATCGTTTCGCAATCTGATTTGATAAACAGTGCAGAAAATAAAACTGGAAGTATTTCTTTGGTTAATCTTGAGACGAAGGAGCAAAGGAGCTATGAGTTGAGCCATACAGTAGATCATATGGTAAGAGTAGGGGAATATATATATATTCTTGCAGATACAGCAATTTTTTCAGACACAAAACTCTATAAGTATCGAATTAATGGTATGGGATTGGAAGTAGTCAAAGAAGCAGATGCACAAAAGATGTATTCAGATAATTATTTTTCGGGACTTTTTGTAGTTGAAAGATAATTGATATAAAATGGTGCGGGATGTTAAAATACTCTCTAATATTTGACAGATGAGCGAAAAAATTGTGAGAGAGGCCATTAAACAGGCGAAGAAAGCGGCGATTGGCGGTTGGAAAGTTGTACAAAGGTTATTTTTAATGTATTATTTTATGATTGTTTTATTTAGACAAAAATGGAAAGAAAGAGGAATTTTATGAAAAAAAGATATTCTAAATATTTTTTGTTAGAATGATAACCAATTAATATACTAAAAGTGAAAAGAGGTATTGAATATGAAATTAAGAAAAAATATATATAATATGTTGTTTATATTGATGATACTGTTTATGTTACCTGTGAGTAAAGTAAATGCTGCTCAAGTGCAAGTAAAAACTAGAACATTGGGAGAAATACAAAATGAAGTAGAAGAGTATTTGGAAAGTATTCATTCTAATATTAAAGTTGGTACGCAAGAATATTTAGAATATTTATCTGAACAATTAATGGTAGGAGAAGACACGCAATTAGCAAATAGAGATGATTACGAGGATATTTGTACTTATGCGGCAAAATAGATAGCTCTTGTTGAGGATAAACAATGTATATATACAGATGTAGAACATATTGCGGGCATACGAATAATAAAAAAGATGCTTTAGTAAAAAATCTAAAAAAGGAAAGTGCTTTTAGAATTATAAGATTTCATTAGAAATATTAAGGAAGGACAGTATGAATATAAAAAAATTTATTAAAAAACATCAAAAAAAATTAGTCATATTATTGATAATTTTCATTTTATCGAGAATTTTAATAGGAACTCATTATATTTCTAAGAGGGATTCGTCTGGAGCTTGGAAAATGGTATGCCATCAGGGACTAACAGATAATCCAGAACATATATGGGAATTAGATATTTATTATTATGGGTTGCATGCTCCTGAAAAAATATATGTGAAAACTAGTATAGATGGATGGACAGATGATGAATATATGGATGTGGGAAACTATGGGTTTTGGGATTCTACAGATGGAGACGAAATAAATGTAGAACGAATTTTTCTTAATATAATAGCCCCTTCTTTCCCATCATTTGCTGGATATTCATTGCTTACAGATTTAGATAAACCAAAATCTATAAAACTAGAAATTAAATGGAAAGAAGGAAATGATACGAAATACACAGTAATAGAGAGGAAATAGAGAAAGTTTTCTTAATTATTTATAGATTATAGAAAGAACTAACTGAATATATGACATCTAAAATTTTTTCACGTTTCTACAACAAGATATTCCCTATTGTTTTGCCAGTACACAGCCGAGATATCTGCTTGCTCTCTCGGCGTCTTTTCACATTATTTCATAACCTATAATATACTGGAAGTTTTCTATTTCGAGAAAATCAAGAAAGGGGAATTTACAGTAAAGCATAGGAAAATAATTAACACCAAATCAAGAGAAATGTTAAAATACTCTCTAATATTTGACAGATGAGCAAAGAGATTTTGAGAGGTAGAGAAAATGACAACGGATGAAAAATATATGAGAGAGGCCATTAAGCAGGCAAGAAAAGCGGCTTTGATAGGGGATGTTCCGATTGGTTGCGTTATTGTATATGAGGATAAAATTATTGCGAGGGCATATAATAAGAGAAATAAAAATAAGACCACATTGGCACATGCGGAGCTTTTGGCTATCGCAAAAGCGAGTAAGAAGCTTGGTGATTGGCGATTGGAAGATTGTACGATGTATATCACATTAGAGCCATGTCAGATGTGTGCTGGAGCGATTGTACAAGCGAGAATTCCACGGGTTGTCATTGGCAGTCGAAATCCAAAGGCAGGCTGTGCTGGATCTATTTTGAATCTTCTTCAGGTGAAGGAGTTTAATCATCAGGTGGAACTCACAGAGGGAGTTTTGCAAGAAGAATGTTCGGTAATGCTCAGCGAATTTTTTAGAGAGCTTAGAAAGATGCAAAAAGAAAAAAAGAAACAATTAAAAGAAATGGAAAGTTGGAATAATTATGAATAAAAAAATATTCTGGGGTATATTGTTATTATTAAGCTGGATAAACTATTATTTACTGCATTGTGCCATTAGATATGAAGTGAATACTAACTCATATTCCAATGTGGATAATATGGCTTTTTTGCTTTTTATTCCTATTATATATATAGGTGTTGCTATAATAAAACTTGGAATGAATATATTTTCTTTTATTAATATAATTTATTTCTCATTGCATACTAAAATTAAATTTAATTTATTTTTAATAGAGAAAAAAGATTCTTTATTATGGAAAATAATTAATATTATTTTCTATATAGATATTATATTTTTTATAACACTGTGTTGCAAATCATGGATGCAAAATAATGTTATAGGTAGTATGTATTTTATTTCAAATCAATTATTATTATTTCTATATTTAGTTTTGTTTAGAAATTCAAAAATTTTCAATAAAAATAATCAAATATGAAATGATGCAAGAAAAATAATTGATATAAAATGGTGCGGGATGTTAAAATACTCTCTAATATTTGACAGAGGAAAAGAATTGATTTTACATTTGACCGCTATATACTTATGACTTTAGTCGATGGTATATAGCGGATTTTTATTGCAAAAAAAATAGAATGGAAATATCCATTCTAAATATATTAATTAATCCGTGCGGATTGCTTTGAACGACTATTCACAGACGTAACCTCTACAGTTAACTCGGCTCAGGCACCCTCGCGTCACACGGGATGACTTACTTAGTGCTGCTTCATTCCTGACCTGACACGGTTCATAAGGTCCCGTTGCGCAAGACCCAAACGTCAACGCCACTTATAAAGGGCAGCTCCACAAATAGAAGTCCTAGGCATAATCCATCACCCCTGCTGTAGCGGCTTGCAGGCGACAGGGCACCGCTATCTCCCCGGTTGCACGGAAGCTTTAAGACTTAATTATTGAATAGTATCTAAATAAATTACTTAGATGCTTTGTCTATTCTATACTAAATTTACTTCTCTGTCAAGTTATTTTTTACAATGATACTTGACAGCTATTTTTTACAATGCTAGTCAAGCGACGCAGCAAAATAAGCTAGCTTGTTCGGTTTTCCCTTTTAGTATTATCGTTGATAGAAAACATACTCTGTCTCGCTTGATAAATTTTCTTGAAACATATATCCATCTACATCAAAATTTTTGAGTAATTCTGGCGTGTCGATTTTGTTTTCAACGATATAGCGAATCATTTGCCCGCGAGCCATTTTGGCAGCAGTTGCTAAAACTTTATATTTTCCCTTATTATAAACTTTAAATGTACAGGTGATAAAGTGATCACGAGGTGATATATATTTTTTGATGCATTTGCTATATTCTGTAGAAGCTAGGTTAATAATATAGTTTGTCTCGGATGAGATGTTATCGTATAGAAGACGATTCCAATAATCATATAAATTTTTGAAATTGCCAACTTTTAGTTTTGTCAGCATTTCTAAGCGATATTCGTAGATACTGTCATATGGTTTTAAAATACCGTAGGCACCACTTAAAATTCGTATATGTTTTTGGGCGAAGATACGTTCTTCTTTAGAAAAGCTTTCTGGATTCATATATTTATATTGAATTCCGTTATAAGTTTCAAGAGCAGGGTAGCCATTTGCGTCAAATTGGATAGTGATATTTCGGTCTGCGCTGTCTTGTGCGAGAGATTCATTTATTTTCATTAATTCTTGTAAATCCCACGGAGAATATTTTCGAAGGACAGATACGATTTCTTTTGTCTGTTCTAAATATACGGGGATGGTGAGAGGATAAGCTACTTTTTTGGGTTTCATATTTTTGGCTGGTGAAATGATTGCAATCATAAATAACTCCTTGTGAATTTTTCTCTAGCATAACATAAATTTAGATTTTCATGCAATAGGAGGATAGCAGGCAGGACAGGGGACAGACACTTGTCCTAGATAAGATAGGTAGGACAAGTGTCTGTCCCCTGTCCTGCCTGAAATGAAAGATACTTTTCTTCTTGCTTTTTGTAAGAGGACAGCATATAATAAGGGATAGGAAGATTGACTATATTTTCTCGATAGTAATACATAGAAGATAATTACTCATATGATTGCGAAAATAGTCAAAATTCAAAAAAGTAAAAAGATAAGCAAAAACAGTAGCTATTTAGGAATGAAATGATGAAAAATATTTCATTATATATAATAGTTATGGAGGTATAATGGAGGTACAAGAATGGTTTATAAGACAAGGGGCGTATGCGCTAGAGAAATTCATTTTGACATAGAAAACGATATCATTCAGAAGGTTACATTTATTGGAGGATGTGCTGGGAATACATCTGGCATTTCATCTTTAGTAAAGGGAATGCATATTGATGATGTAATTGCTAGATTAAAAGGAATTGACTGTAATTTTAAAGGTACATCATGTCCAGATCAGTTAGCAACTGCTTTGATGCTTTACAAAGCAAATAAATAATAAGATGGCATGCCCGAATCTGGGTATCACCATAAAGGAAAGTCCAATTGCTCTGTGCTTTTAGGGACTTTTAGAGTAAATATAGTTTTGTTCTAGGAGGCGAAGAGACTTTTTATGAAGAAAATTATTATGACAGGTGGCGGTACAGCCGGTCACGTAACACCGAATATTGCCTTGATTCCAACTCTTCAAAAAGAGGGATACGAGGTTTCTTATATTGGTTCTATCAATGGAATGGAGAAAAAATTAATCGAGGATGTGGGAATTCCTTATTATGGTATTTCCTCTGGAAAACTTCGTAGATATTTCGATCCTAAAAACTTTACTGATCCATTTAAGGTCATGAAAGGATATTTTGACGCATTAAAGGTCATAAGAAAAGTAAAGCCAGATATTATCTTTTCTAAGGGAGGATTTGTCACAGTGCCAGTTGTTTTGGCGGCGAAGACAATGAAAATCCCAGCGATTTTGCATGAATCTGATATGACACCAGGTTTGGCAAATAAAATTTGTATTAAATCTGGTGCAGCGACAAAGATTTGTTGTAATTTTCCAGAAACAATGAATCATCTTCCAAAGGAGAAGGCAGTGCTCACTGGTTCCCCAATTCGTGAGGAATTATTTCATGGCTCTAAGGAAAAAGCGTTAAAGATTTGTAATTTTAAAGCGGATAAGCCAATTCTTCTTATTATCGGAGGAAGTCTAGGCTCTGTAGTAATCAATAATGCGGTTAGAGAGAGTATTGATATTTTACTTGAGCGTTTTCAGGTAATTCATCTTTGTGGAAGAGGAAATCTTGATAAATCTCTATATGGAAAGCCTGGATACGTGCAGTTTGAGTACGTGCAGGAGAATTTAACACATTTATTTGCGGCGGCAGATATTATCATTTCTAGAGCTGGCGCAAATGCAATCTGTGAGCTTCTCGCACTCAAAAAGCCTAATATTTTGATTCCACTCTCCGCAGCGGCGAGCCGTGGAGACCAAATTTTAAATGCGGCATCTTTTGAGAAATCTGGATATAGCTATGTATTACAGGAAGAAGAGCTTACAAGCAAAACTCTCGTGGAGGCATTATCCTATGTTTACGATGAGAGAGAAACTTATAAGAAGGCTTTAATGGAAAGTAAATTAAATGATGCAGTTACCACGATTGTAGAACTTATAAAAGAGAATACAAAACAATCGAAAAAGAAAAAATAAAAAAAGAAGATAAAAAGGGCTATCGATGAATGATATAGCTCTCAATCGTTGGATTTTTGTCTGATTTTTGAGAGTTCATATAAAAGGTAGCTCTTTTTGTTTCGATGATAGTGTAAAATTTTTGTAAGTTGAAAAGAAAAAAAAGACTTGACAAGTACA
>JBJEOA010000052.1:23818-34992 GCA_051880475.1 Lachnospiraceae bacterium | reverse complement strand
AAAGGTTTCGTGCTGTAGATAGAAGGACGGCAGAATTGATTAATGTGATAACTGGTTCAACCTTAGAATTTGAAAAAGACAAGGAGGTTGTTGATATGTGTGTTGCAGTTGAGAATATGAAGAAAAAAGCATTAGAAGAGGGAATCGAAGAAGGGAAGAGAGAAGGAATCAAAGAAGGAATCAAAGAAGGAATCAAAGAAGGCGCAGAAAAAACACTGCTTGAATCCGTTAAAAATTTGATGGATACGATGAAATGGTCAGCAGAACAGGCAATGGAAGCTTTGAAAGTTCCAGAAAGTGACAAGATAAAATATTTAAAGCGATTATAAGTTGTTCTCTAGTCAAGCCCATTCTGTTGCTGTGTAGCTCGGTATTTTTAATGAAAAAATAGTTTTGAAAGAATGAGAGAGTTAATTAGTCAAGAATAATATCTGGATGATTTGCTCTCTTTTTTTCAAAATGAACAGTATAATATACCCCGTAAGGTGGACACGACAAGACAAAGGGATTGCTTGAAATAGCAAATTTACGATTTAGAAGCTAAACTGCTAAAAATTGGAAAAAAGAAAGATGATTGGATAAGCACGAGATAATAAAGATTGCATATAGTAATAAAAATAGGTTTTAGAGGTATCCCATGCAATCTTTTGAGAAACCATTATCTTTAGAAGAAGAAAAATATTATTTATCTCTAAGTAGGCAGGGTGACTTAGAGGCGAGAAATATTTTAGTGGAACATAACTTAAGATTGGTTGCTCATATTGTAAAGAAGTATTATAGTTTTGAGAGAGATATGGATGATTTGATATCGATTGGGACAATAGGATTGATTAAGGCAATTAATACGTATAATGACCAGAAGGGAAACCGTCTTGTAACCTATGCTTCAAGGTGTATTGAAAATGAGTTATTAATGATGTTAAGGAAAGAAAAAAAGTATTCGCGCGATATTTCTCTCTATGAGCCGATTGGCACAGATAAGGAGGGAAATGAAATTAGCTTGTTTGATGTGATTAGTTGCGAGGATGAAAATATCATTAATATCTTGATTTATTCGAGCAATATTTCAAAGTTGTACGAAGAGATACAAAATATAAAGGATGCTAGAGAAAAGCAGGTTCTCATTCTTCGATATGGATTATATGGAGGAAAGGAACTCACTCAGAGAGAGGTGGCATCCTTGCTTGGTATTTCACGCTCATATGTTTCAAGAATTGAAAAGAAGGCATTAGAGAGGTTAAAGAAAAGTTTTTGTCAACAAACGGTTTCTGTTGATTTAGAAAAGAGAAAAAAGCAAAAAGATTGTAAAAATATATATGTTTGATAGATAAAAGAAAAGAGGAACAATATGATAAAATGTTTTTATCCAAAGGAATATGTAGATTCTACATATATGATTGATTTTGAAAAATTATATAAGAGGGGATATCGAGGGATTATTTTTGATGTGGATAATACGCTCGTTCCCCACGGTGCCCCGATTGATAATAGGGCACAGCAACTATTTCATAGATTAAAAGAGATAGGATTTCAAACTTGTCTAATTTCTAACAATAAGGAAGAGAGAGTGAAAACCTTTGCACAGCCAATTGGAGCTCGATATGTATATAAGGCAAGTAAGCCTAATCCAAAGAGTTACAAAAAGGGAATGAGCCTTATGGGAACAAATGAAAAAAATACGCTTTTTGTCGGAGACCAAATTTTTACAGATGTGTATGGAGCAAATTTGGCGGGAATCTATAGTATTTTAGTAAAGCCAATCCATCCAAAGGAAGAAATTCAGATTGTTTTGAAGAGATATTTAGAAAAAATTGTACTTTTTTTCTATCTCAGAGAAAAAAGTAAGATAAAAGAAAGAAAAAACAGTTGAAATAATGGCTTATTTATTATAAGATAACTAGAGATATAACTTCAAGGTTCTGTAAAAGAAAAACTTTTAGGACAGTAAGTTAATGAACTTCTAAAAACCATAACGTATGAAAAATATATTTTTTAAGGAGGAACTATTTATGGTATCAGCAGGAGATTTTAAAAATGGATTAACAATCGAAGTAGACGGAAACGTTGTTCAGATTATTGAGTTCCAGCATGTAAAACCTGGAAAGGGAGCTGCTTTTGTAAGAACAAAATTAAAAAATATCAAGACAGGAGGAGTTGTAGAAAAAACATTCCGTCCTACAGAGAAATTTGAAAACGCTATTATTGAGAGAAAAGAGATGCAGTATCTTTACTCTGATGGAGATTTATACTACTTTATGGATACAGAGACATATGATCAGATTGCCTTAAATGATGAGGTAATTGGAGATTCCTTAAAGTTTGTAAGAGAAAACGATAATGTTAAGATTGTATCTCACAAAGGACAAGTATTTGATATTGAGCCACCTTTATTCGTAGAGTTAGAAGTAACAGAGTGTGAGCCAGGTGAGAAAGGAAATACAGCAACAGGTGCTACAAAGCCATGTACAGTTGAGACAGGTGCTGTTGTATACGTTCCACTTTTCGTAAACTTAGGAGATAAGTTAAAGATTGATACAAGAACAGGAGAGTATTTATCTAGAGTATAAAGATAAACTATAATCAGAGGAAGCTATAGAGCGGATTTTGATGCAATTTAAGGCAGTGAAATTAAGCAACCGGGGGAAATACAAAGGGGAAATTTCCCTCGGTTAAAAAATGATATGGGAATAAAAAACAAAGATATTTCATCTACATATACTTGGGAGGGAAAGTATGAGAAATAATAGGAATAGAAGACGCAGAAAAAGTAAAGTGCCAAAAATTTTAGCGGGAGTATTAGTATTGGCTCTCGTGTCTGTGGCAGCGGTGCTTGCAATGGATGTAGTGAAAGGGAAAAAAGAGGCAGTTTCTACGAATCAAGATAGAAGTGAAGCCAAAGAAGAGTCAACAAAATCTAAGAGACCAGATAAAATTGAGACAGAGATTACAAAGATAAAAATGATAGCAGATAAGAGAACGGTTCGTGTAGGAGATTCCATTCAATTATCTGTAAAAATTACACCAGAAGATGCAACTTATCAGGAAGTTATCTGGACAAGTAGTAATGATGAGTATGTTGAGATTACTGAAGATGGACAGATGATTCCAAAAGAGAAAGGCGCAAATCATAAAGTGAAAATTACAGCTACTGCTGATGATGGATCTGATATAAAAGTGACAAAAATGTTTCGTATTTTGCCAAAAATTGATCCAGAAAAACCTATGGTGGCGATTACATATGATGACGGCCCTCATCCTACGATTACAGACGAGGTGTTAGATGCCCTTGAGGAGAATAATGCGGTGGCAACATTCTTCATGTTGGGAGAGAATATTCCTGGCAGAGAGGACATCATTAAGAGAAGTAAAAATTTAGGAAATGAGCTTTGCAGTCATGCTTATGACCATCCACAGTTGACGAAACTAAGTGGAGAGAAAATTAAAAAGCAGATGTCAGATACAGATAAGCTTATTGAAGCTGCAATTGGACAAAAGGCGCCTCTTATGCGCCCTCCTTATGGTGCGTATGACCAAAAGGTAAGAGATAATGTAGGAAAGCCGATGATTCTTTGGAGTGTTGATACACTTGACTGGGAACATAAAGACTCTAATAAGACATACGATGTTTGTATGACAGCAAAAGATGGAGATATTATCTTGATGCATGATATTCAGGCTAGCAGTGGAAAGGCAGCAGGAAAAATTTATAGAGGACTTCAAGAAAAAGGATTTCAGCTTGTCACAGTAAGTGAGATGTATGAGTCAAGAGGTCAGAAGTTCAAAAATGGTGGTTCTTATTTTTCCATGCCATGGTCTGAGGTAGAAGCGGGAAAGACTGCAACTAGCTTAGATACAGCAAAAGTAGAGAAATCTGAGAAAACGACAAGTAAATCAGAGGAAAAAGAAGAAAGTAAAGAGTCTAGCACAACAGCGAAGAAGAGCGAGAACTCCAAAAAGGAGTCAACAACAGCGAAGAAGAGTGAAAACTCCAAAAAGGAGTCAACAACAGCGAAGAAGAGTGAGAACTCTAAAAAGGAGTCAACAACAGCGAAGAAGAGCGAGAACTCCAAAAAGGAGTCAACAACAGCGAAGAAGAGTGAAGATTCTAAAAAGAAATCGACAACAGAAAAAGAAAATGAATAAAAGTAAAAAAACGATGATGTTTTGAAGACGTCATCGTTTTTTCTTTTTTAATTAATAGAAATTTCTCGTTATTTTCATTATTTGAAGAATTTTCTTTTTAAGCGAAATATTTTTGTTTAATAATGTCAACAGGCATATCTTGTCCTGTCCAAATTTTAAAGGAAGCAGCACCTTGATATAAAAGCATATAAAGACCATTCATAGTAGGACATCCTATCTCTCTTGCCATACGAAGAAGTTTCGTTTCTCTAGGATTATAAATTACATCGGTAACGATTAATTCTGGTCGTAGCATAGAAGCGTCATCTATGATACAGTTATCGGTATTTGGTGCCATTCCAACAGAAGTGCCGTTTGTTAAAATATCGCTTGTGGCGATAGAATTTCTGAGAGCTTCTTTGTCTGCTAAGTCATAGAGGGTACATTTACAGGAAGTTTGTTTATTTAAAGTGTCTACCGTTTTTTGAGCTCTATCAAAGAAGGCATCCTTTACATTGAATACATCAATTTGAGATACACCGTCTAAGGCTGCTTGAACTAAAATGGCAGTTGCAGCACCACCTGCTCCAAGAAGAGTCATTTTCTTGCCAATAATGGAAAATCCTGCATCTTCCAAAGCTTTCATATATCCAGTTCCATCGGTGATATGACCAGTTAGGACACCATTATCGTTAACTACTGTATTTACAGCTCCGATAATTTTAGAAGCGTCAGAGAGTTTATCCATGTATTCGCACATTTTATTTTTATCTGGCATAGTAACATTAAGACCGCGAAATCCTAAAACTTTAAGTCCCTCTATTGCAGTTTTTAGATTATCACAGTCCACATCAAAGGCAAGATAGGCGTAATCAAGTCCTAATTGTTTAAAAGCTTCATTATGCATTGCTGGGGAAATACTGTGGGAGACTGGGCTTCCAAGTAATCCGCAGAGTGTTGTTTTTCCAGTAATTTGTTGAGACATTTTGTTCATTCCTTTCTAAATTATGATATACTATAACTATACAATAAAAGTTCCACAAAGCAGAGGAGCAAAGAACAATTATTTGTATTTTTATTTATCGCAGTCTCTAATGCGATGGAATCAATACTATATATAGTGTAACAGAAAAAAAATTTTTGTCAACACATTAACGCTTTAAATAAAAAAAGTAAAAATAAGAAAAATGCCTATTTCATTAAAAAAATATGAAGTAAATAATAAAGGAAAAGAGGTAAAAATTATGAGTATGAACGATACACCAAGATCAGAGAGGCTTCATATAGCCCTATTTGGAAGAAGAAATGCTGGAAAATCTAGTGTAATTAATGCAATGACAAATCAAGAATTAGCGATTGTTTCTGATGTAAAGGGAACGACGACGGACCCTGTTTATAAGGCGATGGAAATTTTGCCGATTGGACCAGTTGTGTTGATTGATACTCCAGGGCTAGATGATACGGGAGAACTTGGAGAACTTCGTGTGAAAAAAACAATGGAAGTACTTCGAAAAACAAATGTGGCGATGATTATTTTAGACGGCGAGGAGGGACTTACGAGAGTGGAGGAGGAACTTCTTGAACATTTAGAAAAGGAAAAAATTCCGACGATTTTAGTTTTAAATAAGTCTGACTTATTGGAAAAAGAAAAAATAGAGGAGATAAATCAAAAAAGAAAGCAAGAAATTCCATTTATCGTAATTTCAGCTTTGAAAAAAATAGGGATAGATGAGTTAAAAGAAAAGCTCGCCTCCTATGTTATGAAAGAGGAGAGAGAAGAAAGGGTGATTGTTAGAGATTTGATTGAGCCGGGAGATTTTGTTGTGCTTGTTGTGCCAATCGATAAGGCTGCACCGAAGGGAAGATTGATTTTGCCACAGCAGCAGACTATTCGAGATATTTTAGATGCCAATGCGATTTCAATCGTGGTAAAGGAGACGGAACTAAGGGATACATTAAAGAAACTTGGCACAAAGCCATCTATGGTTATCACAGATTCTCAGGCTTTTGAGAAGGTCGCAAAAGATACGCCTGATGATATTCGTCTAACTTCATTTTCTATTTTATTTGCCAGATATAAGGGAGAGCTAGAGGAGCTTGTAAAAGGTGCAAAAGCAATTGAGACATTAGAAGATGGAGATAAAATTTTAATGTCTGAGGGTTGTACTCACCACAGACAATGCGGTGATATCGGAACACAAAAACTCCCAAATTGGATTCGAAAATATACGAAAAAAGATTTGATTTTTGAGACGAGCAGTGGAGCTCATTTTCCAGAGGACTTGAAACAATATAAGCTTATTGTGCACTGTGGGGCTTGTATGCTGAATGAAAAAGAAATGAAAAGTCGTATTAAGATGGCAAGTCAGGCGGGAATCCCGATTGTAAATTATGGAGTGCTTATCGCATATCTTAAGGGAATTTTGGACAGAAGCTTAGAACCTTTTGATATATAGAATAGATTTATGATATGTCAAGAAAAAATACTTGACAGCGATAGAAAACTTCGCTATAATAGTCACTTGTAAAGGCGGAAACCTTTACGTGCTGAAAAAGAAAAGCCCACTTCATTCGCTGTGGGAGAGTAAAACTGATTGTTTGAGAGGATGGCTTATGGAAAAGATAGTAGAACAAGCATTGTTATATGATTTTTATGGTGAGCTGTTGACAGAACATCAGAAGAAAATTTACGAAGAACATATATTAAATGATTTATCCACCAGCGAGATTGCATCGATTTCTGGCATTAGCCGTCAAGGTGTTCATGATGTAGTAAAACGGTGTGACCGTATCTTATATGGATACGAAGAAAAGCTACATTTATTGGAGAAATTTTTGAAGACGAAAGAGATGGTAGAGAAGATAAACTATCTAGCTTCAAGTATTTTAACGACGGAAGATGAGCGAGAGATTAGACAAAAGGTAGAAGAAATCGAAAAAGTATCTCATTCCATTTTAGAGGAATTTTGAGGAAAGGAGGATTGGGCATGGCATTCGAGAGTTTATCAGATAAACTGCAAAATATTTTTAAAAATCTTCGAAGCAAAGGCCGTTTGACTGAGGCAGACGTCAAAGAGGCGATGAAAGAGGTAAAAAGAGCACTTCTAGAGGCGGATGTTAATTTTAAAGTTGTAAAGCAGTTTATTAAAACCGTTACAGAAAGAGCAATCGGACAAGATGTATTAAACGGATTAAATCCAGGACAGATGGTTATCAAAATCGTAAAAGAAGAGATGGAGACGCTTATGGGATCTGATATGACAGAGATTTCATTAAAACCCGCGTCAGAGATAACGGTTATTTTGATGGCCGGTCTTCAGGGAGCTGGTAAGACAACAACAACAGCTAAGATTGCGGCTAAGATGAAGAAAAAGGGAAGAAATCCCCTCCTTGTTGCCTGTGACGTATATCGTCCAGCGGCGATTAAGCAGTTGCAGATTAACGGTAATAAGGTAAATGTTCCTGTCTTTACGATGGGAGATAAGAAAAATCCAGTAGATATCGCAAAGGCATCAATAGAGCATGCGAAGGCGAACGGATTTAATTTAGTCATTTTGGATACAGCTGGTCGACTTCATGTAGATGAAGATATGATGGACGAGCTTGTCAATATCAAGTCCAATGTGGATGTAACACAGACAATTTTAATTGTTGATGCGATGACTGGACAAGACGCAGTTAATGTGGCAAATATGTTCCAGGAAAAAGTTGGAATCGACGGAGTCATTTTGACAAAATTGGATGGTGATACCAGAGGTGGTGCCGCACTCTCTATTCGAGCAGTGACGGGAAAACCTATTTTATATATTGGTATGGGTGAGAAGCTAGAGGATTTACAGCAATTTTATCCAGACCGTATGACAAGCCGAATTCTTGGCATGGGTGATGTGCTTACTCTGATTGAGAAGGCGCAAAACACTGTGGATGAGGAGAAGGCGAGAGAGTTAGAAAAGAAAATTAAGAAAGCTGAGTTCGGATTTGATGATTGGTTAGACCAGATGGCCCAAGTAAAGAAGATGGGTGGTATCGCAGATATTTTATCTATGATTCCTGGTGTGGGCAGTCAATTAAAAAATGTGCAGATAGATGACAGTGCATTTGACCGAATTGAGTCTATTATCTATTCCATGACACCGCAGGAGAGATCAAATCCTTCTATTTTGAACCCTTCAAGAAAAAAGAGAATTGCAAAGGGAGCGGGAGTTGATATCTCAGAGGTTAATAAGCTCTGCAAACAGTTTGAACAGGCGAGAAAGGCAATGAAGCAGATGTCTGGAATGATGGGAAAAGGTGCTAAAAGGGGAGGCGGCCTAGGCGGCTTTAAACTTCCTTTTTAACTGATATGTCTATTTTTCAAGAAAATGCAAAAATCCAGCTCTTTTGGTGGATGATATAAAAAACTTGGATAGACATGATAAATGAAATCAATTAATAAACAATAATAAAGTAAGAGGTGTAAAATCATGGCAGTAAAAATGAGATTAAAAAGAATGGGACAGAAAAAGGCTCCTTTTTATAGAGTCGTAGTAGCAGATGCAAGAGCTCCAAGAGATGGAAGATTTATCGATGAAGTTGGTATTTATGATCCAAATCAGGATCCTAGCTTAATCAAATTCAATGAGGAAGCTGCAAAGAAATGGTTAGCAAATGGTGCTCAGCCAACAGATACAGTTGCTAAATTATTAAAAGCTGCAGGTATCGAGAAATAAATTTTGTTTCCACTCACGGAGGGAAAAGATTATGAAAGAACTAGTAGAAGTAATTGCTATTTCTTTAGTAGACCACCCAGAGCAGGTTCTTGTGACAGAAAAAGAGACAGATCACGCCATTTTATTAGAGCTCCACGTAGCTCCAGATGATATGGGCAAAGTGATTGGTAAGCAGGGAAGAATTGCAAAGGCATTTCGCACTGTCGTAAAGGCAGCTGCTTCAAGAGGTGAGAAGAAAGTAGTTTTGGAGATTATCCAGTAAAGAGAGGGGATGTCATTGGAAAATGGCATCCCTTTCATTTATGAGAGGCTGTTTGCTATATGCTCTGCTTTTTTGAGCATACAGCATCAAAGATTGTTTTTCTTTTTACAACGATAGCAAGGCTTCCAAACAATCCTTGATGCGTCTGTTTAACAGAGGCTCTCGCAATAAAATAATAGGAGATAAAAATGCAAGATTTATTACAGATTGGTGTAATTACAACAACACATGGATTAAAGGGGGAAGTAAAAGTCTTTCCAACGACAGACGATGTGAATCGTTTTTATGAGCTTGACGAAGTTATTTTAGAGAGCAAAGGAGAAAAAAAATTACTCCATGTAGAAAATTGTCGTTTTTTTAAACAATTTGTTATTTTAAAATTCAAAGAGTTCCATGATATTAATGAGATAGAAAGATACAAAAAAGCCCCTCTTTATGTGACGAGAGAAAACGCAGTTGCACTTGAGGAAGATGAGTATTTTATAGCAGATTTGATTGGAATGAAGATTATAACAGAGGCGGGAGTTGAGCTTGGAACCTTAAAAAATGTAATTGCGACAGGAGCAAATGATGTATATGAGGTGGAGCTTCCACAGGGAGGCGAAGTATTAATTCCAGCAGTGAAGGAATGTATCTTAGATGTCGATATGGAGGCAGGAGAGATGATTATTCACCTTATGAAAGGATTGATGGGTGAATGATGAATTTTTATGTTTTAACTTTATTTCCAGAAATGATTGAGCAGGGAATGAATACAAGCATTATCGGAAGAGCGATAGAAAATAATTTACTCAAAATAGAGCCGATTGATATTAGACAGTACTCAAAAGATAAACATAAGAGAGTGGATGATTATCCTTACGGTGGAGGAGCTGGTATGGTAATGCAGGCAGAGCCGATTTCTCTTGCCTATGAGGATTTGACGAAGAAAATTGGAAAGAAACCTCGAGTAATTTATCTCACTCCTTGGGGAAATGTATTCAACCAAACAATGGCGAAAGAATTTGCAAAAGAGGAAGACTTAATTTTTCTTTGTGGACATTATGAGGGAGTCGATGAGAGGATTTTAGAGGAGATAGTGACAGATCCTGTGTCGATTGGGGATTATGTGCTAACAGGAGGGGAGCTTCCCGCCATGGTTATGATGGACGCCATATCTAGAATGGTTCCAGGTGTTTTGACAAATGACTCATCAAAGGAGATGGAATCCCATGAGGGGAATCTTCTTGAATATCCACAGTATACAAGACCAGCAATCTTCCATGAAAAAGAAGTTCCAGCAATTTTACTCTCAGGTCATCATGCCAATATTGAAAAATGGAGACGAGAAAAATCAATCGAGAGAACGAAGAAATATCGACCAGATTTATTGAAAAAAGCGGAGCTTACAGAGGAAGAAAAGAAAAAATATCGAGACGATTATGAAAAAAATTAAAAAAGTCATTGAAATGACAAAAAAAATATGATATGATGTGATAGTTGTGAATAGCTAGATGGTCCTCTGTTACGAGAAGGTGCAAAAAGTTCAGTCTATGAGATATGAGGCGAATCGCACTTAATAAAGTTATCAAAAATTTATCGGATGACAGTTGAAAATAAAACCAGCAAAAGCTAGAAAAAAAGTAGTATTAAGAACATCTAAATTAAAAGGAGGTCACACAAATGAACAATATTATTAAAGATATCGAAAATGCTCAGTTAAAGGCAGAAATCACACCATTTAGAGTGGGTGATACAGTAAGAGTACATGCAAAAGTAAAAGAGGGAAACCGTGAGAGAATCCAGGTATTCGAGGGAACTGTTTTAAAGAGACAGAACGGTGGAATTCGTGAGACTTTTACTGTTAGAAAACAATCCTCAGGTGTAGGTGTAGAAAAGACATGGCCATTACACTCTCCAATTATCGAGAAAATCGAAGTAATTAGAAGAGGTAAAGTAAGAAGAGCTAAATTGAACTACTTACGTCAGAGAGTTGGTAAGAAAGCAAAAGTAAAAGAATTAATCAAATAATAGTAAGAGTATTTTAAACTATTAGGAGACTTCTTAAAAATGTTTCAAGAGTGAGAGGAAATGCATAAACA
>JBJEOA010000052.1:0-23718 GCA_051880475.1 Lachnospiraceae bacterium | reverse complement strand
AACTATTAGGAGACTTCTTAAAAATGTTTCAAGAGTGAGAGGAAATGCATAAACATTGCAAGACCAAGACTTTTGAAACATTTTTTACTATAAAAGTCCCTGTCAAGGAGGGATAAAAATGAGTCCAAAACCTATTAAAACAAGAAGAAAAACAATTCGATTACAGGAATATTTCCAGTGGCTTTTTCCGATGATTGTAAGTATTATCCTTGCTTTTTTCATCACTCAGATTTTAGGAAATGCAATGATAGTGAGAGGAGATTCTATGGCTCCTACTTGTAAGCAAGGAGATATCGTCTTTATAAATAAAATTTCTTATCACTTTAAAAATCCAAACAGAAATGATATTATTGTATTTAATACGAATGTTTCAAATGTAGAAAATTCAAGTAAAAATCCACATTATACGATAAGTCGTATTGTCGGAATGCCAGGAGAGACAATTCAGATTAAAGATGGGAAATTATATATTAATGAAAAAGAGGTAAATAGTCCTTATATAAACGATATAATTTTACAAGCGGGAGTGGAGATAGAGCCTGTGAGACTAAGGCAAAATGAATACTTTGTCTTGGGAGACAATTGTAATTTCAGCCAAGATTCTAGATTTGCAAATATAGGAAATATAAAAAAGGATGCGATGTTAGGAAAAGTTTTAGTATTAGATTGATGAAAAGAAGGTGGAAATAATGCATTTTCAATGGTATCCGGGTCATATGACAAAGGCCAAGAGAATGATGCAAGAAAATATAAAGTTAATTGATGTTGTGATTGAGCTTGTAGATGCGAGAATTCCTCTTAGCAGTAAAAATCCAGACATTGATCAATTAGCACAAAATAAAATTCGAATTATTATTTTGAATAAATGTGATTTAGCGGACCCAAAAAAGACAGAACTTTGGGAGAAGTATTTTAAAGAAAAAGGATATTTTGTAGCTTGTGCAAATGCACAAAGAGGGCAGGGAATCAAGCAAGTAAAACAGCTTTTGGCTGAGGCTTGTAAGGAGAAAAAAGCGAGAGACGCCAAGAGAGGAATTAAAAATAGACCGACAAGAGCAATGATAGCTGGAATTCCAAATGTAGGTAAATCGACGTTTATTAATAGTTTTACAGGAAAAGCTGCCACAAAAACTGGCAATAAACCAGGTGTGACAAAGGGAAAACAGTGGGTTAAAATCGGCAAGGATGTGGAGCTTTTAGATACACCGGGATTGCTATGGCCAAAGTTTGAAGATCAGGAAGTGGGACTTAATCTTGCCTATATTGGCTCAATTAAAGAAGAAATCTTAAATATATCAGAGATTTCACTAGAGTTGATTGGATTTTTGAGAGAGAATTACGAAGGCTTATTGCAAAAACGCTATGATATAGAAGAAGAGGAAGACAATGTAAAAGTTTTAGAAAAAATTGCAATTGCGCGTTGCTGCAAGCAAAAAGGAGATAAGCCTGATTTAGAAAAAGCGGCATCTCTCCTTATGGACGATTTTAGAAGTGGAAAAATTGGAAAAATTACATTGGAAGTTCCAAAGGAGCAATAGCATATGGATATAAAAAAAGAAATTATTAGTACAATATTATATTTTGCTGTTATTTTTGCATTAGTATTTTTTACGATTCATTTTGTAGGTCAAAGAACAGTTGTAAATGGACATTCCATGGATAATACTTTAAGCGATGGAGAGAGCTTAATTGTAGATAAGCTCACTTATCGCTTCTCAGAACCAAAAAGGTATGATATTGTTGTCTTTCCGTCTCCAGACGGAGATAATACTTATTTTATTAAGAGAGTAATTGGACTGCCGGGAGAGACGGTACAAATTATCGATGAGGAAGTATACATAGATGGAGAACCTTTAGGAGAAAACTATGGTATTACCGAAATTGAGTACTATGGAACTGCGGAGCAGCCGTTGACTCTTTCTGAGGACGAGTATTTTGTACTTGGAGATAATCGTCCTGTCAGTAGAGACAGCAGATACGAAGATGTAGGTCCGATTAAGAGAAAAGATTTAAAGGGCAGAGCAATTTTAAGAATTTGGCCGCTTAATAAGTTTGGAAAAATAAAAAATGGAAATGCATAGAGAGAGAGTCATATGTGAAAAAAGGAGTTTTGCATATGACTCTTTTCTTAAAAAGAAAAGGATAGAAAAATTTAGATGAAATGCAAAAGCTAATTCGTTTCTATTATGCCATTTGCAGACGATGAGAAGGAGGAGGGAAAAAGAAATGTCTGAGAAAAAAAGTATAAAGCAAATTCAACGAGAGTTAGAAACTTGCGCACAGGAAAATATATTAAATATGCTCAAAGAGTTAGAAGAAGATGGGAGAGTAGGGGTAAAAAAATTAATTATTCGTGAGAAGAGAAAATTAGATGAAAAGAAAGCAGAATTAGATAGAATTGAGCAGATGAAAAGATATGAGAAAAAATATAGCGAGTATTCGTATATCTGTGGAATTGATGAGGTCGGCAGAGGACCACTTGCAGGGCCAGTTGTGGCAGCGGCGGTCATTTTGCCAAAAGACTGCAATATTCTTTATATAAATGATTCTAAAAAATTGAGTGCGAAAAAAAGAGAACAACTATATGATGAAATTATGGAAAAAGCAGTGGCAGTCGGTGTCGGTATGGCAAGTCATGAGAGAATTGATGAGATTAATATTTTGCAGGCTACTTATGAGGCAATGCGAGAGGCAATCTCTCATTTATCTGTACAGCCAAATTTATTATTGAATGACGCCGTTACAATTCCTAAAGTGGAGATAAGTCAGGTTCCGATTATTAAGGGAGATGAAAAGAGCATCAGTATAGCGGCTGCGAGTATTATCGCTAAAGTGACGAGAGACCGAATGATGGAGACATTTGATGAAATTTATCCTGAATATGATTTTGCAAGTAATAAAGGATATGGAAGTCAAAAACATATCGAAGCATTAAAAAAATATGGAATGACGGATATTCATCGAAGAAGCTTTCTAAAGAGCATTATTTCGGAACAAGAAAATTTAAAATAATAAGTGCTAAGAAGCAGATGGGAGTAAAAAACGGGAAAAGAAAAAAATTGCGAGAAGGGAAAAAGAGCAGAGACGATTGCCTGTAAATTTTTAGAAAAAAATGGATGTCAAATAAAAGATAGGAATTTTAGGTGCAGGCAAGGAGAAATAGATATTATTATATGGGATGGAAATATCTTAGTTTTTGTGGAAGTGAAGTATCGCTTAAGCGAGAGATATGGATATCCGGCGGAGGCCGTGACTGTCGCAAAGCAAAGAAAAATATACTATACTGCACAGTATTATAGATATCGGCATCATATTAAGGAGAAAATACAATGTCGATTTGATGTAATTGAAATTTTGGGGGATAAAATTAGATGGATTAAAGATGCATTTTAGCAGGAAATTCATAAAAAATAAGGAAAGGAGATTAAAATGGATTATAAATTTAAATATGCTTCTAACGAAGCATCAACAATTTTAAATGAAAAAGATGGTGTACTTTATATTACATTTCCAAAGTTGGCCAAACAAAAAGATGTGATTCATGGCTGTTCTACAAGAATCGGCGGTGTCAGTGAGGGAATTTTTTCAAGCATGAATTTAAGCTTTACAAGGGGAGATAATAAGGAGCATGTGAGAGAAAATTACCGAAGAATTGGAAAAGCTCTCGGAATTGATGAGACAAAATTAGTATTTTCAGATCAGGTTCATAAGACAAATATTCATGTGGCGACAAAAGAAGATATGGGAAAGGGAATTATAAAACCAAGAGAACTAAAAGAAATAGATGGACTTGTGACAAATGAGCCGGGAATTCCGATGGTGACTTTTTATGCGGATTGCGTCCCACTTCTCTTTTATGACCCAGTAGAGCATGTGGCGGGTATGGCTCATTCTGGCTGGAAGGGAACCGTTGCTAAAATTGGAGAAAAAATGGTGCAAAAAATGAATGAACTCTACGGCACAAAGTCAGAAAATATTATTGCGGCGATTGGTCCGTCTATTTGTCAATCTTGTTATGAAATTAGTGAAGATGTCGCTATGGAATTTGAGAAGGCATTTCCAAAAGAACAGGTGGAAGTTTTCTTAGAACCAAAAGAAAATCAGAAATATCAGCTTGACCTTTGGAAAGTAAATGAGTATATTTTAACAGGGGCAGGAATCAAGAGAGAAAATTTAGATATAACCAATATTTGCACCTGCTGTAATAAAGATCTTCTCTTTTCTCACAGAGGAAGTAAAGGAAAAAGAGGAAATCTTGGAATGTTTATGTGTTTACTGTGAAAGTCTCCAGCGAGCGATAAAGCAAGCGGGCTTTCATTCATGCCTGCCTTTGCAGGTAGCTATAGATAAAGAGAGGGAAAAAGCGTGAAACAAAAAGGACATAAAATAAAAGAAGTGCTTCCGGGAAGTATTGCACAAGAACTTGAAATAATACCGGGAGATAGAGTAATTTCTATAGATAATAATATTATTAAAGATATGTTTGACTATTATTATTATGAGAAAAATGAAAAGATAGAAATGTTAGTGGAGACAGAAGAGGGAGAACAATATATTTTCGAGATAGAAAAGGAGTACGGAGAGGAGCTTGGGATTGTCTTTGAGTCTGAGCTTATGGACTCGTATCAGTCTTGCCGCAATAAATGTATTTTTTGCTTTATCGACCAGATGCCAAAAGGAATGAGAGAAACACTTTATTTTAAAGATGACGATTCGAGGCTTTCCTTTTTATATGGAAACTATGTCACATTGACAAATATGTCTGAATCTGATATCCAACGCATTATTGACTATAAAATGATGCCGATTAATATTTCTATCCACACTATGAATAAAGAACTTCGATGCAAGATGCTTCATAATCGATTTGCGGGAGATGTTCTTCGATTTTTAGATAATTTTTATGAGAGTGAGACGCTTATGAATAGCCAGATTGTGCTATGTAAGGGGATAAATGATAGGGAGGAATTAGAGTATACGTTACAAGAGCTTATGAGATATTATCCAGTAATGCAAAGTGTATCAATTGTTCCAGTGGGGCTTACAAAGCATCGAGAGGGACTTTTTTCACTTGACGCTTTTACAAAAGAAGATGCCCAGTATTTAATTGATCAGGTGGAGCGTTTCCAAAAAAAGGCACTTGCGATTGGCGGTACGCATTTTGTCCATGCGAGTGACGAGTGGTATATATTGGCAGAGAGACCATTTCCAGAGGAAGAAAGCTATGATGGATATTTGCAACTAGAAAATGGTGTCGGTATGATGCGAAAATTTTGGAATCATTTTTATAATGATTTTTCGGATATACGAGGAGATGACCGAGAAATGTCTCTCTCTATTGCGACGGCAAAACTTGCTTATCCGACTATCAAAGAGGTTGCAAGAAAGATAGAAGAAAAATTCCAAAATATAAAAATTCATGTATATTGTATTAAAAACGAATTTTTTGGGGAGAAGATTACTGTGTCGGGGCTTTTAGTTGGACAAGATATTATAAATCAGCTAAGAGAGAAGGAGCTAGGTGAGAGGTTAATTCTTCCGGCAAATGTTCTAAATATAGAGAAACCTATTTTTTTGGACGATATTACGCTAGAAGAAATGCAAAAAACTTTACAACTTCCGATAGATATTGTACAATCAAATGGAGAAGACTTTTTAACAAAAATATTAGGTGATGAATAGAAGGTGATGAAATATGAGTAAACCAATTGTAGCGATTGTAGGAAGACCAAATGTAGGAAAGTCCACATTATTCAATTCGATTGCGGGACAAAAAATCTCTATCGTAAAGGATACTCCAGGTGTGACGAGAGATAGAATTTATACAGATGTCTCCTGGCTAAACCATAGTTTTACGATGATAGACACTGGTGGAATTGAGCCAGAGACAAATGATTTGATTTTATCAAGAATGCGTGAGCAGGCTTTAACAGCTATGGAGACGGCAGATGTTATTGTATTTTTAGTGGACGTAAGACAGGGGCTTGTAGATGCGGATTTCAAAGTGGCAGATATGCTTAGACGTTCTCATAAGCCGATTTTACTCGTTGTTAATAAGGTGGATGATTTTAAAAAATGGATGCCAGATGTGTATGAGTTTTATAATTTAGGACTCGGTGACCCAATTCCAGTTTCTGCCTCCTCTAAGCTTGGACTTGGAGATATGCTCGATGAGGTAGTCAAATTCTTTAACCCAGAAGATATGGAGGAAGAAGAAGACGATCGACCTAAGATTGCAATTATTGGAAAGCCAAATGTAGGAAAATCCTCTATTATTAATAAGTTATTAGGGGAAGAGCGTGTCATTGTATCAGATATCGCAGGTACAACGAGAGATGCTATTGATACGGTTGTAAAAAAAGATAATAAAGAATATGTCTTTATTGATACTGCGGGGCTTCGAAGAAAGAGTAAAGTAAAGGAAGAGCTAGAAAGATATAGTATTATTCGTACAGTTACTGCTGTGGAGAGATGTGATATTGCCGTCTTAGTTATTGATGCGACAGAAGGCGTGACAGAACAAGACGCAAAGATTGCGGGAATTGCTCATGAGAGAGGAAAAGGAATTATTATTGCAGTCAATAAATGGGATGCCATTGAGAAAAATGATAAAACAATTTATAAGTTTACGAGCAAGATTAGAGATACTCTAGCTTATATGCCATATGCAGAGCTTATCTTTATTTCAGCAAAGACGGGACAAAGACTTCCAAAACTTTTTGAGATGATTGATGCGGTAATTGAAAATCATGCTCTTAGAGTGCAAACTGGTGTGTTAAATGAAATTTTATCTGAGGCGACAGCGATGAAACAGCCACCTTCAGACAAGGGAAAACGATTAAAGATTTATTATATTACTCAGGTATCTGTAAAACCACCAACCTTTGTTTTGTTTATTAACGATAAAGAACTGATGCATTTTTCTTACACAAGATATATCGAAAACCAGATTCGAGATACATTTGGTTTTAGAGGAACTCC
Organism: Lachnospiraceae bacterium; assembly: GCA_051880475.1. GTDB lineage: Bacteria > Bacillota > Clostridia > Lachnospirales > Lachnospiraceae > JAUUSJ01. The sequence continues at coordinate 16,737 of JBJEOA010000052.1, read as the reverse complement.
AATTCGTTTTATTGCTAGGGAGAGAAAGGAAAAATAAAATGGCAATTTATATTATTGTGACGATGGCAATAGGATATCTGCTGGGATGCTTTCAGACAGGATATTTTATAGGAAAAAGAAATAATATTGATATTCGAGATTATGGAAGTGGAAACGCAGGGGCGACGAATGTTCTTAGAACACTTGGAAAACTACCTTCTCTTATTACTTTTTTAGGTGATGCCCTAAAGGGATTTTTATGGGTTCTTTTCATTAAGAATTATTTAGGACCTGTACTATTTCATCTGAACGAGCAAAATACAAAAATTGTGGCACTCTTAGCGGGATTTGCAGTAGTGCTTGGGCATAATTATCCATTTCAGATGGGATTTAAGGGGGGAAAAGGAATATCCACGACGGCAGCAGTTATGTGTGCCTTTGATGTGAGACTTGGAATTTGCAGTTTTATTATCTTTGCGTCGATTGTATTTTTTACTAGATACGTATCATTAGCTTCCATCTGTCTTTCTATTGCACTTTTGGTAGAAATGTATATTTTTACGAAAAACTGGATTTTTGTAGCGATTACATTATTATTTACAGTTTCTGCCGTATATCGTCACAGAGCGAATATAGGAAGATTATTAAGTGGAACGGAGAGTAAAATAGGACAAAAAGTCGATATTAAAAAATAGCAATAAAAAGGGAGAACCCGCAGATTTTATTCTGCGAGTGTCTCCCATTTTTCATATAATTCAAGAAGAGTGTCGTCAACTTTAGCTTTTTTGGTAGATAATTCAATTAAGACGGCACTGTTTGTTGCATTTTCGGGAAGGGCTAATTCTTCCTCTAACTTGGAAGACTCTTCTTCTAGCTTAGCAATCTCACTTTCTAATCGTTTTAAATCATTTTCCTTTTTTCTTTGCTTAGCAGCTTCTTCTTTTGCCTTTTTCCAATCTTCTTTGGAGGCAGATATAGTTTCTTTTTCTGGGACCATCTCCAAAGTGTCAGTGAAAGCAAGGGCAGCTTTTTGTTTTTCCTCTATATAATAATCGTAATTTCCACCAAAATTTAAAAGACCGTTTGGAGTGAGTTCTAAAATGCGAGTGGCTGTCTTATTGATGAAATAACGGTCGTGAGAGACATAGAGGACGGTTCCCGTATAATTTCTTAATGCTTCCTCTAAAATTTCCTTTGAGTGAATATCTAAGTGGTTTGTAGGCTCATCGAGGATGATGAAGTTGGCATTAGAAAGCATAAGTTTTGCGAGAGAGACACGACCTCTCTCTCCACCGCTTAGACTGCTAACTGGCTTAAATACATCATCGCCTGTAAATAAAAAAGCGGCTAAAATATTGCGAATTCTGCTATTTAAAAGATGAGGGTATGCAGTTCGAATTTCCTCAAAAATCGTTAAATCATCGTGTAGAACTTGTTGTTCTTGGTCATAATAACCGATCTTAACTTTTGAGCCTAATTTAAACTTTCCAGTATCTGCGGCGAGATATTTATTTAAAATTTTTAAAATCGTTGTTTTTCCAGTTCCGTTATCTCCGATAAGAGCGACTTTCTCTCCTCGCTTAATGTCCATTTCTACATTTTGAAAAAGAAGCTTATGGTTGAATGATTTAGAGAGATTTTCCACTGTAAGTACATCATTTCCGCTTATTACCTCAGGCTCTAGAGTTATTTTCATTGTTCGTTGATATTCCTGTGGCTTTTCCACAACCTCAATTTTATTTAAAAGTTTTTCTCGGCTTTCCGCACGCTTAATGGATTTTTCACGGTTAAAAGAGCGAAGTTTTGTAATAACATCTTCTTGATGTTTAATTTCACGCTGTTGGTTTTCGTATTCCCTTCTCTTAGCCTCCATAAGTTGTGCTTTCTTTTCCATATAAGTAGAATAATTTCCTTTATAAACTTGAGACTTTCCATTTTCTAATTCTACAATCTTTGTCACGACACGGTCTAAGAAATAGCGGTCATGAGATACAATGAAGACGCTTCCTGGATAATTTGATAAAAAAGTTTCCAGCCAGGCGATAGAATTCATATCAAGATGGTTAGTAGGCTCGTCAAGTAAAATTAAATCTGGTGTGGATAAGAGGAGTTTGCCAAGAGCAACGCGAGTTTTTTGACCTCCTGATAATGTGGAGACACGTTTTGAAAATTCCTCCTCCGTAAATCCAAGACCCTTTAAAATTCCTATAATCTCACTCTTATAGCTATACCCGTTTGCCAATTCAAATTGATGGGTGAGTTTTGAGTAAGATTCTAATAAATCTGGGAGTTCTTCCTTAGAGGCATCTTTCATTTCTTTTTCCATACGGCGAATTTTCTCTTCCATCAAGATAATATCTCTTTTCACCTCTAAGAGTTCGTCGTAGATTGTATTCGTAAAATCATAGTCTTGATGCTGGGCTAGATAACCGATTGTCTTTCCTTTTGATAAGATAACTTCACCGTTATCTTTTTCTAACTCATGCATAATAATCTTAAATAATGTAGATTTTCCAGCCCCATTTATTCCAATAAGAGCAGCTTTTTCTTTATCTTCTATAAAAAAAGAAACATCTTTTAATATTTCTTTAATTCCAAATGATTTATCAATATGTTGACAAGATAAAATCATAGTGTTCCTCCTATGCTGATGCAATACTATGCCTGTTCTTGCAGGCATTACTATAAATGAAAATTCAACTGAATTATGCTTAAAACTTCCATTTTTTAACAAAAATTTAGTGTAAACAATCTTTCTTATTGTATCATAAGGAAAAAAGATTGTAAATAATGCAAAAGCAATTTGACAAAGAAAATAGCTTTTGATATGATAAAAATAATGTTTAAAGGAGGAATATAAGGAATGGAAGGTAATAAGGCATTAGAAAGAGAAAACGGTGGTAAGGAAATATCGCCGGCCGTTATTAAGAGACTTCCGCGTTACTATAGATATTTGGGCGAATTATTGGACAATGATGTAGTTAGAATTTCATCAAAAGATTTAAGTAAGAGAATGAAGGTAACTGCTTCTCAGATTCGACAAGACCTGAATAATTTTGGTGGATTCGGTCAGCAAGGATATGGATATAATGTTCAGTATCTATATAATGAGATTGGAAGTATTCTTGGATTGGACAAGGAAAATGATATCATTATTGTAGGAGCAGGAAATCTTGGGCAGGCTCTCGCAAATTATCAGGGATTTCAAAAAAGAAGTTTTAAGGTACTCGGATTGTTTGACGCAAATCCACGCTTAGTTGGAATTACAGTGCGAGGGGTAGAGGTCTATGATATTGGAGAGTTAGAAAGTTTTATTAAAAAGCATGATGTAAAGATTGCCGTGCTTACTTTACCTAAGACAAAAGCGCCAAAAATGGCACAAGATATGGCAAAATGGGGAATCAAAGCATTTTGGAATTTTGCTCCGATTGACCTTAATTTGCCAGATAATATTATTGTAGAAAATATGCATTTAGTAGAAAGTTTAATGACATTGTCTTATCGTATTCACAATGCGGAATAAGAAAGAAGAATCGAGGTGGAATAAGTGGAATATGCTGCGACTAGAGAAGAGATGCAAAAGATTGATCAATACACGATAGAAAATATTGGGATTCCTGGTATGGTATTGATGGAAAAAGCAGCTATGGCAACTTGTGAGGAGATAATAGCTCGATTTACAAAAGAAAAGACGGTTCTTATCGTCACTGAGAGAGGAAATAATGGTGGAGATGGAATCGCAGTGGCTAGAATTTTATCTTCCTTAGGCTATAAGGTAGATATTTATGAAATTGGAGGTGTAAGGCGTGGGAGTGAGCAGTACGCCGTCCAAAAAGAAATAGCAATACGTTTAGAATTATGTTTTTTAAAAAATTTTCCAAAAAATGACTATGATATCATCATAGATGCAATTTTTGGAGTTGGACTTTCTAGAGAAGTCTGTGGAATACAAAGAGAAGTCATTGAAAAATTAAATGAGAAGTCTGGCGTAAAGATTGCAATTGATGTTCCATCTGGAATTGATGCATCTACAGGAAAAGTTATGGGAGTCGCTTTTCTCGCAGACTATACAGTGACTTTTGGTCTAAATAAACTAGGGTTAATTTTGTATCCAGGTGCAGAATATGCGGGGAAAGTCCTTGTAAAGGATATTGGATTTCCGAAAAAAGCAGTGGAGACAATCGCTCCAAAGGCAATATTTTATACGGAGAAAGATAAAGATAAGTTACCAAAGAGAAAGGCTGACTCAAACAAGGGAAGTTATGGAAGAGTGCTTATTATAGCTGGCTCAAAAAATATGGCTGGTGCAGCCTATTTTAACGCCAAGGCTGCATATCGAAGTGGCTGTGGTCTTGTTCAGATTTTCACACATGAGTCGAATCGTGTAATTTTGCAGACGAAGCTTCCTGAGGCAATACTTACAACCTACGAGGAGGAGGAAGATGCAAAGGAAAAATTACAAGAGGCGATAAAGAAGGCCAGTATTATTGTTTTTGGCTCTGGCATGGGGAATACCCCTATGACGAGAAATTTACTTCTTATACTGCAAAGGTTAGCAAAAGTTCCAGTTGTGCTTGACGCAGATGGAATTAATTGTATTCATATGGATGGCGAAGAAACAATTGAACTTTCCAGATTTTTAGCTCCTTGCATTATCACTCCTCATATGAAGGAGATGGCAAGATTGATGAAAATGGATACATCATCTATTAAAGAGAATATGATACAGATTGCGAGACTTTGTGCGAGAGATAATCATATTATCTGTGTTCTAAAGGATGTGAGAACAATTGTAATGGACGAGCACGACCAAACATATATTAATATAACAGGAAATCATGGAATGGCAAAAGGTGGTTCAGGAGATGTCTTAGCCGGAATCATCGCAGGATTGCTCGCAGGAGGATTAGAGCCAATAGAGGGAGCTAGAATGGGAGTCTTTTGTCATGGAATGGCTGGAGATTTTGCAAGGAAAGAAAAGGGAGTTTATAGTATATTGGCGAGTGACATAATAGAGCAATTGCCGTTTGTCCTAGGAGGAGAGAGATGAATAGTTATTTAAGAGTACACGCAACGATTGATTTAGATGCCATTAAAAAAAATATGGAGGAAGTCAAAAAGGCAGTTGGAGATTCCACAAAAGTGATGGCTATTATAAAAGCAGATGGCTATGGACATGGGTCTGTCGCATGTGCAAAAGCTTTAAGAAAAATGGGAGTAGATGCCTTTGGAGTTGCGATTATAGAGGAGGGCGTTATCCTAAGAAAAAATGGAATAAAGCAGCCAATTTTAATTCTTGGATATACCTCTGAGTATCAGATGAGTCGAATGATTCAATATCAGCTTACGCAGACAGTATTTGAGCTTGAGATGGCAAAGAATATATCAAAATATGCAGTGGCATTAAATAAAAAGGCGAAAATACATATCAAAATTGATACAGGAATGAATCGTATTGGATTTAAAGATTGTGATGAAAATATTGCTGTCATCAAGGAAATCAGTAAGCTTCCGAATATTGAAATAACAGGAGCCTTCACTCACTTTGCGAGGGCGGATGAAAAAGATAAAAAAGCCGCCTTAAAACAGTTAGAGAGATATACAAATTTTGTCAATAAATTAGAGGAAAATGGAATTCATATTCCGACAAAGCATATTTCAAACAGTGCTGGAATTATTGATTTTCCACAGGCGAGATTTGATATGGTGCGCTCAGGAATTATGACGTATGGGCTTTACCCATCTGATGAAGTATCAAAAGAATTTCCTCTTTATCCAGCCTTTAGCTTAAAGAGTCATATTATCTATTTAAAAGAAGTAGAGGAGGGAGAGGGAATTAGTTATAATCATATTTATGTGACAAAGAGAAAATCAAAAATAGCGACAATTCCAGTTGGATATGCAGACGGATATCCAAGAGCCTTATCTTCTAAGGGAAGAGTTTTAATAAGGGGACAGTATGCACCGATTGTGGGAAGAATTTGCATGGATCAATTTATGGTTGATGTCACAGATATTGAAGGTGTTTCTGTTTTAGATGATGTTACTCTAGTTGGAAAAGACGGAGAAAATACAATCTCAGTCGAAGAGGTCGCTAATATGGCAGGAAGCTTTAATTATGAGTTTGTCTGTGGAATCTCAAAACGAGTTCCAAGAGTCTATATTGAAGACGGAGAAGTGTCTAAGATTGTAGACTATATGAACGCATAATAGAAGAAAAAGAAGAATAGGTGATTACAAAAAGATAAGTGGACAGTTTTCTTAGTTCTTAGTATACTCTCGATTTTTTAGGAAATAATATTAGTAACGAAAATGGTTAAAAATAGTTACTAGAGTAAAGATGGAGAGTGAGAACGTTGATGATAAAACGTGGAGATATATTTTATGCAGATTTAAGACCAGTAATTGGCTCAGAGCAGGGCGGTGTTCGTCCAGTTCTTATTATTCAAAATGATGCGGGAAATAAACATAGTCCAACAGTGATTTGTGCCGCTATTACAAGTAGGATGAATAAGGCAAAACTCCCTACTCATGTGGAGATAGAATGTCGTCAGTATGATATTTCCAAAGATTCTGTTATTTTATTAGAACAAGTTAGAACAATCGATAAAAGAAGATTAAAAGAGAAAGTATGTCACCTAGATGAGAAAATATTAAAAAAAGTAAATCAGGCTTTGCTCATTAGTTTAGAATTAGATACATAGGCAGAGCCCACAAAAAGCAATAAAGGAGAAGAACGTAATTATGGAAGATCCCGGGGGGTTTAGCCTCATAGCTATTATTATCATTGCAGTTTTATGCATTATCATTTGTATTTTGTCTTATATTATTGTATCAAAGAGTGAGATATTTCAGAGAAAGTTTCGAAAGAAAGACTCCTTAGAGGAAGAAGAAAATGAGTACGAGGAGGAAATTAAAAATATCATTTTAGAGGGACATGAGCAAGGAGCGATTGAATCTCAAGAGGCGGTTATGCTCTCAAATATATTTGAGTTTGGAGATAAAGAAGCGAAAGATGTCATGATATTCCGACAAAAAATAGTGGGAATTGATGTGGATACGCCGCTTAGCGACGCCGTTCAATTTATGATTGACCAAAATTTCTCTCGCTATCCTCTTTATGAGGAAGATATCGATAATATTGTCGGTATGTTGCATTTAAAAGATGCTCTTCGATACTATATGAAAAATAGGCAGACGAACTTGCGACAAATTGCAAGAGAAGCTTTTTTTATTCATGAGACGAAAGATATTAGTTCCCTTTTTCGAGAGATGCAGTCTGAAAAAATACATATGGCCATCGTCTTAGATGAGTATGGTCAGACAGAAGGAATTGTGGCGATGGAAGATATTTTAGAAATTATCGTAGGCAATATTTTGGATGAATACGATACAGAAGAAAAAGAGATTGTCACGCTTGGCAAAGAGGGAGCCTATTTAGCTCAGGGAATGATTCGCTTGGACAAATTAGAGGATATACTAGAAATTGAGTTTGATGAGGATGTTGAGACATTAAGTGGATTTTTAGTAAATCAACATGGCAGATTGCCAGAAGATGACGATGAAATTACGATTGAGTATAAGGGATATAGTTTTAAGACAATGGATATCCATGAGAGGGTCATCAGGCAGGTAAAGATTGTAAAGCTTGCAAAGGAAAATAATGACGAAAAAGAACAAGAAAAAAGAGAAAAGAGAAGGTCAAGAAGAGAAGCATTCTTGACGTTATAGAAAAATAATGCTACACTAGATAAATGGATATGCCTGTTTATATATTATATAGCCATCAGGTATAGTCATAGAGAAAGAAAGGATGAGAAAATAAATGTCAGGACATTCAAAGTTTGCCAATATTAAACATAAAAAAGAGAAAAATGATGCAGCAAAGGGTAAGATTTTTACTGTAATCGGTAGAGAGATTGCTGTAGCTGTAAAAGAGGGTGGTCCAGACCCAGATAATAACTCAAGACTTCGTGATGTTATCGCAAAGGCAAAAGCGAATAATATGCCTAATGATACTATCGAAAGAGGAATTAAAAAGGCAGCAGGAGATGCAGGTTCTGTTAATTACGAGGCTGTAACTTATGAAGGATATGGTCCAAGTGGAATTGCTATTATTGTAAATGCATTGACGGATAATAAGAATCGTACAGCCGCTAATGTGAGAAATGCTTTCACAAAGGGAAGTGGAAATGTAGGAACGCAGGGATGTGTATCTTATATGTTTGATAAAAAGGGACAGATCATTATTGATAAAGAAGAGTGTGAGATGGACCCAGATGATTTAATGATGATTGCTCTTGATGCGGGAGCAGAGGATTTCTCAGAGGAAGAAGATAGTTATGAGATTATTACAGACCCAGATGATTTCAGCACTGTAAGACAGGCACTCGAGGAAGAGGGGATTGTCATGGTAGAGGCTGAGGTTACTATGATTCCACAAAACTGGGTGGAGCTTTCTTCTCCAGATGATATCAAAAATTTACAAAAGACATTGGATTTATTAGATGAAGATGATGATGTACAGAGTGTATATCATAACTGGGATGAGTAATCCGTAATCAGAACTCTGAAAATAAAAGCCTCTTGCAGTTTGCGGGGGCTTTCTCTGTATCTATGGATTACAAGAAAGTCCCTAACATGACAAGATAAAATAGTTTATTTTAAAGAAAAAGGGAGATGTAATTATGAGATATGGTTATTATGGAATGTTTGACCCAACCTATATTTTAGTTCTCGTTGGAGTCATTATCACAATGGTGGCGTCTTCTAAGATGAAGACAACGTTTGCAAAATATAAGAGGGTGGCTAGCAAAAGAGGAATAACAGGAGCACAGGCAGCGGCACAGATTTTGGCAAATGCAGGACTCTCTAATATTCGCATCGAGAGAATTTCGGGCAGTTTGACAGATCATTATGATCCAAGAGCGAAGGTACTTCGCTTATCAGATGATGTGTATAATTCAACTTCGGTAGCGTCAATTGGAGTGGCAGCACATGAATGTGGTCATGCGATTCAAGACCAGGAAAGTTATGCACCGCTTCGAATTCGAAATGCGATTGTGCCAGTTGTGAATATTGGAACAAATCTTTCTTGGCCGATTATTGTTCTTGGTGTTATTTTAAGTATGAATCAGACGTTGATTCAGCTTGGAATTGTGCTGTTTTCACTTGGAGTAGCATTTCAGCTTATTACTCTTCCAGTAGAGTTTAATGCGTCAAGTCGTGCACTTAGAATTTTAGCCGATACAGGAATGCTCTACGAGGATGAGGTGCCTAAGACAAGAAAAGTATTAAAGGCGGCAGCCCTCACTTATGTGGCCGCAGCGGCAGCTTCTATTTTACAGCTTTTAAGACTTGTTTTATTATTTGGTCGAAAGGATGACTAGAGGCGATGAAGATAAGAATACTCTGCGTTGGAAAGATAAAGGAGAGTTATTATCGAAAGGAAATCGAAGAATTAAAGAAAAAAATTTCTGTCTACACTCCTTTAGAGATTGTAGAAGTGACAGATGAAAAAACTCCAGATAAGGCGAGTCCTCTTTTGGAGGAAAAGATAAAAGAGATAGAGGGCAAACGCCTTCTATCTCATATTCGTTTTGACGAGTATGTATTTGCACTTTGTATCGAGGGAGAGCAGCTTACGACGAAGAAATTTAGAAGTAAAATTCGCCAGCTCATCAATCAGGAAAAAGAGAGCGTTGTATTCTTAATTGGAGGCTCACTAGGACTTCATGAAGAAGTAGTGAAACGGGCGAATGCAAAGATAAGTTTTTCTTCGATGACTTTTCCACACCAGATGATGAGAGTGCTTTTGCTAGAGCAGATTTTTACGGTGATTCAGTGATGGAGAGAGCAAGCAACTAGGTATATACTGCACAAACACGTTCGTTCCCGCAATTTTTCGACATACGCTGATTTTTGCTGCTCCCGTGAAACGCGCTTTGCTCAGATAGTCACTTCCGCAGCAAAGCTAAGTATATCGAAAAATTGCTCCACTCTCTATCGTTTGTGTAGTATATGCCTAGTTGCTCTCTTGGATATGTGTTGGCAAAACACAGAGATTGAAAAGTATATAAATAAAAAGGATTAATTTAATAGAAGATATCTAACTTGAGATCATTTGTGATAGGGTTCTCCTCTTAGTATGCGAAAACTGCGGTAAATTTGCTCGTATAAAATCATGGCCTGAACAGATGGAGAAAAGTCCATATGGGATAATGTTAAAGTGTCAAAGCGTACATCAGGAGGGAGACAATCAATAAAAAAAGAAATGTCAGGGATACCTTGGATACCATAAGTATCTAACTGTTTGGCAAAGGCTTCTGAGGAGATGGTATCGCCGCCAGTGGATATCGCAATGCAGTATGTGTTTTTTCTGAGTAGTTTTTGTGCTACAATTTTCTCTTTTACGAGAGTATAGTTGACTTTGCAGTAACGACTAAGGCGTTTTGAGAATTCCTCGATGGATTTTTTTATTTGAGGTTCAATGGAATCTGTTTTTATGTAAATGGAAATGTTCATAAATAAAATCCTTTCGTTTTTTCTTAAGCAGAAAAGGCAGTGGGTAGTTGATAATATATTTCTTTTCTCCTTGTTTATTGAGTTTTATATTTATATAGTGCTTATACACCGATTAATTCTGTTTGGCTTATGTGGTTTCGCATTGTTAGATGCTAAATTATGGCCTTTTCTAGTATAATAATTATTTGAGAATTTTGCAAGAAAAACGTTTGTATTTCCAATATTTTTATGGTATAATATAAACGTTGTGGATCAATAGCTCAGCGGATAGAGCAGCAGTTTCCGGAGCTGCGTGTCGGGGGTTCGATTCCCTTTTGGTCCATGAGAATGAAAAACTGTGTTCCTTAAGAATATAAGGGACACAGTTTTTTGTATTATCAAAGTCTTTTTAATTTACTTTTATGATAAAAAAGGGTAAAATAGAAATGTAAAAACAATATATCTGATAAAGTTAGGAAGAAAAATGACAGAAAAAAGACTTGACTTAATAGGGAGGTGAAATCATTTGGAAAAAGAAATGAATGAATTTATAAAAAATACTGTAAAAGATAGTGTGTTCCGTGATTTATTTAAAAACCCTAAATATGCATTACAGCTATATCAGGCGATTCATCCAGAAGATACAGAAGTAAGAGAAACAGATATAAGCAATGTGAATATAGAAAATATGTTTATTGACCAGATGTATAATGATTTAGGATTTACAGTTAGAGGAAAATTACTTGTGATGGTAGAAGCACAGTCTAGCTGGTCCATTAATATTATTGTAAGGATTTTACTATATCTTGCGGAGACATGGCATCAACATATTATTGAGACAAAACAAAATCGGTATGGGAGTAAAAAACTTTCTCTACCCGAACCAGAATTTTATGTATTGTATACAGGACAGAGGAAAACAAAGCCAGAATGGATTTCTCTGTCAGAGGAATTTTTTGAGGGGAACAATAAGCATTTAGAGGTTCATGTTAAAATGCTTTACGGGGATGGAAAGAAAGATATCATCAGTCAGTATGTATCATTTACAAATGTTTATAATGCCAGTGTAAAAAAATATGGGAAAACGAAGAAAGCAATTCTTGAGTCTATTCGTATTTGTAAAGAGTCGAATGACTTAAGGGAATATTTGGAAGAGCGAGAAAAGGAGGTTGTGGATATTATGATGACATTATTTGATCAAGAAACAGCAATGGAAGCGTATAGATTGGAATTGGAAGAAGAGGCAAGAGCAAAAGGATTAGCAGAGGGAAGAGCAGAGGGAAGAGCAGAGGGAAGAGCAGAGGGAAGAGCAGAAGGAAGAGCAGAGGGAAGAATAGAAGGAAGAATAAATGCAATCAAAGAAATGGTAACGAAGTTGACAAAAATGGGAATGTCTATTGAAAATATTGCAGAAGCTGTAGGAGTTGATGTGGATACAATACGTGAATGGAGTTTAGAAAAATAATTAATAAGATATAACATGGGGTTAAGAAAGGTGGAAAAAATGGAAGATTTAAATCGACTTTGTATGGGATGTATGATAGAAAAGCCAGGGACAGGTATTTGTCCGTATTGTCATTTTGCCATAGAAAAATATAAGACACCGTTATATCATTTAAAACCGCAGACAATTTTATCTGGAAAATATTTAGTGGGAAAATCCATTGGGGAAGGTGGATTTGGAATTACTTATATTGGTTGGGATTTGAATCTCGAGATTCCACTTGCAATAAAGGAATATTTTCCGAATGGATTTGCAATTCGGGATCATCACACAAGTGATCATGTCACGGCGTTTACTGGAGAAAAGGAAAAATTCTATAAGGCAGGTCGAGAAAAGTTTATACAGGAGGCGAAATCACTCGCTAAATTTTACAAACAAGAAGAGATAGTTTTAGTGAGAGATTATTTCCAAGAGAATGGAACAGCCTATATTGTGATGGAGTATATTGTAGGAAAATCATATAGTGAAATTTTAAAGGAAAAAGAGAAAAACAATATCCATCCTTCCGTGGAGGAAGTATTTGAGACGATGAAGCCTGTTATAAAGGCTCTTGAGATGGTACATAATGAGGGGATTATTCACCGGGATATTAGCCCTGATAATATTATGATAACCGAGGACGGTGTAATAAAATTAATTGACTTTGGGGCGGCAAGAGGATTTTCGGATGGAGAAAAGAGTCTTTCCATTGTTCTAAAAGCGGGTTATGCTCCTGAAGAGCAATACCAGACAAAAGGGAATCAGGGACCTTGGACGGATGTCTATGCGTTCTGTGCGACTATCTATCGAGCGATTACAGGGAGAAAACCGCCAGATTCTATGGAACGTTTGGCGGAAGATACAATAAAAAAGCCATCAGAACTTGGAATACAGATGGATGAAGAATTAGAAAAGGCTTTGATGAAGGGATTGGCGGTTAGAGAGAAAGATAGATGGCAGAGCATGAGAGAACTCTATAGAGCCTTTTATGAGAGACAAAAGGAAGAAAGGAATAGCATACATATATCGAGTCGGTCTCTAAATACGATACCCGAACAGAATTTTCAGCAAAAACAGGAAAAAACAAATAAAAAGATAAAAAATTCAGATAATCAAAAGATAATTCTTAGTTCTCTTATTTTTATTGTAGTTATACTAGTTGGTGGAATTATGATAAAGACACTCTACAATAGTAATAAAAAATTGCAAGACAAATTAGATTATATTTTTCCGTATAGTAATACGAGATATCTAGATGAATCAGATTTAGAAGGAATTTCTAAAGAGGATATTCGTATAGGAAAAAATGAGATTTATGCGAGATATGGAAGAAAGTTTACTACGAAATCTCTTCAAGAATATTTTGATTCAAAGGATTGGTATGAAGGAACGGTAGAGCCAAAAGACGATAGTCAAATTGAGGAAAGACTTAATGACTATGAAAAAGCAAATATAAAGTTTCTACAACAACATCAGTAAGAAAAAACTAAAAATGGATAGGAGAGAATAGTCTGCTTTATTATATAACGGTTTCCATAGCACAGCTCAAAAGAGAAAAGAGTCTGCTCCACAAACGATAGAGTAGTGAAGCATATTTTCGTTGCGCTAACTTTGTTGCGAACGCAGTGTCTGAGTGCCGTAGGCACGAGTTTTGCGGAGAGCAACAAAAATAAGTGGGCGACGAAAATTTGCGAAAACGAAACGTGTTTGTGAGCAGACTCTTTTCTCTTTCGAGCGTCTGTTATTCAATTTACCTATATACCTATATACTTATATATCTATGCCTCTACACCTCTATAAATTCACCGATGTGATCCGGGGATAATCATCAATATCCTCATCCATCACCTGAAAATCCCTAGGAGCCACAATATTAGAAAAAACAATCTGTGTCTTTGTATTTCCAAAATGCTGTAATTTTCCGATGAACTGATCTAACTCTTCTGTGCCAGGGAAGGAAACTTTAATTAAAATAGCGTACTCTCCAGTAACACAGTTACATTCCAAGACATTTGGGCAGTCCTGAACAAAGCCGTAAAAATCTTCTTTTTCTCTAGGACTTAAAGTCATCTGAATAAAAGCAGTAATATGATGACCAAGCTGTAATGCATTAATACTAGCATGGTAACCTGTAATCAAACCAGATTTTTCCAATCTCTCGATACGGCTTGAAACAGCAGGAGATGAGAGAAATACCTTTGATGCCAAATATTTAATAGAATATCTAGCGTTTTCTTGTAAAAGCGATAATAATTTGCGATCTATAGCGTCCATTTATTTACCTCCATATTTATAAGCAATTGTTGATAGAAATTTATTTGTCTTGTTGATAGAAACCTATTTGTCCATTTGTTTTTATATGTACTATATGTCTCGTAAAATATCTTAATTTCATATTTTTTATAAGCACAAAAGAAAATATACTTAAAAAGTCCTTGACACGCTAAGACAAAAACTAAGTTTATTTATTTTTTTCTTAGCGCTTGACGGACTAATCTGTATGAAAGAGAAAATACATTTTCTTTTATGCTTATTATAATTTATGCTTATTATAATTCATGCTTATTATAATTTACACTTATTGCAATTCATGCTTATCATTATAAAACATTGTAAAAAGAAAAGAGGTGCTTATCTCATTACTAAGATAAACACCTCTTTGTGCTTGTTTTATTTATAGCATAAATAATATTAGATTGTCAACTATAATTCGATAGATAATTTAAGAAATTATGACTAATCTAAAGCTAATAGTCTATAATTAGCAGATACCTTGAGCTGTCATAGCCTCAGCAACTTTCTCGAAACCAGCGATATTAGCACCAACAACATAGTTTCCAGGAGCACCGTAACGCTCAGCAGCGTCAGCAGCGTTCTTAAAGATATTAGCCATGATATTCTTTAACTTAGAGTCAACTTCCTCAAATGTCCAGCTTAAACGCTCGCTATTTTGAGACATCTCAAGAGCAGAAGTAGCAACACCACCAGCGTTAGAAGCTTTACCAGGAGCAAATAATACTTTGTTCTCTAATAAGTAC
This sequence comes from Lachnospiraceae bacterium, assembly GCA_051880475.1. Classification (GTDB taxonomy): domain Bacteria; phylum Bacillota; class Clostridia; order Lachnospirales; family Lachnospiraceae; genus JAUUSJ01. Next base: position 1,734 of record JBJEOA010000052.1, on the reverse strand, counting down.
TCTGTAGCGTCTAATGTTGTAGGCATATTAGCACCCTCAGCAACTGCGAAACATCCGTTTGCAACTAATGTCTTAGCATCCTCTAAGTTTAACTCATTTTGAGTTGCACATGGAAGAGCGATGTCACAAGGGATTGTCCATACACCTTTTCCTTCATGGTACTCAGCTTCTGGTCTGTAGTTCTTGTACTCAGAAAGACGAGCACGTTTCACTTCTTTGATTTCTTTGATAGCTGCTAAATCAACACCATCTTTATCATAAATCCAGCCAGTAGAATCACTAAGTGCAACAACCTTTCCACCTAACTGAGTAGCTTTTTCTGTTGCGTAGATAGCTACGTTACCAGCACCAGAAACAACAACTGTTTTGCCCTCAATAGATTTTCCGTTATGTTTTAACATCTCATCTAAGAAGTATACAAGACCATATCCTGTAGCCTCTGTACGAACTAAAGAACCGCCGTATGTAAGACCTTTACCTGTTAATACTCCCTCGTATAATCCGCGAATTCTCTTATACTGTCCGAACATATAACCAATCTCACGTCCGCCTACACCGATATCACCAGCAGGTACGTCTGTGTCGGCTCCGATATATTTGCAAAGCTCTGTCATAAAGCTCTGGCAAAATGCCATAACCTCACGGTCTGATTTTCCCTTAGGGTCAAAGTCAGAACCACCTTTACCACCACCGATTGGAAGACCTGTAAGAGAGTTTTTGAAAATCTGCTCAAATCCTAAGAATTTAATGATACCGAGGTTTACAGATGGATGGAAACGAAGTCCTCCTTTATAAGGTCCAATAGCACTGTTAAACTGTACGCGGTATCCTGTATTAACCTGAACTTGTCCTTTATCGTCTACCCATGGAACACGGAATTTGAATTGACGCTCTGGATTTACTAAACGCTCAAGTAAAGCGTCTTTACGATATTTTTCTTCGTTAGCTTCGATAACTGGACGAAGAGAATTTAATACTTCATTAACAGCCTGATGAAACTCTGGCTCACTTGGATTTTTAGCTATAACCTGCTCAATTACTTCATCTACATATGACATGGTAGAATCCTCCTTTTGAATGTAAAAATATTTTATAAAAATTGAAATAAAGTATTGTCTTTATTTTCTTTTCTCAATTGCATTTTGATTGTAACACCTTTTTAAAGAATTTTCAAGAAAAAAATTAAAAAATTGCAAAAAAACTTAAAAAAATTAAGAAGGGTTTGCGAAACGAGAGAGAAAAAAACGAAAAACGGCTTATTTAAGCCATTTTTTAAAATGAAGGAACATTAAAATAATAATTCATGAAGGAGAAAAAAATAAAAAATTCAAAAAATACATAAAAAAAGTTCGAAAAATAATGTTTTTACTTAAAAAAATAAAGTATGTACAAAATAAAATACAAGGTTTATTTTTTAAAATAAAAAATTTTATATTGAAAAATATGAAATTTCCCTAAAAGAAATGAAATTCTAGGTTGGATTTTTCTTTATTTTGTTTTATACTGTCAAAAGACTGTTTTTTTATATATCCATATAAATAGTCTATGTATAAAAAACAAATGTTTCAAAGAGGAATTATTTTGTCGATAATTTAAGATTTGATTATTGATATATGAGGATTTTTTTGAAAAATATTTGTTAATAAATAGTATAGAGAATTTTAAAATTTTAACAAGGAGTGGTGTTAGAATATAAATAGTACAAGTTAGATATGGAATAATCCTTAATATAGA
>JBJEOA010000051.1:0-35085 GCA_051880475.1 Lachnospiraceae bacterium | reverse complement strand
AGCATCTGCCTTACAAGCAGAGGGTCATAGGTTCGAGCCCTATTGGTCCCATATATGCCGGCGTGGCGGAACTGGCAGACGCACAGGACTTAAAATCCTGCGGGACTTATACTCCCGTACCGGTTCGATTCCGGTCGCCGGCATAATTTTTTATGTGCGCTTAGCTCAGCTGGATAGAGCGTTTGGCTACGGACCAAAAGGTCGGGGGTTCGAATCCTCTAGCGCACGTTCTGTTTTAATTATTTAAAACAACAATTACATATTGCCCTATCGCCAAACGGTAAGGCACCGGATTCTGATTCCGGCATCTCCAGGTTCGAATCCTGGTAGGGCAGCTTAGAAAGAACAGGAAATTACTGTTCTTTTTATTTTGCCAAAATAAATTAGTTGTAAGAGAATGAACTGCGTAATAAGAGACAGAAAGTAGACAGAAAAGTTTCTTGTTTCACTTTACGATTTATGGTATTATTAACAAAATGCTCATAAGGGAGGAATAGGTATGGCGGAAACAAGAATCATCTATAATCCTGGCAAGGGATGCAAGAAGATGTTTGAGCGTAAGTTGAACGTGGAAGCAAGAAAAGAATTGCAAGATATTCATTATAATGCGATTGGGTTATATCAAGGTTCAGTGGCAAGTGTTTTGTATTATGGAGATTTGGTGGTAAAGACGAGTAAAGTCTATCCTGTAGAGATAGCAGGCAGTTGTCCACAGCATATTACGACATTGGCATTTTTTGGAGATACTTCTGCTGTGGAGACGGCGATGAAGGCAATTCAGTTAGACGAGCAAAAACATAGAATGAATAGATAATAGTAATAAAGTGTAAAAAGGTAGATACCGCATATGATTGATATGTGGTATCTATTTTCTGATTTGATATAAAAAATATTATAATTTTGTGGCGAAGTCCCCACAGATTTGCCTGTAGGAGTAGAAAGGAAGAAAATATGTACCAAGTAAAAGAACGAGTAAGATATAGCGAAGTGGATAAGAATCAAAAAGTAAATATGGCACAGATTGTAAATTATTTTCAAGATTGTAGTACTTTTCAATCAGAAGACTTAGGAATAGGTCTTGCTTATTTGGAAAATAAAAAGAAAGCATGGCTATTATCTTCTTGGCAGATTATAGTAGATAGATACCCAGAATTTGGAGAAAATATTATAGTCGGTACTTGGGCGTATGATACGAAAGGTGTCCGCGCATACCGAAATTTTGTTTTGATGGATGAGAGAGAAAATATAATAGCGAAAGCTAATTCTATTTGGTTTTTATTAGATATTGAAAAAAATCGTCCGACTAAAATTACAGAGGAGGATGTCGAGAAATATGGAATAGAAGAAAAAGTGGATATGGCTTACGCAAAGGGCAAGATAAAAACTTTAGGAGATTTAGAAAAGAAAGAGCCATTTCAGATTTTGAAAGTTATGATTGATACAAATGGTCATGTAAATAATGAAAAGTATATTGAGATGGCAATGGAATATCTCCCAGAAAAGTTTAAAATCTATGAGATGCGAGCAGAATATAAAAAAGAAGGTATGCTTTATGATATGTTTTATCCTAATATTTATAGGACAGAACATACCGTGACAGTAGAATTTCAAAATGGTGAAGAGGAGACATATGCGTTAATACAGTTTAAGGACGAGTAGTAAAAGAGGTTGAAGAAGTAGGGAATCTTTGGTAAGATAACAGACAGGAACTTTTGATATTTTGATATGATGGAAAATAGAGTTAGGAGACAAAATGATTGAATTAGGAAAAAGACAAAAATTATTTATTATAAATACAACAGATTTTGGTGTGTATTTAAATGACGAAGTGGGAAAAAAAGACGGAAGTATTTTACTTCCAAAGAAACAAGTGCCAAAGAATAGCAAAGTTGGCGATGAGATAGAGGTGTTTGTGTATCGTGACTCTAGTGATCGCTTGATTGCAACGACCAATATTCCCTATTTATCTGTCGGAGAAAAAGCAATGCTTCGTGTTGTTCAGATAACAAAAATAGGGGCATTTTTAGACTGGGGATTAGAAAAAGATTTATTGCTTCCTTTTAAGGAGCAGACGACAGAAGTAAAAGAGGGAAAAGAATACTTAGTCTCTCTCTATATAGATAAAAGTGAGCGCCTTTGTGCTACGATGAAGCTTTATACATTACTTGAGACGGACAGTCCATATAAAAAAAATGATTTAGTAAAAGGACATGTATATGAGATAAATAAGAGATTTGGTGTTTTTGTCGCAGTAGATGATAAATATATGGGAATGATTCCAAAGGCAGAGTTATTCCAAAAATTACATGTGGGGGATGAAATTCAGACAAGAGTTTTGAAAGTAAGGGAAGATGGAAAACTTGACCTTAGCACTAGACAGAAAGCTTATCGTCAAATGGATAAAGATAGCGAATATATTTTGCAAAAAATACGTGAAAATGGAGGATTTTTACCTCTCCACGATAAATCTGACCCAGAGATTATTCAAGAAAAACTTGAGATGAGCAAAAATGCTTTTAAAAGAGCAGTTGGAAGATTATGGAAAGAACATAAGATAACGATTTTAGAAAATGGGATTGAGATAGTGGAAAAATAATTTTTATAAAATTTTGTGGCTGGCTCTCCATTGTATTGATTGATATGATGGAGAGTTCACAATATAAATTTTAAGAGTTTTAGAAGGGATTTAAGGAATTTCTGGCAACTTGTAGCCAGTAGTTTGCATAAATAGGGAGAGAAAGAAAATGGAACTATACGAGAAAAGAATTAAGAGAACAAATTTCTTTTTTCTAGTTTTGGTTGTTTTATATGTTGGATTTTCATTTTTAGCAGGATATTTTTTGCAAAATGATTTATTGCAAAGCTGTATAACAGAAATTTTTCTTTTATGTATTGGAATTATTTTTCTCATTTGCCAAAAGGTTAATATAAAAGAATATATTAGATTAAGAAGAGTGGATATTGTCAGCATTCTTTTTTCTATTTTATATGGGATTTGTCTGATACCGATTGTAACGATAATTAATGCGTTTAGTATGCTCTTTGTGAAAAATGTAGCTTCTGCTTCTATCTCTGGGATGGTAAATCAAGGATTTTTGTCTAGTTTTCTTGTTATTGCCATTATACCTGCGATTGTAGAAGAATTTTTGTTTCGAGGCATTATATACCGAGGATATCGTCAAGCGAGACCAATTCGGGGAATTTTGTATTCTGCCTTTTTGTTTGGGGCGCTTCATATGAATTTTAACCAGTTTTGCTATGCTTTTTTTATGGGAATTGCGATGGGAGTATTAGCGGAAGTTACAGATAGCTTAGTTCCGAGTATGTTTGTTCACTGTCTTTTTAATGGACAGACGGTTTGTCTTATGTATTTATTAAAAGCATTAACAAATCTTGTCGGTGGAATAGGAGGTGCAAATATTAGCGAGGCGATAGAAAATGCTAATGCGACTATGTTGACGCAACAAGAGGTTTTATCTGTGATGATTGTATATTTGCCATTTGCAATCGGAGGGGCGGCGTTGGCTATTGTTTTACTCATTGCATTAGCAAAGAGAAATCATCGCTATAACTATATGATGACATGGTTTAGCAAAGAATACAAAGAAGATAGGGAGCAATTACCAAAACCGAGTATTATAAGTATTAGTTTTATTTTAGCATTACTTATTTGTCTTGGTGTATGTGTTATTACAGAATTATTCTAATCGTATGATATTGAGGTCAAAAGGTATTTATGTTGAATAGTTCACTTGAACAAAGGGAGGTTGATCGTATAATGATAGTACAAGTATTATGGCAATTATTTGTGGCTTTGCTTCTCATTTCTATTATAATATATTGGGGGATAATATGGGTAAAAGCTTTTAGAAAATTTTTGAAATTTTTAAAATCATTAAAAAAATAAAATAGTGTTGATTGAAAGTAATTAAGACATATGAATCATGATAAGGGCAGACTTTACATTTTGCTCTTATCTACACTATATAGTAGGATTTCAATATGTTAAAGAATATTCAAGATATTTTTTAGAATTCTATTTTTTATTTTATAATATGAAAAACTCTTGTTGTATGACGGAGTAAAATCATGTTGAATGTAAATCATAATCATGATACTATATAATATAATTATATAAATTGTGATATACAAAAAAAGAATAAGATTATTGAAGAAACTTATAAATGACAGAGAGAAGGAATAGAAGTTGGTAAAAATAGCGATTTGTGATGATGATTTCATATTTGCCTCTAAGATTGAAGATATGATTTTAGAAATTTCTAAAAAGCAGGGTTTAGACGTGGAAATAGAAGTATATTTGGATGGAAGTGAATTATGGAATGATATAGTTGACGGAAAGATGTATGAATTATTATATCTTGATATTGAGATGATACGATTAAATGGCATAGAATTGGCAAAAAAAATTAGAGAAAGAGATTTAAACACTATTTTAATCTACGTTTCGAGTTATGAAAATTATTTTATTGAATTGTTTGAGGTGGAACCGTTTCGGTTTATAAAAAAACCGATTGATGAAGTGATATTTAGAAATTATTTTAATAAGGCATGTGAGAGAATTATGCAAAATGAAGTTTGTTTTGAGTATCGATTTAATAAAGCATTTCATAAAGTATTGCTAAAAAATATTATTTATTTTGAAAGCTCTGGTAGAGTCATTACGATTCATTATAGAGGGGGACAAGAGAAATTTTATGAAAAATTAAATACGATTGAAAAGCAATTATATGGAGGTGAAATTCCTTTTTTGAGGATACATCAATCTTTTTTAGTTAATTATAGGTATATAAGAAAAATTAGTTTTTCAAGTATGACATTATTTGATGGGAGGGAATTACAAATAAGTGAGGATAGACGAAAGAAAATAAGGGAAAGATATATTGAATTATTAGGGAGCGAGTTTTTTGATGAATGAAATATTATTTTATATTATATTGGAATGTATATTTTTTATAATTTTTAGAGAATCAATGGACATATTCTTTGAGAAAAAGAATATGTCTTATTTTGTTTTGACGTTGATTTGGATTGGATATTTTGGATTGGATAGTATTCGAGTGAGGTATATTACAAATCCTATATTGTTGTTGCTTATGGCAGTTATAAGCGATTTTGTTCTTGGTATGGTCTTGTATTATGGCAATGCGAAGAAAAAGTTGATATGGATAGTAATAGTCAATTTGATGGGAATGGCGTCGGAAGTAATGGTGGCTTGTATATTTATTTTTGCAAAGATACCATTAACACAGATGAGAATACTAGGAGCTTTTATATCAAAAATTCTTTTTTTACTTTTAGTGAGAATTGTGAGATTGTATCATGATAAAAAACGAAAGCAAGATAAGAAAATATTCTATTGGTGTATGCTTTTTTTTATTCCGTTAGGGAGTATTTTTATACTGAGTACAATCTTTTTTTTATGTGAAGATTCACATAGTCAAAATGCGTCTATTTTGTCAATGATTTCTTCGGCATTTATTTTAGCATTGAACTTTTTATCGATTTCTATATATGAAGGTTTATCAGAGTATTTGGAAATTCAAAAACAGCAGATAATATTTGATAAGCAGATAGAATTTTATAAGGAACAAATGGATGAGAGAAAAGAAGCTGATTTGAATATAAAGAGTATAAGACATGATATGAAAAATCATTTAATTTGTATTTTGGAGTGTCTAGAACAAGAAAATTGGCATTATGTAAAAAAATATGTGGATGATTTACTGAATAATCCCAACTATTTTAAAAATAACTATAGCGTAAATAGCGGTAATATCATGATTGACGCATTATTGAATCATAAAAATACTGTGATGATAGAATTACGTATAAAAATGATTACACATATTGAGATACCTGATAATTTAGAATTTAATGATGTAGATATTTGTGTGATTTTGGGAAACTGTTTAGATAATGCTATAGAGGCAGTTAGTAAGGTTGAAGACGAAACGAATAGAGTTGTGAGGATAGAAATTGTGTATAGAAGAGGTACTCTATTGATAAAAATAATGAATCCGTATATTGGAAAATTGAAAAAAGATAAGCATGGAAATTTTCTTTCTACAAAAGTCGATACAGAAAATCATGGGATTGGATTAACTTCAGTCAAAAAGGTTGTTAGAAAATATGACGGAATTATGAATAATAGAGTAGATAATCATATTTTTATTGTTCAGATTTTATTATATGAATCGGGGAAAAATTACATATAAGTTCGTATTTTTTACATGGTGATATTTTTAATAGAATTATATGGTAAGATAGAATCATAAGCAGAAGAGGAATCTAGTGAAGGAAGTTTTATTATATCTCGTGTAAGTAATTTTAACTATATCTACTGGAAAAGGAAAAATTACTTCCAAATGCATGGTGTTCATCAAGTCCTATTACTTCAGGGAATATATATTAATGGAATTATTAGGTTTCAGTTTCAAGAGTAAGTATTGGTGCCAGTGCATCTTGGCAAAATGTAAGTATTGTTGCAAAATATTGGAAAAATACAAATGGCTTTAAAGAAGCTAATTATCGTTCTAATATGGTAATATCACCAAAACTGACTATCGTGAGGATACGATTTCTATTTTTTATTATATTAATGAAATAAAAAAGCGAAAGGAGAAAAAACAAATGAAAAAAAATAAATATTGTTTAGTATTATTTTGTCTGATATGTATTATTTTTGGGTGTAATAAAAATGAAGTCAAAGAAGAAAATAATAGAAATAGTGCGACCATTCAAAATGAGGGAAACAACAATATAACTACATTTGACTGGCTACCAACAGCAAAAAATGATAATGAAATTTTACTATATGATAAGTTCGATCAACGAATATTATCTTATGATACCAAAACGAACTGTATCGTGACAAAAAATGAAACTATAAATTATTTGCAATACGAGTTCAATGATCTAACTTGTAATATATATACTACGGGACATAGTATAAAAAATCATTTTAAAATCATTGAAAAAGAAGAAAAAGAGATAAAAGTATTGTATGAAATGGAAGAGAATGAAGCAATTTTTCCATTGTTTTATGAAAACTATGAGAATATGTATTTTCTAAAAACACGTTATAAGGATACAGGGGAAGAAATTTATGAAGAACGTGTGGTATGTAAGTTTAATGCGAAAACAAAAGAATTAGCAGAATTGGAAGAAACAAAAGGAATGAGAATATGTGCAGCAGCACTAGTAGATAAAATTTTGTATGTGACTGTTTATGATTCAAAAGTAGATAAATATGAATTATATCAAATGGACGCTACTATAGAGAAGGGAATAGATATAGTTTCAGAAGGATTGCTTTCTGAGAATATTTACAGCAATAACGGTATACTATGGGTAAGTGATAATACAGAGATATATGATTATAATAATGAACAAAATTGTTTTGCCAAGAGAACCTTAAATTATTTTTCAGGCAATCAGCTTTTACAAATTGGTGCCAATATTAATGGAGACTTACAATTAATTATAACTGATATAAAAACAAACGAAATAGAAGATACGATAGATAATATAATAGATGTTCGTACATCTGATGGTAAAATATATGTATATACATCTGAAAAGATAATTGTAATATAAGTAAAAAAGAATTTAAAGAGAAGTGTATGGACGCTTTGAAGCTTTTTTCCATAGAGCAATTTGTGAATTCAAAAATCTATATTTTATTTTTTAATTGGTATTATTTTAGCTATATTATTGCAGATGTTAAAAAAAATATGTACAAAAGAAATCATAAACTTATTAAAAAAATCAAAAGAAGTAGAGTAAGCGATGAATAAACCACTGTATGGAATTATTCATCGCTTATTATTAATCAATCATATTAACTTTTAACAATTCCTTTTCTGATAATCCAATCCCGCCTTGATAAATCCTTTAAACAATGGATGTGGCTTATTTGGTCTGGACTTAAATTCTGGATGAGCTTGAGTGCCGATAAACCAAGGATGGTCTGGGAGTTCAATCATCTCTATAATACGTCCGTCAGGAGAAGCTCCAGAAAGAACCATGCCGTTTTCCGTAAGCTCTGTGCGATACTCGTTATTTACCTCATAGCGGTGACGATGGCGTTCATAAATAAGTTTTGCATTATAAAGTTCTTTAGCTTTAGAATTATCTGCAAGGACACAAGGATAAGCGCCAAGACGAAGCGTGCCTCCAAGGTCAGTAATGCCGTCTTGATCTGGCATAATATGGATGACAGGATGCTTCGTTGTCTGGCTAAATTCATTGCTATGCGCATCCGCATATCCAAGAACATTTCTCGCATACTCAATAATCGTAAGCTGCATACCAAGACAAATGCCAAAATAAGGAATTTTATTCTCTCTCGCATACTGAATCGAGCAAATCATACCCTCGATACCGCGCTCTCCAAATCCACCTGGAATAATAATAGCATCAATATCTTTAAATATCTCTGCCGCATTATACTTACTGACAAATTCTGAGTCTACCCAGTGAATATTTACATCTGCATTATTTGCCACTCCTCCATGCTTTAAAGCTTCAACGACACTGATATAGGCATCGTGGAGAGAAATATATTTTCCGACAAGGGCTATATTTACAGTGTATTTTGGATTTTTCCAAGCGTTTACCATCGCTTTCCAATCCTCTAAATCTGGTGCAGGGCATTCCATATTGAGACATTTGCAGACAACATGGGCAAGTTTTTCTTGTTCCATCGCAAGGGGAACTTCATATAAAATATCTACATCTAAATTTTGGATAACATTTTCCTTATCTACATTGCAAAATTGGGAAATTTTTCTCTTAATGCTATCATCAAGAGGATAATCGGAGCGACATACTAAAATATCAGGTCGGATTCCCATACTTTGTAATTCTTTTACGCTGGCCTGTGTCGGTTTTGTTTTTAGTTCACCCGAAGATTTTAAATATGGGATTAAAGTGACATGAATTAAAATGCAGTTCTCATGTCCGATTTCTTGTTGAAATTGGCGGATTGCTTCTAAGAAAGGTTGACTCTCAATATCTCCGACAGTTCCTCCAACTTCAATGATTGCAACTTCTGTTTCTTTTGAGTCATTATTGCGGTAAAAGCGGCTTTTTATCTCGTTTGTGACATGAGGGATAACTTGAACGGTATTGCCACCAAAATCACCGTGACGCTCTTTTGAGAGAATACTCCAGTAAACCTTACCTGTTGTGACATTGGATTGTTTATTTAAATTTTCGTCGATAAAACGCTCATAGTGACCAAGATCAAGGTCTGTCTCTGCACCGTCATCTGTCACGAAAACTTCACCGTGCTGAATTGGATTCATAGTTCCAGGGTCCATATTGAGATATGGATCAAATTTTTGACTTGTAACGTGATATCCTCTTGCTTTTAGTAAGCGTCCAAGAGAGGCAGCTGTAATTCCTTTTCCAAGACCAGAGACAACGCCTCCAGTGACGAATACGTATTTTACTGACATGGTAATACTCCTTTCCGATTCCAATATAGTAAGTAAATATGTTTGACAGTAACTTTCATAGTAAAATAAAAACAAAGTGCACATTAGTAAGTGAGAGTATTCACACTTTAAAAATGGCACTTTGTACGTCTTTGTACAAATATAAAATTATAATAAAATCTGTCTTAAAAGTTTAAATTTTTAAGTACGCTGTAAATATACCATAAAATATAGTGTACGTCAAAACATTTTTTTAATGACTATCAGGAAAATTCTGCTTGGTAAATTTTAGTATAAATTATTTAATAATCTACTTTAGATAAGCAAAGAGCATGGGCGGGAGCTGTATGTCCAGCGAGACTTCTCTGCTTTGCGGCAATGAGTTCTGGCATAGATTTTGGCTCTCGCTCGTGTTTACCTACCTCAATAAGAGTTCCTGTTAAAATTCGCACCATATTGTAGAGGAAGCCACTTCCGCAGTAGGTAAAACGAAGTTCATCTCCAATTTTTTCAATATCAATGGAGTGAATTGTGCGAATAGAGGATTTTTTCATTTTTCTGGCACAAAAGCTTTGGTAGTCATTTGTTCCAAGAAGATAGGTGGCTGCCTCTAGCATTGCATTAAGATCTAGTTTTTCTGGAACGTGATATACATAATTTCTCTCTAAAACATTTCTTGTGGGAGAGTTCCAAACGCGATATACATACGTTTTTTTTAAAACATTTAGGCGGCTGTGAAAGCGAGGAGAGGCATCTTTTGCGTCTAAAATAGCAATATCTTGCGGAAGATACGTATTCATATAGTTTAAAATCTCATCGGTGGACATTTTTGTATTGCTATAAAAATTTGCCACCTGTCCTGTGGCATGAACACCTTTGTCCGTCCTCCCTGAGCCGTGAACTTCAATTTCTTCTCCCGTCATTTTAGAGAGAAGTTGTTCTAGCTTTGCTTGAATCGTTTGCTCCGTAGAGACTTGACGTTGCCATCCGTTATATCGCTTTCCATCATAGCTAATTAATAACTTTATATTTCTCATCAATAACTCCATTCTGTCGCAATAAGGAGCGACCATTTTATTTATCTTTAGCCGGCAGGTCACTTAGATTTACAATGGCAATACCAAGGCTGACACAGATTGCGGCACTAATATTTGAAAATGTAAAAATCTTCTCTCCGAGAAAGAGACCAGAGAGTAAGGTACCAAAAATTGGAATTGCCAAGTTATAAATAGAGATTTTGCCAACGGGGTGGTATGCCAGCAAACTTGTCCAAAGTACAAATGCAACGGCTGAGAGAACTGCCATATATCCCATAAGAAGAAATTGTGGTAATACAGTAAAAGAAATATGACCGCCATTTAAAATACCTAAACAGCAAAGGAGAAGACCGCCGAGAAATAATTGCCATCCAGTTGCGGTGAAGGCGGATTCTTTTTTACAAATTTCTTTGCTTATAAAAAAAGCAATGGAGCCAAAAATTGTGGCAAGGAGAGTAAATCCATCGCCGATTAATGTAAATCCGGCAAAGCTTGCGCCGTGTAAGTTGACAAGGATAATTCCAATAAATCCGACCACACAGCCTGCAATTTTTTTAATGGAATAATGTTCAAAGGAGTAGACAAGAGGGGCAGCCAAAACTGCTAGGAAAGTGCCAGCAGAGTTTAAGATAGCTCCTTTTGCTCCAGTTGTATTAGCAAGTCCGATGTAAAAGAAAACATATTGTAGGGTTGTCTGAAATAATCCGAGAATTAAAATAGGAGGTATCATTTTTTTTGCTGGAAATAAAATCGTTCGGTCTGTGAATAGGAGAAATAGTAAAATAAGGAATCCAGCAACAGAAAAACGAATTCCGGCAAAAAGTAATTTAGAGCCAATATCGTCTGTGGCGATAGAAAATAATTCATATCCTATTTTAATACAAGGATAGGCACTGCCCCATAAAATTGTACATAAAATGGCAATTGGGGGAATAAAGAGTGAATTTTTCATAATTTTTTCCATAGTATAAAATTTCCTTTTTTTCATAAAATTCGACTAATTTTATAATCCCATACAAAAGATGAACGCTCTGGCAGGGGAGCTACCAAAGCGTTCAATGAGGGGAGTATAAATAATTAATAAGGGGTTATATGTGTAAAAATACATGAGTATTCTTATCACATGCGATAATTATATAGCATATAATTAAAAATTGCAATATTTTTTCAAAAAATAAATTGAATAAAATATTTTTTTTTGCAGATAATAAGTAGCGTACCAAATGAAAGGAGAAAGAATAATGAAAAATTCTTATCAAAACACAAACAATAACACAAACAATAGTACAAATAATTATGGAAATAAGAGTGGAACTAATAAGACAACAAATACTACAAAAACAAAAAATATGACAAACGCAAACAACAGCACAAATTCTAGAAATGCAACAGACTCTAATAATAGTACAAACGCAAATAATAGCACAAATTCTAGAAACGCAACAAACTCTAATAACAGCACAAACGCAAATAATAGCACAAACTCTAGAAACGCAACAAACTCTAATAACAGTACAAACGCAAACAATAGCACAAACGCTAACAATAGTACAAACTCTAATCATACCAATACTTCGAACAATACAAAAAACTGTCGCTAAATAATGAGACGCCTGTTTTCTTATGCAACGATAAATAACATAATGAAATGACAAGAAACCTCGGATTAGAAAATTTTAATTCGAGGTTTTTATATGAGAATTGGATATCAGATATTTTACTAAAAAAAGTACATAAAAAGTACACGAATGAAAGAAAATTTCGTATACTATATATAACTTAGGTAAACTGAGGGGAAAATATGGAAGGAATATTTAAAAATATAAGTGTAAAAAATGCGATAGAGATGGTATATGAAGAAAAAGCCCTTTTATTTGATGTAAGAGATGAAAAAAGCTATAATCGTGGGCATTTACCAATGTCAGAATGGTTAAATTTGGAAAAAGTGCAAAAAAAAGAAATAATATTGGAGAAAGATATCCCGATTATTTTATATTGTGACCACGGATCTGTTAGTTTCATGGTAGCTAGATGGCTTGCTAAGCAAGGTTATATAGCGTATAGTATTGTCGGAGGGTATGCGTTTTATCAAGGATATGTCGAAAAACAGCGAGAAGAAGACAGTATTTGGACAATGGAATTAAAATAAAGTTGACATGAAGTTAGGAAAGCGAGTACAATAAGTGAATAAATGATACTTTTTTAAGAAACAAAAGTGAAAAACTGCATTGGCAGGTGTTTTAGTTTAATATTAAGGAGAAAATGTGTGGGCAAGATGGAATTAATTGCTCCTTGCCATTTTGGCTTGGAGGCAGTACTAAAAAGAGAAATTATAGATATTGGATATGATATTATAAAAGTAGAAGATGGACGTATCGTTTATCTTGGAGATGAGGAAGCACTTGTTCGTGGAAATATATTTTTAAGAAGTGCCGAGAGAATTTTATTAAAGGTAGCAGAGTTTGAGGCGAGAACATTTGAGGAGCTTTTTGAAAATACAAAAGAAATTCCATGGGAAGACTATCTCCCAAAAGATGCAAAGTTTTGGGTGACAAAGGCTTCTTCGATTAAGAGCAAATTATTTAGCAGTTCCGATATCCAGTCCATTGTAAAAAAAGCGATTGTTGAGAGAATGAAGCGGACATATCATCAAAATTGGTTTGAGGAGAGTGGGGCTTCCTATCCGATTCGTGTATTTTTATATAAGGACAGGGTAACAGTGGCACTTGATACTTCAGGAGACTCTCTTCACAAAAGAGGATATCGTCTTTTGCATGGAAAGGCACCGCTCTCAGAGACATTAGCGAGTGCACTTATTTTGCTTACTCCTTGGAAGAAGGATAGAATTTTAGTTGACCCTTTTTGTGGAAGTGGTACTTTTCCGATTGAGGCGGCTTTGATTGGCACAAACCGAGCACCCGGAATGAACCGAAAATTTGAGGCTCAAAATTGGGAAAATTTAATAGAGAAAAAGATATGGACAGATGCCCGTGAGGAGGCGTATGATTTAATTGATGATTCCATTAAGATGGATATTCAAGGATACGATATAGATTATAAAATGCTTAAAATTGCCAGAGAAAATGCGAAGATGGCAGGTGTGGACAAGCATATTCATTTTCAAGAGCGCCCAGTCAGTGAGCTTAGTCATCCAAAAAAATATGGATTTATTATAACAAATCCTCCATATGGAGAGAGATTAGAAGAAAAGAAGGATTTGCCAATGCTTTATGGGCAGATTGGAGATGTTTTTTCTAAATTAGATACTTGGTCAAAATATGTGCTTACTGCTTATGAGGATGCAGAAAAGTATATTGGAAAGAAGGCGACAAAAAACCGAAAGATTTATAATGGAATGATGAAAACTTATCTCTACCAGTACCTTGGACCAAAGCCTCCTAGAAATGGGGGAAGGTAAAAGTAGGAAAATTTATCAGGGAGTGAGTAAATGGATGTAAGGAAGTAAAGTTTCTTGTCGTGTGGGCAAAACGGATATGATATATAGGGATGAGAAAATGAGAAAGGATTGATTAAAAATGGAAAAAACAAAGATTATATTTGCCACGTCAAATGCAAATAAGGTAAAGGAAATAAAAGAAATTTTAGCTCCGCTTGGATATGATGTCCTTACGATGAAACAAGCAGGAATTGATATTGAGATTGAAGAAGATGGAAAGACATTTGAAGAAAATGCAATTATTAAGGCGAAAGCCGTGAATAATATTTGTCACGAGATTGTAATGGCAGATGATTCTGGGCTAGAAATAGACTATTTAAATAAAGAGCCAGGTGTGTATTCTTCAAGATATGAGGGTGTTGATACTCCTTATGAGATTAAAAATCAGATTATTTTAGACCGACTAAAAGGTGTAGAAGAAGAAAAGAGGACAGCGCGTTTCGTCTGTGCGGTAGCGATTGTATTTGCAGATGGAAGGACAGAAGTTTGCAAAGATACGATTGAGGGAATCATCGGATATGAGCCAGCGGGAGAAAATGGATTTGGATATGACCCAATTTTTTATGTGCCAGAGCTTGGAAAATCGACAGCACAACTTAGTCCAGATGAGAAAAATGCAATTAGCCATAGGGGAAAGGCTCTTCGCAGAGCGAGCGAGTTTTTAAAAAAATAGGAGGGACAAGATGCGAATACTTGTAATTAGCGATTCACATGGAAGAAATGATGATATAGAAGGAGTTTTAGAACAAGTTGGACCAATTGATGCAATGATACACTGTGGAGATGTAGAGCGTGGAGATATGTATATTCGCTCTCTTGTAAAATGTCCTGTTTATATGATAGCTGGAAATAATGATTGGAATTTAGATCTCCCAAGCGAGCTTCTCATTGAAATTGAAGGGTATAAAATATTGATTACTCACGGTCACCAATATTATGTCTATAGTGGTGTACAATATTTAAGGCAGTATGCTCGCAAGCTTGGGGTAGATGTGGCGATGTACGGTCACACTCATCAACCATTTATTGAGATTGAGGAGAATCTTACTATCTTAAATCCAGGCAGTCTTTCCTATCCGAGACAGCCAGGAAGAAAGCCAACATTTTTGATTATGGAGATTGACGAGGAGGGAGAGGCTCATTATGCGCATGGCTATTATAAGTCTAAGTTTGATGAGCTTATCATATGAAGGAATTTTCTTGGAGAAGATTATGAGACTTATGTGAAAAATAATCTGATTACAAGAAAAATGTCTACCATGGAGAAGATAAAGGTTGTTGTAAAAAGATGGCTCGATAAAATTCGAAAGTTTTTTTAATTTTGCTTTTTTTCTAGTCTTATGTTAAAATGGTCGCTAAGGCATCTTAGTTTATTTAAAAAATTACAAAAAGAAAAAATGGCGAGGATGCTGCATATGATTATGTGACATCCTTATATTTTTATAAGGAAAAAAATAGAAAGGAATAAATATAGATGAAAAAAGGCGATATATTAGAGTGTAAAATTGAAAAAACAGAATTTCCAAATAAAGGAATTTTTCATATAGAAGATAGAAGAGGCAGTATTAAGGGAGTAATTCCAGGACAGACGGTTCGCTTTCGAGCAAAGAAAGTGAGAAAAGATAAGCTTGAGGGAACTTTAATGGAGATTGTTGAGAAATCTTTGCTAGAGGATAGCACACCAGCTTGTCCTCATTTTGGAGTTTGCGGTGGCTGTGCTTATCAGACTCTCTCCTATGAAAATCAAAAGAAAATAAAAGAGAGTCAGGTCCGTTCTCTCCTTGAAACGGTAGTTGAAGATTTGCCTTGGGAGGGAATTAAGGAAAGTCCGATTGATTTTGGATATCGCAATAAAATGGAATTTTCTTTTGGAGATGAGAGAAAGGATGGACCACTTGCTCTTGGACTCCATAAGAAAAATAGTTTTTACGATATTGTGCCAATCACAGATTGTAAAATTGTGAGAGAATCCTATAATCAGATTGTAAATGCTATTGTTAAATTTTTTAGTGAGAGGGAGATTCCTTACTATAAAAAGAGAAGTCATGAGGGATATTTGAGACATTTGGTAGTGAGAAGTTCTATCAAAACAGGAAGCATATTGATTAATTTAGTTACTTCTTCTCAGATGGAAGTGGATTTACAACCTCTTGTGCAGCAACTTTTAAAACTTTCAATCAACGGGAAAATTGTCGGAATTCTTCACACAATTAATGATAGCATGGCAGATGTGGTGAAAAAAGATGATATGCATTTGCTTTATGGACAGGATTATTTCTATGAATATTTGCTTGACTTAAAGTTTAAGATTTCACCGTTTTCTTTCTTTCAGACAAATACACTCGGAGCAGAGGTTTTATATGAGACGGCGAGAGATTTTATCGGAGATATCAATGATAAAATTGTGTTTGATTTATACAGTGGAACAGGAACAATCGGTCAAATGATGGCAGCAGTGGCGAAGAAGGTTATTGGTGTGGAGATTGTCGAGGAAGCTGTGGAGGCCGCCAAAGAAAATGCCAAAATGAACGGAATTGATAATTGTGAGTTCATTGCAGGTGATGTGTTAAAGGTTGTGGATACTTTGGATGTAAAGCCAGATGTGATTGTGCTTGACCCTCCAAGAGACGGAATTCATCCAAAAGCAATTGATAAAATTATTCATTTTGGAGCGAGAGAACTTGTATATATTAGCTGTAAGCCTACTTCACTGGCGAGGGATTTGGAAGTTTTTCTTAAAGCTGGATATAAAGTGGAGAGAGCTTGTGCAGTTGATATGTTCCCTCAAAATCCAAACGTTGAGACGGTCGTTCTCTTATCCCGATAAAGATTATATGATTATATCGTGGTTGATTTGGAGTTGGGTGAGTTAGTTTAAAAGAACGGTATCAGCGTAGCAAGAAGTATATGAATCGATGCAAATGGTATCTTTCGTATAAAATTCGGAGGGAAAGAAATGCGAATAATAAAAAGGAAAAGGATTATGTCACGAGTATTATGCTGCATGCTAGTAGTATTTTATTTGTTACCTATGACGGCGTATGCAGCAGAGCATGTACAAAAAACCGTCCGGGTAGGATATGTGTGGAGTACGAATTTTTCTGAGGGGAATAGTGATGAAGAATATAAGTCTGGATATGCATATGAGTATCTTCAGAAATTGAGCTATTATACTGGTTGGGATTATGAGTATGTATATGGGGATTGGGCTACCATCTTGGATATGCTTTCTAAAGGTGAAGTAGATATTATGGCAGGTCTTTCTCGCACAAAAGAACGAGTTCAAACGATAAATTTTCCAGATTACCCAATGGGTGCGGAGGGATATTATATTTATGTATGGCAAAATAGTGAATTAGCTGGTCTAGGAGTGGAAGGGTTGAATGGAATAACCATCGGATGTACCGAGGGGTCCATGCAGAATATATTTTTAAAGAAGTGGAATGAAGAAAATGGGAATCCTGTCATTATCAAAACATTTGGTGGAAACATCGATATGTATAAGGAGTTCGCTGCTCATCATATAGACGCAGTAGTGGATACAGACATAGCGATTTTGCCAACAGATGGTCTAGTCCCTCTAGCTAAGGTTGGAACTTCGGATTATTATTTGGGGGTGGCTAAGGAAAGAATAGATTTGCTAGAAGACTTAAATCCTGTTTTAGAAGAGATTGATCGAACAACACCTTATTATTTACAGAATCTGCATAATAAATATTTTTCAGAAACGGCGGTAGGAACTACATTATCTGAGATAGAAAAACAGTGGCTGAATGAACATTCGGTTCTTCGGGTTGGACATGTAGAAAATTATATGCCGTTATGTGGTGTCAATGAAGATGGGCAGACAGAGGGAATGATTGTAGATATTTTTTCTGCTCTCTTTGAAAAACTTTCACTAGATTCCTTACCTGTGGTGGAGTATCATTCTTTTGTAAATCAAAGTGATTTGATAAAGGCAGTAAGCAACGGTAGTGTTGATGTGGCGTTTCCTATTTACGGGGATATTTGGTTCTCGGAAACTCAAGGTTTATTTCAAACTACGGATATTATGGAACTTGATGTAGATATAGTTTATCGAGGTGATTTTAGCAATCTAAAAATTCAAAAGATAGGTGTCAATCAGAATAATTTACTTCAATACCAGTATTGTATTGGGCAGTATCCAGAAGCAGAAATTGTGTATTTTGATTCTATTGAAGCATGTCTAGAAGCTGTTGCAAAAGGAAAAATTGATTGTACAATTATGAATAGTTTGCGTACCAATCCCCTGACTAATAAAGAATATTATAAAGGGTTGAATAGCTATCAGATTCCAAAATCATTTCATATGACGATGGGAGTTAGAAAAGGCGAAAGTGGTCTGTTAACTCTACTTAATCATGGATTAGACACATTAGATAAAAATTATGCATTGTCAAGCACTTATAAATATCAAAAGGATGTATATACATATACGGCGAAAGACTTTATTTGGGATAATATCCTTTGGATTATTTTGATTATTATGTCAGTAACAGCGGTTCTCTTGTTTTTTATACTGCGGGATAGCAAACGAACTAAAAAATATCTTGCTCAGGAGAAGGAGATGACAAAGGGACTTGAAGATGCCTTGGCCGCAGCTCAGAGTGCGAACCGAGCAAAGACGATATTTTTAAACAATATGTCCCATGATATGCGCACGCCTATGAATGCTATTATTGGATTTGCAAATATTGCTAAGAAGCAGCAAGATAGAAAAGAGGTTGATAAATGTCTTGATAAAATAGCTTCTAGTTCGGATCATCTATTATCTTTAATCAATGATGTGCTGGATATTAGCCGAATTGAGGGCGGTGCAGTTTCTTGTAATCTTCTTCCTACTAATATATGCTCAGTTACAGAGTCAGTTTTGTCTATTATTCAAGGCTATCTTGTAAACAGAGATTTGACTTTGGTGGTAAAGCGTCCACAGCAAGAAGGACATTGTTGCGTTCTCATAGATGGAGTTCACCTGCGTGAGATACTCGTGAATATTTTCGGTAATGCGGTAAAGTTTACCGATGATGGTGGCACAATTACATTTTCAATGGGCAAAAATCCTGGATGTGACGATAATCATGTCATAATTTGGTATAGCATTTCAGATACAGGATGCGGTATGAGTGAAGAATTTCTTCCCCATGTTTTTGAAGAATTTTCTCAAGAAGATAATGGTGCAAGAACAAAGTATAAAGGTACTGGTCTTGGCATGTCAATTACCAAACATTATGTGGAGATGATGGGTGGTACGATTAGTGTTGATAGTAAAAAAGGTCAGGGCAGCACATTTACGATTGAGATTCCAGTTGAGATAGTAAAGGATAATACTTTATCTGATACTTTAGAACAGCCCGTGAATATGAATCTACTAGGCAAAAAAGCTTTGTTGGTAGAAGATAATGAGTTAAATGCAGAGATTGCCACAGTCCAGCTTGAAGAAGTTGGTATGAAAGTGACATGGGTTCAGGATGGAGAACAAGCAGTAGAAACTTTTAAAACCAGTGCCAGCGATGCCTTTGATGTGATTTTAATGGATATCATGATGCCTCGTATGAATGGTTATGAGGCTACCCGTGCTATTCGCAGTATGGAAAGTGGAAGAAGTATTCCTATTATTGCAATGACAGCGAATGCGTTTGCAGAGGATGTTCAGGCATCATTAGATGCGGGGATGAATGCTCATATTGCAAAGCCGTTGGTGATGGATGAGGTATTGAAAACTATTTCTAGAATGATTTGATAATGTATATTAATAAAAAGATAAAATCTGCTATTTATATAATCAAGATTGATATATAAATAGCAGATTTTGTTTTAGCTTTTAGCTTTATCATATCGATACTGATAGGATACGAAGCGAGTATTCATAAGTAAAAAGTTTATCTGCATCATAAATATCAATATTAAATAATTGTTTCATTTTATCAAAGCGATAAAATAATGTTGATTTATGGATGAATAAGGCCTTTGCGGTATCTGACATACTACGGTTATGTTGAAAATAAGTTTTCAAGGTATGAATATATTCGGTTTTCTGGCTGGCATCGTACTTTATCATATCCTTTATGTCGGGGTGAATAGAAGCCTTTAT
The DNA here is from genome assembly GCA_051880475.1 of Lachnospiraceae bacterium. Classification (GTDB taxonomy): domain Bacteria; phylum Bacillota; class Clostridia; order Lachnospirales; family Lachnospiraceae; genus JAUUSJ01. The sequence continues at coordinate 15,018 of JBJEOA010000051.1, read as the reverse complement.
GGCAGCTAGATTCTTTGTCATATTAATGAGATGTTTTAGATAATGATCTTCATAAAATAAGACTGGAGAATCATTGTACATGACTAATCGTTCTGAGAGAAGACTATTACATTGTCCCGCATAGACAAAAGCATCCCAAAGTTGATCAAAACTATAACTTACTGCTGCCAACATATGATTCATTTGTAGGAAAGTTTCCAGCCTTGAGGAAAGTTTTTCAAAAAATGAGTCCTTGTCAGAGGTAGACACTAAAGTTACGAAACGATTCCCAAAAACTCCAGTAATACTATTTTTAAAGATAGAGGTAATCTGATTCCAATAATAAGTATTTGCCATAGAATGGGATTGTGCATTGGTGAAACCAGAAATAATAATATAATAATTCTGTTTTGGCTTTACGCCTAAAAACGATAAATGTTTTCTGGCGGCTTCTTCCCCGTCGAATTGTCTTTCAAATAATTCCTTTAAAAACATATCATATTTGATACCGTATGGATTGTTATAGGTATCGTCTTTTTGTAATTGAATGGAGATCATCTGCGTTAGAGAGTGGATAATCTCTAAATCATTCTCTTCGTAGTCTTTTTCTATACAACGTACACAGATATATCCAACAACGGCACGTTTGATTCGTATGCTTTCAAAAATCATCGGAAATTCGGCATCATCTACTTCTGTAACAAAAGGATAAACTGTGTGGTAGATACGCTCAATCGTCAGTGATTTTTTCATATTATCCGTAAAAATATCTTTTAGGGAGAGGCGGTGATTACGGATTTCTAAAAATTTCTCATCGGAAACCTCAGGGTAGGAGGCAAGTACATTGTAGGAGCTATCACAAACAACGATAGGATTTCTAATCATCTTATAGCCATTTTCCAAGAGGTTCAAAAGACCTTTCCCTGTATATAATGCATGAAATAAAGTAGTTTTATGTATCTCAACCCGTCTGTAGGCTTGAAGGGAGCTTTCGATTAAATTGTGAAGATCATAGAGGTCTAAAGACTCAAAAATATACAAGGCATTTCCTTCTGGAATTTGATTATCACAACCGACACAAAGGATATTTCCCACCAGATCTTTGGAGTATTTTTCACGAAAATCTGTCAAATATATTATATTTGGATATAAATAAGAGATAGAAATATCATTTTTGTCTAAAAAACGAATTCCGTCAATTGTTTGTTTTGAATAGTAGTCTCCATGTACTTTAATAGAATATCTTTTTTCAATATCTTCAATAATAGTGGATAAATATGCCATATTATGTTCCTTTCTGTGGGTTAGTTTTGATAATTGTAGTCAAAGGCTATGTTCTCTCAATTAAATCCTGTAGTTAGCTGTTTGAGCTGACAATATGCATCGATAAATATTATATCAGACATTTGTTGGAAAAAGGAGACTTTTTTTTTACTTTTTCTCCAATTCTCGTCCGATGTATGATGGAAACAAGAATGTTATTATTTTATCAAACAAGCAAAGAAACTTATAACAAGGAGGATTTAATATGAGTATTAAAATTATGGGTGTAGCAGCTGGAAGAAAAAACAGCAATAGTGAGATTCTATTAAAAGAGGCTTTGATTGCCTGTGAAGAAGCAGGAGCAGAAGTAAGTATGATTAATTTAAGAGATTTTAATATCTTAGATTGTACTGGATGTACTAGTTGCACCATCGGAATGAGTCAGGGAAAAAATGTTGGATGTGTCCTTGACGATAAAGATGATAAGAAGAAAATCATGGATGCAATATTAAATCAGGATGCGGTAATCTTTTCTGTACCAACGTATGATTTAATGCCATCTGCAAACTATCTTGCATTTGCACAGAGAAGTTTAAGTTATGAAACATCATTTTTAGAGGCGATTGGAGCTATTGAACACAGAGATCGCGTTGCAGGTCTTATCTCTGTTGGTGGTTCTACACGTGCATGGCAGTCCATGGCACTAGAAGGAATGCAGGCTACAATGTTTACAACTGACTTTCAAGTTGTAGATATGTTATTAGCAACAAGAGTTCCAGGTCCAGCGCAGTGTTTACTAGATGATGAGTTAATTGCACGTGCCCATAAAATGGGAGAGAACATTATGAAAGCGGTAAAAACACCAGCAGAAGATCGAAAATGGTTAGGTGATGAGGATATGGGATGGTGTCCAAACTGCCACTCCAATGCTCTTGTATTAGGAGAAAAACAGTGGGATGGTATTCATTATCCAATCGAATGTCAGGTGTGTGGTGCCGGTGGAACATTAGAACAGACAGATGAGGGTAAATGGAAATTTGTAATTCAAGAAGATGGATTATACAAAGATCGTACTACTGTGATTGGTCGTGCGAGACATTTGGATGAAATTGGAGAGACACAGGGAGGATTTTTCGCAAATCCAGAAAATAGAGAAATCGTTGCAAAGAAAATAGTTCGTTATAAAGAAAAACAATTTAAAGGTTTGGAATAATCGGGAGGATTTCATATGAATAAGAGTCTGAAATTTCGTGCAATCAATGCACTCATTATGAATATTCCGGTGGCAGCATCTATTTCTTTGACGGCTCAGTTACTAGCAATACATACCATTGTACCAAGTTTATTTTTTATCAATTTTGGAATTGCCTATATAATTTCTTTCTTCGTTGGGATTTGTCTGCCCCTAGTTCAATGGGGCGTTGCATTTGCAATGAAATGTAATACAAAACCAGAAACCTTACCATTTGGATTATGTATTAATGCAGTTGTGAACTTAGGATATGTATTGATTAACTGTTTAATTCTTACTTATTTTAACGTATGTATTTTAGGACATGCACCGATTATTGCATATTTTATTGGTATGGCAACTACATTTGTTCCAATCTATATTGTTGGATATATCGTTTCTTTCTTATGGAATAGTCCTGCAGAAAAGATTACAAACAGTATATGTAAAGAATAGTATTAAAGGAGGTATTTATCATGAAACAGTTACAGGCAGATGTCGTAGTAGTAGCGGCTGGTCTTTCAGGTCTTGCAGCAAGTATTGCCGCAGCAGAAAATGGTGCCAGCGTTATCACTTTTGAAAAATCCACAACAACTGGTGGAGCAGCAAATATGGGTATGGGCCCTCTTGGAGTAGGTTCCCGTATTCAGAAAGATCATATGATTGCATTAACTCCAGGAGAAGCATTCCGTAAACATATGTATTTTACACATTATCGTGTTGATGCAAGAATGGTACGTGATTATTACTTTAAATCCGGTGATACCATTGATTGGCTTATGGATATGGGAGTGGAATTTGTTGGCGTACAAAGAGCATTTTCTGCCCCAGAAGCAACAAGAGCATATTCTGACGGTGAATTCACATGGCATGTTGTAAAACCAGAGGGTGGCGGAATGCCAGGCCCACGTTGTGCGACGGCCATGACAAAGAAGATGACAGAAAGGGCAAAAGAATTAGGCGTAGAATTCTTATTCGAAACACCAGTAAAAAAAGTAATCATGGAAGATGGTGCGGCTGTTGGTGTAATTGCTGTGGATAAAAACGGAGAAGAAATCGAAGCAAGAGCAAATGCTGTTATTATCTGTACTGGTGGATTTGGTGACAATCCACAGATGATTGCAGAAGAAACAGAGTTTGAATTCGGCAAAACGATTTACAACTTTGCAATCCCTGGTATGAAAGGGGATGGAATTAAGATGGCATGGGAAGCTGGCGCAGGGAAAGAGCCATGTATTATGGAATTGATGTATCAGTTGCCAGACAATATGAACCATTTCATCTTAGACGGTGCTTTTCGTCAGCCATGTTTATGGGTAAACAGAAATGGTTATAGATTTATGCCAGAAGACCAGATTGCCAATACAACATTTACAGGAAATGCGATTGCAGCACAGCCTGGTAAAGTTGCTTATGCCATCTTTGACAGTAAAATGTTAAAGAAATATAAGAAAAAAGGTCCTGACATCGTGTCCCATGTACATCCACATGATTTATTCGATCACTTTGATGAACAGTGGAATAGAGACCTTGAGGCAGGATATGAACCAATTGCACAGGCAGATACTATTGAAGAATTAGCAGAAATGATTGGTATTGACGTGGAAGGCCTTGTGGAGCAGGTACAAGAATACAATGATATGTGTGATCTTGGATATGATGAAATATTTGAAAAAGATAGAGCATATATGCAGCCGATTGAAAAAGCACCTTTCTATGTATGTCGTCAAAATGTCGGCGCTTATGGTTCCCTCGGCGGAGTAAAAATCAACCATAAAACACAGGTATTAACACAGGATGCAAAAGTAATCCCTGGTTTATATTGTGCAGGAACAGACGCATGTAATATTTTTGGTGACAGTTATCCATTTATCCTTTCTGGAAATACAATGGGATTTTGTCTTAACAGTGGACGTATTGCCGGTGAAAATGCATCTGCTGGCGATGAAGATTTTGAATTTTAGTCGATGGCATAATTTGTAGCTGAAAAAGTTTAGGAGAAAAATTGATGAGACTTATTATTGATGGAAAAGAAATAGAAGCAAGAGAGGGCAGTTCTATTTTAGAAGCTGCCTTAGAAGCTAGTATTTTTATCCCTCATCTTTGTAGTCATCCAGATTTAGAAGCTAAGGGAGGATGTCGCCTATGCTCCGTTGAAATTGACGGAGTAGAGGGGGCTGTCCCTTCTTGTATGACAAAAGCAGAAGATGGGATGAAAATCACTATAAATGGACCAGAAGCGGAAAAAATCCGAAAAGCAGCGATGGAATTAATTCTCGCAACACATCCTGCGGATTGTACTGGTTGTCCAAAATACGGAAAATGTGAATTACAATCCATGTATCAGTATATGGGTGTCAGTGCAGAGCGTTGGAGAAAGAAATCAAGAAGTGTTGCAAACAATGATAGTAACCCACTAATCTCCCATCTTTTTACTCGTTGTGTGCGCTGTGGTAGATGTATCCGTGCCTGTCAGGATCTAAGAGGAGTGAAGGTACTTGATTATGTAAAGACAGAAAGTGGGATTCGCGCTGGTATTCCAAAGGGAAAAACATTAAAAGAAGCAGGATGCCGTTTTTGTGGCGCATGTATTGAAGTATGTCCAACAGGATCGATTATCGATGCACTTAAGATTATGAAAGAAGACAGATCCTACGCAGATAATGTTGTTCCATGTCGTGCAACTTGTCCGGCACATATCGATATTCCTAGATATATTCGTTATATCAAAGAAGGAGATTTTGAAAAAGCGACAGCGGTAATTCGTGAAAAAGTACCATTCCCAGAGGTACTTGGCTCTGTTTGTACCCATATTTGTGAAAGCAATTGTAAAAGAGCAGAGCTTGGAGAAGCAGTATCCATCTGTAAATTAAAACGTGCGGCAGCATGCGAAGATTTCGGCGGATGGAAAGAGTTTTCCAAAAAAGAAGTTCCTACTGGAAAAAAAGTTGCTGTGATTGGGGCAGGTCCTGCAGGTCTTACTGCTGCATATTATCTGGCCAAAAAAGGGCATGAAGTTACTGTTTTTGAAAAGAATGAAAAAGCCGGTGGACAGTGCCGTTATGGAATACCTGCCTATCGACTTCCAGACGCTTTGTTGGATCGAGAGATTGCAACTATTTTGGAAGTAGGCATGGAACTAAAGACAAACACTCCTTGTGAGGAACCAGCACGATTATTGTCTGATGGTTTTGATGCAGTGTTAGTATCTATCGGAACTCATCAGGGAACAAAACTTCCAATACATGGAAATAATCTTCTTGGTGTTTATGTAAATACAGAGTTCTTAAAAGGAGCCAGAGATGGTAATCCACTTCCATTAGGGGAAAAAGTAATGATTCTAGGTGGTGGAAATGTTGCATATGATTGTGCAAGAACAGCCATTCGACAAGGTGCAAAGGAAGTACATATCGCCTGTCTTGAAAATGAACAGCAGATGACTTCTTCTAGGGAAGAGATTATGGAAGGAGAAGAAGAGGGCGTAATTCTTCATGCCGCACATTCCTTCCTTCGTGTGACGGGAGAAGATAAGGTGACGGGAGTAGAATTACAGAAAGTTAAAGAATTCTATTTTGATGAAAATCGTAAAGCAATTATCAACTTAGAAGAAGGAACAAACCATGTTATTGCGGTGGATAATGTAATCTTTGCGGTAGGTCAAAAACCCGAAGGTACAGAAAATATGGGCATTGATCTTACCCATGGACCATATATTCAGACAGAAAATTATGCGACATCTATGGAAGGTGTATTTGCAGCAGGTGATGTAGTAACTGGAACAAAATCTGTGATCGAAGCGATTGTTGGTGGACGTGAGTCTGCTATTGCGATTGATCAATATCTTGGTGGTGATGGTGATATTTCAGAAGAACTTGTGAAAAAAGAGACACCGAATCCATGTATTGGACGTATCGAAGGTTTTGGTGATTTTAAGAGAGTTCATCCAGAGGTGTTAGGTGCACAGGAAAGATCTTGTAGTTTTGATGCTATGGAGAAACCATTTACTTGTGAACAAGCAAAATGTGAAGCTGAGCGTTGTTTACAATGTGATCTGAGAACATATCTCACCCAGCCAAAACTTTGGAATGAATATTAGGAGGACAGATATGACAGCAATAGAAAAAATTAATAATATAAAAGAAAATCAGTGTGTTGTAGATGTTCTGTTAAAAGAAGTTATTTCTCACAAATGCAAAGATTGTGGAAAATGTGTCTTTGGTTATGAAGGAATTACACAGCTTGAAATGATCTTAAAGGACATAACAGAAAAAAAAGGAAGATCGGGGGATCTTCTTCTTATGGAAGATCTTTGTGCGATGATGAAAACCCAGTCTCTTTGTGAGGATGGACAGGATATCGCCCAGATGGTTTTATATGCAATTTCTAATCAAAGAGAAATCTTTGAAGAGCATGTAAGTAAAAAAGCGTGTCGTGCTGGCGTATGCAAGAAGTTCATGACTTACCACATTATTGCAGCAGACTGTATTGGCTGTGGGGAATGTATGGACGTATGTGAAGATGATGCCATTCTAGGCAAAAAGAGATTTGTCCACGTCATCAATCAGGGGGAATGTGTACAGTGTGGAAAATGTATGGAAGCCTGCGAGGAAGAAGCTATCGTATTAGCAGGTGCAGTGAAGCCACGTTGTCCGAAAAAACCAATACCATGTAAAAAAAGATAAGAAAGGTTGAGTGCAATGAGTACTTTTGGAAAATATCAAAGAAGTGTGTCGATCATCGGTGTAGGTTGTACACCATTTATGTATACTGTTGATCATGAAGAAACAAACGGTCTGACAGAAGGTGAATTATTTGGATATGCGGCATTAAAAGCCATGGAGGATGCCGGGGTGAATCCACAGGATGTTGATTTTTATTTCCATGGCTGTGCAAGCCCACTGAATGGTTCAAACTATTTGACTCCTAATGTTCAGATTGCCAACTGGTTTGGTATGAAGGGGAAAGGCTCTATTCATCATTCGGAAGCTTGTTGTACAGGATATCTTGCCATTGAACAGGCAGTGAATGCGGTAGCATCAGGAAAATATGATTGTGTATTAACTGGTGCCGTTGAATTTGGTGATAGCACACCATCCCCAGCAGATAATGTAGAAACTCCAAAGCATCCTTATAAACGAGATAAGATGACCATGGAGAAATTTCTAAAAACTACTTCCTGGTTATATGACCGTACATACACGAGAAGTTTAATGGCCGGTCAGGAATTGATTTATGATGATGCGGCAGAATGGTATGTGCGCACCCGTGGTATTACTGCAGAACAGATGAATAATACATTAAACTGGATGTGTATCAACAATAGAAGAAATGCATCGATGAATCCACTTGCCATTGAGAGAAAGACTTACGAATCCTTGGCAAAAGAAGCAGGAATGTCCTTAGATGAATATATGAATTCTCCATATAACCCTAAGATGGGAGATTTCTTACGTGCTGGCGGTCTGGAATTAAAATGTGACGGTGCGGCTGCAGTGATCGTGTGTGCCACAGAGAAGATTCCAGAAATTGCAAAAAATTTAAAACATCAGCCGATTGAAGTGCTCGGTATCGGAAGTGCAGCCTGTGAAGCAACCACTCCTCATTTTGAAGTACGCGCGACAGAGGAAGCGGTCCGTCAGGTATATGAAGCAACGGGATTAACTGGAGACGATTTGGATTTATTCTTCGCCAATGATTTCATTATTACTTCCCATCTCGTTTCTGCTGAAATTGCAGGATATCTTCCATATGGGGAAGGCTGGAAATACATCTGTGATGGACGTACAGCATGGGATGGAGATAAGCCAATTAACTCCAATGGCGGAAGAACATCCTTTGGTCATGCACATGCTGCTTCTGGTCTTGCGGATATGTATGAAGCATGTAAACAGATGTGGGGGGAATGCGGTGACCGTCAAGTGAAAAAACTTCCAAAGACCACAATGCTCCGCGGTTACGGTGGTGCTCAGAACGTGGCAGCAATTATTGTTCGTACACTGGATAAATAGGAGGAAATGAGTCATGGCGATTAAATTAGAAAAAGTAGTAGAAAAATTTTACTTAGCATTGGAAGAAGGTAAAATTTTAGGACGTAAATGTCCAAAATGTGGCAATGTTGAATTCCCGCCTGTATATGCCTGCAATACCTGCGGAAGTTATGAAACAGAATGGTATGAAATTAGTGGAAAAGCTAAAGTGCATTCCCTTGTACTTCCAGCTGCTCTATCTTCAAAACCAGAATACAAAAAGATGGGTAAATTTGCCTATGGTGAAATTGAATTGGAAGAAGGAACTAGATTAAATGGAGTAATTCGTGGTGTGAGCAGGAAAAACAGAGCAGAACTTGCTGCAAAACTTCCTTTAAACTGCCATGCAGTGATTTTCCAGAGGGAAGCAGGATTTAAGACGGTAATCTTTGATTTAGACGAAGAATAATAAATGCATTTACAAAAAATTTATTAGATTAATGCATTTGTATAACTGAAAAAAATTTATATAAGATAAGGAGATTGAAACAATGGATAGACAGGAAATTTTAACACAGGTATTAAATATGGTAGCAATGGCATACAAAAAAGATGTCACAACACTTTCTGAAACAACATCTTTTAAAGAGGATTTAAGTGGAGCATCTGTTCAGATGGTAGCATTAGTATCCGAAATCGAAAACGAATTAGATGTATCTCTTATGTTAGCAGATGCTAGTGGTTGTAATACAATTTCAGATCTTATCGATTTGATTGAAGAAGAAATGTAATAAGATATAAAATAAGACATAATCAGAGGAAAGACAATGAACATACTTGAACAGATTTATGAAAAAGCAAAAGGTAATCCTCAAAGAGTTGCTTTTCCAGAAGCTTTAAATGAAAAAATGATGCAGGCAGCATATGAAGCTGGTGAAGAAGGATATATTCGTCCTATCCTTGTGGGAAACGCAGGAGAAATTAATGAAGCAATCGAAAACAGAGGATATAATAAAGAAGTATTTCAGATTGTTGATGTGGAAGATGAAGCATATATTCAGGCATTGATTGAAAAATATATTGCACTTCCAGAGACAAGATTAAAAGAAAAAGCGTTAAGACGCCGTATGCAGGATAAACTTCAGTTTTCTATGGTAATGCAGGCTGTAGATGATGCGGATGTTACATTTGCAGGAATTGATTATACCACAGGAGATGTTCTTCTTGCAGGTCAGATGATTATCGGTTTAAAACCAGGCATTGCAACAATTTCCAGTATCGGTCTTTGTGATATCCCAGGATATGAAGGAAGCGAAGGTTCTTTGCTTGCCGTTGGGGACAGTGCAGTATGCACGAATCCAAATGCAGAGCAACTTGCAAGTATCGCAATCTCTGCCTGTGATACTGTGAAATCCCTTTTAGGCTGGGAACCAAGATGTGCTTGCGTAAGTTATTCTACTTTAGGAAGTGGACAGGGAGAATTAATTGACAAAGTGAAAGATGCAGTAAAGATTGCGAATGAGCTTCGTCCAGATCTTGCTATCGATGGAGAATTCCAGTTAGATGCAGCAATCTCCCCAGCTGTTGCACAAAAGAAAGTAAAAAGAGAGAGCAAAGTTGCCGGCAAGGCAAATGTGGTAATCTGGCCAGATCTTAATGTCGGTAACGTAGCCGTAAAACTTATCCAGCAGTTTGGTCATGCAGATGCTTATGGTCCAATGCTTCAGGGATTTAACAAGGTTGTTTGTGATTGTTCAAGAAGTGCACCTGTATCTGAATTAAAAGGTAATATCGTAATCAGTGCGGTAAGAGCTGCAGGTGAAAAATTATAAAGTCATATTGTTCTTAAACAAATCACATATATTTTACGAAAATCCCCAAGTAATTTGGGGATTTTCCTTTATAGAGAATGGAGAAAATTTATGAAAAATTATAAAGTTTTGACAATTAACCCAGGTTCTACTTCTACAAAGATTGCTTTGTTTGAAGGAGAAGAATGTTTATATACACAAAATGTATCTCATGATGCCAATGAATTGGCACAGTACACTACCATTTCCGAGCAGCTTCCTTATCGAAGAAATATGATTCTTGATTTATTAGAAAAAGCAAATGTGAAATTGGACGATGTGGATGTCTTTGTAGGAAGAGGTGGCGGACTTCTTGCCATGGAAGGTGGTACATACGATGTTTCTGAATTGATGTTGGAGCATGCAAGAACAATGGCAAATGGAGTGATTCATCCGGCATCACTCGGACCTCAGCTCGCTGCAGAATTTGCCGGAAAATATGGTGCAAAAGCGATGGTTGTAAATCCACCAGATGTGGATGAATTACAAGATCTTGCCCGTATGACAGGAATCAAAGGAGTCAATCGTGTCATACATTTACATGCTCTTAATCTGAAGGAAACGGCAATTCGTCACAGTAAAAATGTATTAAAGAAAAAATATGAAGAATGTAACTATGTCGTATGTCATATTGGTGGTGGCATTTCTGTTTCTGCTCATCGCAAGGGAAAGATGATAGATGGTTTTGATATCGTTGGTGGAGAAGGTCCTATGGCTCCAACACGTTGTGGAAGCATTTCTGTGGCAGATCTTTTAGGTTACATGAAGAAAAATCATTATAGTGTGGATGATGTAAAAGGTTTACTTACAAAATCCGGCGGATTTGTACACCACCTTGGTATATCGGATGCTCTAGAATTAACCAACCGAGCAGAAAATGGAGATAAATATGCAAAAATGGTATGGAATACGATGATCTATCAGATTGAAAAATGCATTGGTGCCATGGCAGCTGTATTACACGGTGAGGTTGATGGTATTTTACTTGGCGGAGGAATGGTACATAGTAAAGATCTCGTAAAACAGATTACAGATACCTGTTCTTTTATCGCTCCAGTTACAGCTTATCCTGGTGAATTTGAGATGGAAGCCATGGCTGCAGGGGCAATTCGTGTATTAAATGGAGAAGAAGAATTAAAACAGTATTCTGGAAAACCAAGCTGGACAAAATTTGATTGGGAGTAAGAGGGAAAACATGAGTGAAAAGAATATAAACATAGTAACTTTAGCATTGGGTATCGCTTTTTTGCCTCCTATTTGGGCAGTTTTGGCACCGTATGCTGGAGTTCAGACAGGTGCCGTTGCTTTGATTTGTGCTGGATTATATGTAACAAATGGGAATAAAGTGTCGGATGCCTTTAAGATTACGGTTGGATTTCTTCTTGGAGATTTGTGGGCGGTACTTGCCATTTTTATTATGGAAACGATGAATTTTCATCCAAATATAGAATTATATGGAACCTTATTTGTATTAGGTGCTATGGCAGTTCTCATTGGAGAAAATTTTCCAAAGCTCATCTTTACTCCAGCCTGGCTGTGCGGATGGGCCATAGGGCTTACCATTATGGGAACTATGTCAATCGCTAATCTTGGTACCTTGCCGATTCAGATTGGCGTGGCTATGCTTGTTGGTGTAGTATATGTGGGAATCGGTGTAGATTTCTTCCAGAAAAAGTTAGTAGGTATACTAAGGAAGTGAAAAAATGATAACAACTATTCGGTTAACTGATCAATTATATCTGTTTCAGGATATGGCAGATTGTTTTGCGAATCTGGTAATTGGAGAAAATAAGGCATTGCTTTTTGATACGACCTGCGGAATGGATGACCTCAAAAGTGCCGTGGAGGCGGTGACCACTCTTCCTCTTTTAGTCATCGCCAGTCATGGACATTTTGATCATATTGGTGGAAGTCATCAGTTTGAAACAGTGTATTTATCGAAAAAGGACAGAAATATTCTGGATTCTTATGATGAAGCATTGTTAAACCAATGGATTTGGGAGATGAATCCAAGGAATGACAGGAAGATTTCATTTGGATGTGATGGTTGGAAACATATCAAAGACCTTGATTTTGACTTTGTAGATCTTGGGAATCTTCATGGGGAAATTGTATCAATTCCAGGACATAGTGCGGGATCGGTGGGCGTTTATATTAGGGAATGGAAACTTCTTTTAAGTGGAGATGCATTAACACCAATTATGTGCCTTATATTTCCAAATCATGGAAATAAGGAAACACAAATACAGACGTTAGAGATGATAAATCGCCTAGATTTTTCTCATTACCTCACCTCCCATAGTAAAAAAATATATCCAAAATCTTTAATTCAAAGGATGATTGACTGTATTTATCATAGCGAAGGAAAACGTCATTATGCTTATCAATATCCGAAACCACCGTATAGTAAAGGATATTTCTATTTGGATTCACTAGAGGGAGAACCAGTTGGATTGATTATTGAGGAAATAGAAAGATGATTTTTGTCATTTATACAAAATATACGTTCTTAGAGGGAGAGCACAGGTATCATAAAGAGCATAATCTGGGTAGGAAATTGCTTCGTTATGGGTTAGAAAAATACTATGGTTTGGCCTTTCAGGAAGAAGAACTAGAGGATCAGATTGGCAAAAATGAATATGGGAAACCATTTTTAATAGGGTATCCAAAGATTCATTTTAATATAAGTCATTGTGAGGGTTGGGTCTTATGTGCGTTTTCGGAAGGGAAAATTGGTGTTGATGTGGAACGAATCCGAGATTTTCCAACCTCTATGGTGAAAAAAATACTGACGGAACAAGAAAGGCAGATTCTTAACAGATATGAAAAAAATGTAGAGGATTATCAGAAGATATTTTATCGATTCTGGACGTGGAAAGAGAGTTATCTGAAATGGTTGGGAGAAGGATTCTATATGGATCCCCTCCGTGTTGAATTTACGATGGATGAGGTAACATCTTTCCCATGCTGTTCGGATAAAAAAGTTGCTTTGTTCGAAAAAATGATAGATACAGATTGTGTGTTTAGTGTCTGTTTTGATAAAGAAGAAAAGGGAGATATGATTTATGAATTATACAAAGAGAAGGTGGCTAGTCTTAGCAGCTAGCTGTTTGATTAATCTGTGTATTGGTGCATTGTATGCATGGAGTGTGTTTGCTTCTCCGATGGCAGAACATATTAGCAAGGTGCACAACCTCTCTGGTGATCAGGTAATTACGGCAAGTTCGATTGCCATTGTCTTTTCTATTGCCAATGTAGTCGGACCAATTACTATGATTGGGGGAGGTAAATTAGTAAGTACAATGGGTCCAAGAATGGTTATTCTCATCGGCGGAATATGGTTTGGAATTGGTATGATTCTTTGTGGATTCGCATCTAGTGTACCAATGTTGATTGTTGGTTTTGGATTATGCTGTGGTTTGGCGATGGGAATGACCTATGGATGTACGGTAAGTAACTGTGTAAAGTTCTTTCCAGATAAAAGAGGGCTTGCCGGAGGATTGGCGACAGCCTCCTACGGATTAAGTTCTGTACTTGTTCCATTGATTGCAAATGCGATTATTGCGAAGATGGATGTTACTATGGCATTTAAGATACTTGGAATTGCCATAGTAGTCCTTGTTTTTCTTGCATCCATGTTTGTTCTTCCATGTCCAGAAGGATTTTTACCAGAAGGGTATATTCCACCCCAAAATACAGGAGTCAGCACTGGCAAGAATTACACTTGGAAGGAAATGTTAAGAACACCAGTCTTTTATGTGATGATTGTAATGATGTGTTGTGGTGCATTTATGGGCATGATGATTATTTCACAGGCATCTCCCATTGCACAGTATCAGGTTATGATGAGTGCCTCAAATGCAGCGGTTGCCGTTTCTGTTCTTGCATTATTTAATACAGGCGGTCGTATTCTTGGAGGAATCATCTCCGATATAATTGGGCAGATTAATACCCTAACCATTCTTTTATTATGTTCTGTTGCAGGATTATTTTTATTATCTATTACAAAAGAAGGAGATTTCTTCACATATTATGCTGGTGTGTGCATCATAGGTATTTGTTTTGGCGGATTTATGGGAATTTATCCAGGATTTACTAATGAACAGTTTGGTGCAAAATACTCCAGCGTAAATTATGGTATTATGTTCATTGGCTTTGCAATTGCTGGTTTTTGTGCGCCTATGATTATTGGGAAGGTATATATGGCAACAGGAACTTATATCGTAGCTTATGTGATTGCCATGGGATTATCTTTACTTGGACTTTTGTTAAGTTTTGTTTATCGTAAAATGTAAAACGGGTGTACTCTATAACGATAACGCAGGAAGGTATTATGGTTAGTGTTAAAAACTTGAAACAACCTCCGCGATTATTGATTCTCTATAAGACTTTTTGCTGGACTTATATAATTGGGATTTGTCAGACGGTAAATCATAGTTGTGTAGAATATACGAGGGATAGCCATTTGATGTGGCTATCCCTCAAGTTTTGTTGAAGTGTTTTATTTGCGAGCTTTGTTATAAAGTTTTTGAACATCCTTTGGAAGACTATCGGGGAGCATGGAATGAATCCTATCTTCGTTGCCATCAGCTATGGCGGTGTCATAATACCAACATTTGAATTCCAGCATGGCGAGAGTTTTTTCAAGCTGTTTGATTTCCTCTTTGACGGCAACCTTTCGATGCTCAAATAATTCTTTTCGTTTTCGATAGCTGGAGGAGCCTTCTGT
>JBJEOA010000050.1:0-1615 GCA_051880475.1 Lachnospiraceae bacterium | reverse complement strand
CGCTGCGTTTCCAAATTTTAACCGCACGCTTATTTATGCTGCTCACGCGAACTCGCTTCGCTCAAATAAAGTCCCGATTGCTCCACACTTCGTGTTCTCACAATCGTACCAACATGAGTACTCCGAGCTATCGCTCTACGTACTCATGTTGCTTAGTCTGTCAAATGACGAAGCGAATTTGAGCAAGCTCAATTTGCTTCGTCGCTTGACAGGGACTTTATTAAACAAGCTAGTACGATTAAAATCTTTGGAAGCCTTGCTATCGTTTTAAAAGAAGAGATGCCATTTTTCTCGCTGTATAGTGAATCAATATTATTCATCATCCCAAAACAATTCATCTAATGTTTTTCCAAGCACTTTACAAATCATAATACAAAGCTTAATTGTCGGATTATAATCTCCTTTCTCAATCGCATTAATTGTCTGTCTAGACACGCCAACCAACTTTGCGAGTTCCGCCTGAGATAAATCAAGTGCCGCCCTGGCAGACTTCATTTTTAAATTTTTCACTCATCACCACCTCGCTCCATCATAATCTTATGAGAAATCGCCATAATTGGAATTATCATGAGAACAATTCCTATTACAAGCTGATTATTAGAAAAACGGTGAAATTCATCTAAACTTTGATGAGTTAATATCTGCTCTATTCCACTGTATAAATTTATCAATCCGATTACAAATATAATCCAAATTATATTTTTCTCTTTTGCAAATGGAGCAAAATAGGCATCTTTAAAAATACAAATTCCAGTTACAACAATAATAGAAATACCTAAAAAGACGGAAAATTCCGCTATAGGAGTAGCCCACTCGATATTTAATATCTCTTTTATAATAGCATTTACTGAAATCCCAATAAGTAAAGTAAAAAATCCCCATTTATACGCTAATCCCCTAATACGCTCTTGTCTCTCATCATATTCTAAATTCTTCCCATATATCTTTCTTCTAAATGCCACAGCAAGAATCCAACAAATAAAAAATGCAACTAAATAACTGCTAACCATAATTAATCTTTCATCAACTTTCATGCTTATCCCAACCTTTCTCTTTTTTTCTTCCATCTCTCACCATCAGCCAAAATATCCCTCCCAATATCATCACGGCTATCATGAGAAAAATATTAATTAGTATCAATATCTCCCCTCCCTCTTCAAAAAGCTCATCTAGATTTTAAATGCCTCTTGATATTTTTATTATATATACTATCTTACTTTTTGTCAATTATATTTTACATAAAGTTTTATTTTTTTGATATTATTTTTTCAGCATCATTTTATTAGAATAATATTTTTCACTATACAGCGAGAAAAATGGCATCTCTTCTTTTAAAACGATAGCAAGGCTTCCAAAGATTTTAACTGCACTAGCTTTGCTGCGGGAGCGCTGTCTGAGAAAAAAGTCTCTGTCAATCCATGAAGGAAACGATACTTGATGGACTTTTTTCGAGTTCGCGTGAGCAGCATAAATAAGCGTGCGGTTAAAATTTGGAAACGCAGCGTGTTTTAAAAAGAAGAGATGCCATTTCCATCTCGCGTTTATTCTATTTTAATATATTCTATTAGAACCTATAGCGCCTTAATTCTCTCCATAGCGGCAATCGTATTCTCAT
>JBJEOA010000049.1:0-106540 GCA_051880475.1 Lachnospiraceae bacterium | reverse complement strand
GTCTGTCTGTCTGTCTGTCTGTCTGTCTGTCTGTCTGTCTGTCTGTCTGTCTGTCTGTCTGTCTGTCTGTCTGTCTGTCTGTCTGTCTGTCAAAATGCTATCTCCTCCCATTTTCTTGTCAACCCCTTTTTTATCTTTTTAGTTATATTTTTCCATGACTCCCTCCAAATACCGAATTGCGGCTTCTCTTGTTAGTTTACTTTTGCTATTGCTAACTGGAATACATTTTCCGTTGTTTAAAATAAGCTCATTTCTCTTGACGCTCTTGACACAGGCCAGATTGACGATAAAACTATTATGACATCTCACAAAGTTCTCTCCCAAACGCTCCTCAAGACTCGATAATTTTTCGTAGCATTCATAATTTTCCATCACACAGCAAATTTCTGTCTTTCTCAAATTGCGCTCTATATAATAAATTTCATGATAATATATTTTCTTTTTTTCTCCTCTGCGTCGAATTACAATATACGACTCTTCTTTATTATTGCCCATTTTGGTAAGTGCAAAATCTATAGCCTTCTCAAAACTCTCCCTTTTTATCGGCTTTACCAGAAGATAAATAGGATTAATATCAAAAATTTCCTCTATATATGCGTTATATCCATCTCCGAAAATAAATATAACGACTACATTTTTTGTCCATTGTTCAATCTCTCGTATTTTCTTTAAAGAATTTTCCCATTGTTGCTGCATATCCATAAAAATAATCAACGGTATTTCTCCATTATATTCGTCTAGTTCTCGCCGGAGACTTTTCTCAGTACTATATTTTTGAAATGAAAACTCTATATTTTTTCTAGAAAAATAATCATCCGTCCATTCTTTTAACTGTTTCAACACTTTTTCTTCATCATCGCAAGCTATTACTCTCATATTTCCTCTCTCATTTACTTATACTCTTATCACATTTTATTTGTCATAAATTTAGTATTTTATACAATCTCCATATCATATTTTTTCTTTACTCCCCTATAAACAAAAACCCGATTACCACAACTTTAGAAACTGTATTGACATAACTCAACTAACTCTTACATCGAATACATTAACAACAAAAGAACCCTCTAAAAATATCAAAAAAGATATTTCCAGAAGGAATCTAAAAAGAAATTTAAAAAATTTAAAATATTACAATACTATCTTATTGTAGCTTCTTTTTGATTTTTTTCAACATTAGTGTAATAATTAACAAAAAAAATGTAATAATTAGCGTCTATTCGAAGATTTTCGCTCTTGACAATCTAACAATATTATATACTCTTTCCGTTTTCTCCGGACCTTTTAGAACTCTCCAATGCATTGTCTTTGTCTTGACTATCTTGTCAACAAATTTCAAGTAAGATATAATGGAAAAATAAAATAAGAATACAAAATAGAAAGGAGAAATTTTGATGCAGCTAGCAAAACAATTGCAAGAATCACTTCGAGCGATTCATAAAAAGGGCTATCCAGCATATAAATCGCTAAAAGGTTCCTATAAATTTAGAGAATATATATTGTCCATCGACCATGTACAGGGAGATCCATTTGCATCTCCTTCTCATATTAGTGTGAGAATTACCAGAGAAACGGCAGGTTTTCCAGCATTTTGTTATGCGAGTAAGCTGACGAAAATTACATTGGCGGATTATCTGACTCGTCAGTTTGAGCGTCAAGTTGGGAAATATACGTTTCAGGCGAAAGGTTCTGGAAAGAGTGGATTAATCTCGGTCAGCCACTGTGGGCAAGAAGTATTAGAGAGAACAGCCTGTGAGGTGACAGATAAAGAAATCATTGCCAGATTTTTTGTAGGATTTCCGGCAAACGGAAGAACAATCAATGCGACTGAGCTTGAGAAAATTTTGTTTGATTATCTTCCAGTCTGTGTGGAGAATACATTTTTTTATACAAAGCTAAATAAAAAACAGGTTGAGCAGACAATTTTTCTGGCAGAAGACCAAGCCTATATTCGAGATCAATTAAAGAAAAGGGATATGATAGCTTTTGTGGCAGACGGTTCAATTTTGCCTCGAGAGAGTGGAGTTTCGAAAAAACCGATGAAAAATGCGACTGCATTTTCTTCCCCAGAGAGTTTGAGAGTTTGCATGGATTTGCCTCACAAGGGAAGAATGACTGGAATGGGAATAAAATCAGGAATTACGTTAATTGTCGGAGGAGGATATCACGGAAAATCGACACTTTTGACAGCTCTCGATACGGGGGTTTATAATCATATTGCGGGAGATGGAAGGGAGTATGTTATCACAGATGAGACGGCATTAAAGCTTCGCTCAGAGGACGGAAGATTTATTAAAGATGTTGATATCTCCCTTTTCATTAATGATTTACCAAATAAAAAGGATACGAAATGCTTCTCCACAGAGGATGCAAGTGGAAGCACCTCTCAGGCAGCTGGTATTGTGGAGGGAATGGAGGCTGGAGCGAAAGTATTCTTGCTTGACGAGGATACTTCTGCAACTAATTTTATGGTTAGAGATGCATTTATGCAGGAAGTTATTTTACAAGAAAAAGAGCCAATTACCCCATTTCTTGAAAGAGCGAGAGAATTATACGAAGAGGCGGGAATCTCTACTATTTTGGTCGCTGGAAGCTCAGGAGCCTTTTTCCATATTGCGGATATTGTGATTCAAATGGATAATTATATGCCTGTCGATATCACAGCACGCGTGAAAGAACTCTGCGAGAAGTATCCAATTTCTAATATCCATCCTCCTACGTTTACAATGCCAGTAAGTAATCGAATTATGACAAGGGCAGATTCCGGCAAAAATTCCAGCAGAAATTCCAGCGGAAGAAATAATAGGGAAAATAAAGACAGAGGGGATAGACAAGAAAGGCTTAAAGTAAAAGTACATGGATGCGATAGTTTCTCTCTCGGAAAAAAAGAGATTGACCTTCGCTATATCGAACAATTGGTAGATTCAGAGCAGACTGCCTCACTTGGAATGCTTTTAAAATATACGATAGAACATATGGCAGACGGAAAAAAAACGATTCCTCAGATTATAACCTATCTTGAAAGACAACTTGAGAGCAAAGGATTGGAATTTTTTTCTGAGGGAAGTTATATTCCAGGTGGATATGCAATGCCAAGAATACAAGAAGTTTACTCTTGCTTTAATCGATATCGAAGATAGAGGCATCATCTCAAAATGTGCACTTTTTCTGCCTCTTGGCTGTACACTGGCAAATCACTGTGCGGACAATATGTGGACAATATGTATGTAGAAAAGAGCAACAAATATAATAGGGCTATGGCAAAATAGAAATTATTTATCTTGCCACAGCCCTTAAAATTTACGAATTATCCTCAAATATATTTATTTTTAGAAATCTACCTCTGTGTCATAATAACAGCATTTCAACAATTTCTCCATCTCTTCCTGACTTGGCTGACGAGGATTAGAACCTGTACATGCATCTAAAATAGCATTTGCTGCGATATCTGGGAGTCTCTCTAAAAATACTTCCTCTGGAACGAATCCCTGCTCTGTTGGGTAGCTGTCTGCTCCATAGTTTTTAATACACTGTGGAATATTAAGATCATCATTCATCTTGCGAAGATATTTGATTAATAAATCAACCTTCTCATCTAATGTCTCTCCGCCAAGCTTCATATAATCAGCAATCACGCCGTAACGAGCTTTTGCTGTCTCGTCCTTCGCATTAAATGCGATAACCTTTGGAAGATACATAGCATTTGCAGCGCCGTGGATAATATGTGCACCGTAATCTTCAAAAATAGCACCTGTCTTATGTGCCATGGAATGTACAATACCAAGTAAAGCGTTAGAGAATGCCATTCCTGCCAAGCACTGTGCGTTATGCATAGAAGCTCTCTTTTCCATATCTCCGTTATAAGAATCAATCAAATCGCTCTGAATCATCTCAATAGCATGAATAGCTAAAGGATCTGTAAAATCACAGTTTGCTGTAGAAACATAAGCCTCAATGGCATGTGTCATAGCGTCCATACCTGTATGAGCAACTAATTTCTTAGGCATTGTCTCTGCTAAGTCTGGGTCTACGATAGCGATATCTGGTGTAATCTCAAAATCTGCCAATGGATATTTGATGCCCTTTTCATAATCTGTAATAACGGCAAACGCTGTAACTTCTGTAGCTGTTCCAGATGTAGATGGAATTGCACAGAAATGAGCTTTTTTACGAAGCTGTGGAATGCCGAAAACTTGACACATCTCTTCAAATGTAATCTCTGGATATTCGTACTTAATCCACATAGCTTTTGCAGCGTCGATAGGTGAACCACCACCCATAGCTACAATCCAGTCTGGCTCAAATTCTGTCATAACCTGCGCACCCCTCATAACTGTATCAACAGATGGGTCTGGCTCAATTCCCTCAAATATAATAACTTCCATTCCAGCTTCCTCTAAGTAGGCTTTTGCTCTGTCTAAGAATCCAAAGCGTTTCATAGAGCCACCGCCGACACAGATGATTGCTTTCTTTCCTTCCAATGTCTTCAATGTCTCAAGAGATCCCTTTCCGTGATATAAGTCTCTTGGCAATGTAAATCTTCCCATGTTTTCCTCCATTTCTGCTACCTTTCCAATAGCATAAAAACTTTACTTAACATTGTTAAATTAATAACAGCTTGCTATATCTATATTACCATATTTACATCTTGGAGAAAAGACTTTTTAGCAATTTTTTATATATTTTTTCGTAAAACTTAGGCAAGACTCTTTAAAAGATTTGCTGTCTCAATTGCGCTAAGTGCACAATCATATCCCTTATTTCCAGCCTTTGTTCCCGCTCTCTCGATTGCCTGCTCAATATTATTTGTTGTGAGAACACCAAACATTACAGGTACATCACTATTCATGGATACTGTCGCAATTCCCTTAGAAACCTCAGCACATACATAATCATAGTGGTCTGTGGAGCCCTTAATTACTGCTCCAAGACAGATAATCGCATCATACTTTCCGGAGTTTGCCATTTTTTTCGCTACAAGTGGCATTTCAAATGCACCTGGTACCCATGCGATATCGATATCATCTGTATTAGCTCCGTGACGAACAAGACCATCCTCTGCTCCGCTCACTAATTTTGACACGATAAACTCGTTAAAACGTGCTGCTACGATACCTACTTTTAATCCTGTTGCAATTACATTTCCTTCTAATTTTCTCATTGTTTTAATTCCTTTCTCTCTATCCTATTTTTATATTTTTCTTTTTATTTTTATGAGATTTCTTCTCAAAATTTCTAATCTAATTCTTTTATCAAGCAAATAGTTATAGTTCACTTTTCTATTTTTTATTTGTAAGTAAATAAATGTCCCATCTTATCTTGTTTCGTCTTTAAATAATAAGCATCATTTTTTCCTAGTTCCATCTGGATTGGCACTCTTTCTTTGATAGACAAATCAAAGGCATCCAGTCCCTCAATCTTAAGAGGATTATTCGTCATAAGACGAAGTTCTCTCACTCCAAGGTCTTTTAAAATCTGAGATCCAATCGAGTAATCTCTCATATCTGCTGGGAATCCAAGCATAATATTGGCCTCGATTGTGTCGTAGCCCTGGTCTTGTAATTCGTAAGCACGAATTTTATTGATAAGACCAATCCCTCTTCCCTCCTGTCTCATATAGAGAAGAACTCCTCTTCCTTCTTTTGCAATCATCTTCATCGCTGCGTCGTACTGCTGACCGCAATCGCATCTTTCTGAGCCAAACGCATCCCCTGTCAGACATTCTGAGTGAACTCTGCAAAGCACATCTTTTCCATCTCCGATATCACCCATCACTAATGCGACATGATGCTCACCGTTTAATTTATTTACATATCCGTGCATCATAAAATCGCCGTATCGAGTTGGCATTTTCGCAACCGCCACACATTCAACGAAACATTCATGCTCTCTTCTATACTGAACCAAATCTGCCACACAGCCAATTTTAAGTTCATGCTTTTTGGCAAATTCAAATAAATCATCTGCTCTTGCCATTGTTCCATCATCATTCATAATCTCACAGCAAAGTCCAACTGGCTTTAGTCCTGCAATATTCATTAAGTCTACTGTCGCCTCAGTATGACCTCTTCTCTCCATAACACCGTCTTTTTTCGCTAAAAGTGGGAACATATGACCTGGTTTTCTAAAATCAGCTCCCGTTCTTCCTTCCTTCACTGCCTCCATCGCTGTGGCAGAGCGCTCAAATGCAGAAATTCCTGTTGTCGTCTCTTTATAGTCAATAGACTGTAAAAATGCTGTTTCGTGATTATCTGTGTTCACTGCACACATTGGCTCAAGTCCCAACTTATTTGCATATTCTTGATTCATTGGCATACAGATAAGTCCTCTCGCATACTTCGCCATAAAATTGATATTTTCTGGTGTGGCAAACTCCGCAGCACAGATAATATCTCCCTCATTTTCCCTGCTCTCGTCATCCATTAAAATAATATTTTTTCCCGCCTTTAAATCGGAAATAATCTCCTCAATTGTATGAAATTCCATAATTTCTGTCATTTATTCTCTCTCCTTCTCTAACTGTTTTACTTTTCTATTCCTATATAGATTTCCTTGCTATATGTTTTAGATATAAATCTCTAATCATATTTTAAAAAAATCCATATTTCTTCAAGAAATCTTCATCAATTTTACTTTTCTTTTCTGGCTCTTTTTCCTCTTTTCCAAAGAGCAATAACTTTTCCACATATTTTCCAATCATATCACACTCAAGATTTACCAAATCTCCCGGCTTTCTCTCAAGAAGTGTTGTCTCCTCTCCAGTATGTGGAATAATAGATACCTTAAATACATGGTCATCCACATATGCCACAGTAAGACTAATGCCATCAATGGCAATGGAGCCTTTCTCGATAACTCCCTTTAAGATTTCTCTCTTTGCCTCTATCGTAACCCAGACTGCATTTTCCTCTTCCGTCAAATCAACAATTGTTCCACATCCGTCGATATGACCACTCACAATATGACCACCGAGTCTCTTGTTAAGAGTCAATGCCCTCTCAAGATTTACTCTCGTTCCCGGTCTGAAATTTGCAAAGCCTGTTCTTCTTACCGTCTCAGCCATAACATCTGCCTGAAAATATCCTGAGCCCATTCCTGTCACGGTAAGGCAGGTTCCATTCACCGCAATGCTGTCTCCAAGTTCTGTATCTTCGAGTACTTTACTTGCCTGAATTGTCATTGTGGAAGATACATTATTTTGCTCTATTCTTTGAATTACTCCAATCTCTTCTACAATTCCTGTAAACATTTTCTCTCACTCTCTTTTTATCTTATTTTCTGCGAAAATTATTTTTTTCGATATCCCTCTATGCAAATATCTTGTCCAACCTGTCTTGTCGCCATATTCTCAAGAAGAAAAGCATCACTTAAATGCTCAAATCCCTCTCCGCCTAGTGCCGCCTTGCTTTGTTTTCCTCCAATCATGATTGGTGCGATATAATATCTCACCTTATCGACAATGCCAGCCTTCACTGCTCCAAAAGCCAAGTCAGCTCCTCCCTCAAGCAAGACACTGTCTATCTTCCTCTCGCTAATCGCTTGCTGAAGTTTAATCAAATCTACATGGGCATCTTTCTCATCCAGTATAAGAACCTCAACACCCATCGACTCAATTTTTTTCTTTTTCTCTTTATCTGCCCTATTTGTCGTGGCAATAATCGTCTTTGCGATATCTTGATTTTTTAGTACGTTTGCATCGAGTGGAGTCTGTAAAGAAGAATCCACGATAATTCGAATTGGACTTTTCTTTCCCTCGAGCCTGCAAGTAAGACTTGGATTATCCGCAAGAACTGTGCCAATTCCTACCATAATAGAGGCATATCTTCCTCTTAGTTCATGTACTTCTCTTCTAGATTCCTCGCAAGAAATCCACTGACTCTCACCAGTCACAGTAGCAATCTTTCCATCCAGAGAGAGTGCCGATTTTAGGAAAACGAACGGCTTCTTTGTCGTCACATACTGAAAGAAAATTTCATTCAACTTTAGACATTCTTCCTTGAGTATACCAGATACAACCTCAATTCCAGCTTTTTTCATTTTTGTGACACTCTGACCTGCAACGAGAGGATTTGGGTCAAGTGTTCCAATAACAACTCGACTCACCTTCTTTTTTAGCACTAAATCCACACAAGGAGGCGTTTTTCCGTAATGAAAACAAGGCTCTAATGTCACATAGATTGTCGCTCCCTCTGTATCCTCTCCTCGCTCATCTGCATCCGCAAATGCATTGACCTCCGCATGCGGTTCGCCATATTTTTTGTGATATCCTTCTCCGATAATTTTTCCACTCTTTACGATAACTGCCCCAACCATCGGATTTGGATTCGTAAATCCTGCTCCCTTCTTTGCTAATGAGAGAGCCATTGCCATATACTGCTCATCTATTATTACTTGTTCTTTTTTTATCTCACTTTCCATTGTCGTCCTTTCCCTTCGGATACTCCCTTTTCTCATAAAGAAAACCGCCCTAGCTCTAGGACGGTAATATCACTTTCGACTCAAGATATTTAAGATGAATAAAAAATCCCCAGTTTATAAAAACTGGGGCAATAAAATCATTTTTTCATATACTTATCGCATATCTTGTATATTCATTATAATTATATATGACTCATAAATCTATCTATTCATCTCATCTTTTCTTCTCTCATCCAGACTATACTGTCGGTTTTGGAATTACACCAAATCAACCAAATATGGCTCGCGGACTGTGACCGCCGGTGGGGAATTACGCCCCGCCCCGAAGATTATTTTGTTTTTCTATAGTCATTATAATCTAATTTTATTCATTTTTCAAGCATTTTTTTTAGTACTTTTGTCTCAATTTCGCTTTACTATCTGTCATATTAGAAATATACAAATTCCTCTTCTGGCTTTGTGGCAGCCTCCATTCTCTTTGCGTAAAGTACAGGTCCCTTTTCCTTATACTCCTTCGCATATTCCACCTTAATCTCTGCTGTCAAAGTAGCCCACATGCCATTTTTAATTGTTTTAATGCTAGATGACTTCGCATGATTCATATGACAGAGATATCCAAGGAACTGAATATCATCTGCACAGCATGTCATCGCATGACGTCCTGGAACAAAACATCCCTTTGGCATATCTTTTGCCTTTAAAATGCGAACCTTCATCGTAATTGTCTTACCATCGTAGAGTTCTGGTCTCTCCATTGCATCGATAAACCAGATTCCATAATCCTCATCCTCAAGACGAATATTTTTACCGTCAATATCAAATGGAAGTGTCTCCTCGCTCTCCTCCATATCGTCATCTGTCTCTGACTCAAAAATAACCTGAACACGGCGATTTACCGCGCGAATACTTCGTCTGTAGGTGGATTTTGGCGTATCCTTCGTACAGCGGTTCATAACAACAACCTCTGAAATTTTAAACATCTCTACTGCTAAAGAACGCATATTATTCATATAAAGATCAAATGTCTCTGCATTTACCATCGTAAGTGTCTGGAAAATATCAAGAGGAGTTTCCTTTACTGCATCGAATAAAGTTTTTAGCATCCACATCCCATTATATTCAATAATAACACGGTCTGGATTCATTTTTTCTAATTCTCCATTGATAAATTCTGTCGTAAAATCTTCCTCGTCTTCCACATAGACAACAACCGTTTTTGCTTTCTCCAAGATTTCATCTTCATACTCTTCCTCGCCCTCCTCACAGGCAAAAATAAGTGTCGTCTGACCATCATTGAAGTAATCCTCCTCCAATGTCTCTTGGATAAAACTTGTCTTTCCACTCTCTAGAAATCCCATAAATAAATAAACAGGAATCTCTCTCTGTCTTATTGCCATAATTTCCTCCCGTAATTCTATTTTACGCTATCTTATAGTCTAAAGAGCTTCGCTAACTTATCTTCGGCTAGCTTAGAACCGATAACACAGATTCTTCCCGTATAATCTGCCGCTCCGCGGCGAACCTCTGTCTCTCCTGGAACTAAATCAAAATGAATCCAATTTCCCTCTGTATCTGGCACGATTCCTTTTGCTCTTAATATAATTCCGTACTCTGTGGAATCCTCTTTTGCTAATTCTGCCAAAATATGATTCATCTCATCTTCGCTAAATTTCTTTGGTGTCTCCTTACCCCAACTCGTAAATACTTCATCAGCATGGTGATGATGATGCTCATGTCCGCAGCAATCATGGTCGTGATGATGCTCGTGTCCGCAGCAATCATGGTCATGATGGTGCTCATGCTCACAATGCTCATGGTCGTGGTGATTCTCATGCTCACAATGCTCATGGTCGTGGTGATGCTCATGCTCACAGTGCTCATGGTCGTGGTGATGCTCATGCTCACAGTGCTCATGGTCGTGGTGATGTTCATGCTCACAGTGCTCATGGTCGTGGTGATGCTCATGCTCGCAACAATCGTGGTCATGATGCACATGTCCACATTCTGGGCAAACCTGTGCCGCCTCTAAAAGCGCCTTAGAAAAGTCATGCTCTCCCTCCATAACTTCAAGAATCTTTGCTCCGTCAAGCTCCTCCCAAGGAGTTGTAATAATAGGAGATTTATCATTAATTCCTCTAATAATCTCAATAGCCTTTGTAAGCTTATCTTCTTTTACATCCTGTGTTCTGCTCAAAATAATAACATTTGCAAACTCAATCTGATTATTATAAAACTCACCAAAGTTCTTCAAATACATTTTTGCCTTCTTTGCATCGGCAACTGTAATATAACTATTTAACACGACAGTTTCTCCGTCTGTCACCTGCTCTACCGCTTTGATAACGTCAGATAATTTTCCAACACCTGATGGCTCAATAATGATACGGTCTGGAGCATAAATATCAAGCACTTCTCTTAGCGCTGTATTGAAATCTCCAACTAAAGAGCAACAGATACATCCTGAATTCATCTCGTTAATTTGAATTCCAGACTCTTTTAAAAATCCACCGTCAATTCCAATCTCACCAAACTCATTTTCAATCAAGACAAGCTTTTGACCTGCAAAAGCCTCTTTGATTAATTTCTTAATTAATGTTGTCTTTCCGGCTCCTAAAAAACCAGAAATAATATCTATCTTTGTCATAACTGACCTTCCTTTCTATTTTTGCACTTAAGTTTATACAAAATTTATCCGATAGTTTTTATTCTAATCTATTCAAAATAAAAGTCAAGTCTATTTCACAGTATTTTCTAATATCATCCGATGTTTTGTCTGTCTCCTTTAGACTTACTCTCATCCCTTTTTTTATCTCATCTATTTTCTTTCATTATTTTTTGTTAGAAGATAATAATCTTATTCATATTTTTTAAGTCTTTTTCTTCTTTCTTTTTCCTATTTTTCGCAGTCGTTTGAATAAACAGAGACAAAAATGAACAAAAAAAAGCTGCCATACAAAATGAACTTGATATATAATATCATAAATTCACTTAGCATAACAGCCTTATAAATTCTGCATTATTTTGCAGCTACGATTTCTTTCTTGTTGTAAGATCCGCAAGCCTTGCATACTCTATGTGGCATCATTAAAGCACCACATTTGCTACATTTTACTAATGTAGGAGCTGTCATCTTCCAGTTTGCTCTACGGCTATCTCTTCTAGCTTTTGAAGATTTATTTTTTGGACAAATAGACATTCATCACACCTCCTTGTTGTTATTAAAGATATCTCGGATAATGGACATTCTCGGGTCTAAGACCGTTCTGTCACAATTGCATGTGACCTTGTTTAAATTACCACCGCATACACTGCAAAGTCCCTTACAGTCCTCTCTACAGAGAGTCTTCATCGGAAACTGCATTACGATTTCGTCATAAACAAGCATGTCTACATCCAGCATACATCCTTCGATAAAGTTCAAATCCATTGCATTTTCATCGTCCCCTTGCTCCGGATTTGCCTCTAAGGTTTCATCTATATGAATCAGAAATGGAGTATTTACCTCTTCCAGACAGCGATCACAAGGAATCGAGACGATCACCTTTGTCTCTCCTTCCACATGAATCTTCTTCTTGCCGGCATTACTCACTGTAAGTGGAAATTCTTCTTTCTCCACTACGGAGTATTTCTGACCTGAGAGTGAAACTTCATCGAAATCAACGGAAGCAACAAATTGCTCTGTTTTTTTTAAGGTCGATAAAAGTTCTGATACGTTTATTTGCATAGCATATTGTATCTCCTAAATTTCTCATACGATTGCTATTATACCGTTTTTTATCTTATTTGTCAACATGAGATAAAAATTTTTTAGACAATTTTTCCTCCATATCTTCTCGTGTATCAATATCTATGACCATCTTTTTTTCCACTTCCATTAACCATAAATCATCTAAATATTGCTTCATTATCGTACTGCCACCTCTATCTCCGTGAAGTAAGAGGAGTTTATCTTTATATTTTCGCAAAAAAACGGCTGGATTTCTTCTCTTTCCCTCAAAACTTACTGCTCCAATTCCTTTTCGACTTTTCAAGAAATTTCGCACAAAAGCCTCTATCGTATCTGCATCCATATAAGGCTGGTCTGCCACAAAATAGAAAAAAGCATCCGTATCTTCCCTCGCAGCAGCTGTTCCAAGACGAAGAGAGGCCGCAATTCCCTCATCGCTCTTTGTATTTTGAATAGTCTTTAGCCCTAATTCTCTCGCCCTCTTCAAGATTTGCTCATACTGGCTCACGACTAAAATTTCTATCTCAAATCTCTCCTCATTCGCTCCATCATTATATGGATGATACGATTTTTTTAATTTTCCAGTTTTTTCCTCTTCGCAAAAATTTAAGTTTTCCAGAGCATTTTTTACTTCTATTAGACAAGATAATCCATACAGATAAAGAGGTTTTCCGCCAAAATCAATCAATAATTTATTTTCTCCAAAACGTCTCCCAAATCCAGAAGCCATATAAATAAATGCAATCTTCAATTTTTTCCTCCTGCTATGAAATACTTTTATACTCTGAACGAAGGGAAAGCTCGCTTATTAAAATTCCCTCTTCCCCCATTGACTCAAAAATAGAAATTCCAATCTCTTTTAATTGGTCTGTGTCAGCCTGCGTGAGCATCATGGAAATTTTTGCATTTTTTTGCGTCTCTCTTAGAGGTTTTAAAAATCCCTCTCTCATAAGATATATAATATCCTTTTCTCTTATAATCCACTCCTCTAAAGATTGTTGAGCCATCTGTTTTTCTTCTAACAAGAAATTTTCTCTAATTTTTCTCGCCTGCTCTAACCGAAAACAGACATCACTCGCTCTCTTTGCGTAACAAGAAAGTCCGCAAATACATATAATCTCATCTATTTTTGACGGAATTACAGGCTCATGGGAAGCTGGCACTTTAATTGGACAATGTCTGCTGCCGTCTGCCTCCACCAAAATGATATCTGCCATTTTAAGAAGTCTTTGATAGGCAGCCTCTCCAACAAAAGACATTTTCTTTTCATTTATTTTATCGCCCACTATTATCATTTTATCTTCTGATAATTTCTGTTCCACTTGCTCAAAATCCAGCCTTCCATCTTCTAAAAAAATGCAATGCTCTTTAGGAGAAAGCATATGTGTCGTCGTCATAACAATGATTTTCTTTCCTCGCTTTACACCTTCCGCCGCTAAGTGATAAATACAAGAAGTCTTTCCCCCGCCTCCGACAAAAGCGAGGACATACGCCAATTTTTGCCCTGAATCTTGTCTTTTCTTTAATCTTTTGTCAAGACAAAATGCATCCCATAAACTTTCCCTGTCTTCCCAGTTTCCTCTAACATTAGTTCTTATTTTCACTAGTTTTTCTCCCCCTCGACTCTTACCCTATCTTTGCTCCAATAGCTGTTCATATATTTCTCTCACCGCCATCAACGTTTTTCTCACCTGCTCCTTTGTATTAAAATGAGAAAAACTAAATCGAACAGCTCCCTGTTCTCTTGTGCCAAGGCTCTCATGCATAAGAGGAGCGCAATGCCCTCCAAAACGAGTATAAATTTCATATTCCTCCGCTAAATAATCACTAATTTCTCCCGATTCCTCGTCAAAAAAGTTACAAGAAACAATCGGTGCTCGCTCTCTCGATTGAAAATCACCGTATATCTTAATTCCAGGCATTTTGCAAAGTTCCTCATAAAACATCCACATTAACTCTTGCTCACTCTCTCTAAGCTTTTTTATTCCCTGCTCATTAAGATAACGAATCCCCTCTATAAGCCCTGCTATTGCGTGACCGTTTAACGTCCCAGCCTCAAGTGCCGTTGGCATCTTTCTTGGATGCTTTTTTTCATACGTCAAAATACCGCTTCCCCCACTTAATAAAGGCTCAATTACAACTCCCTCTCTCACGCATAGACCGCCAATCCCCTGCGGTCCCATCAAGCTCTTATGACCTGTGAAACAGATAATATCTATCCCATCTCGCTCCATATCAATAGGAAATATTCCCGCCGTCTGTGAGGCATCGACAATAAAAATCGCCCCTGTCTTTTTACACAAATTTCCAATTCTGTGAATATCCACTGTATTTCCCGTAAGATTGGAAGCGTGAGTGCAGATAACAGCCTTCACTCCCGACATAATCGCCTTTTCTAAAGCTTCATAATCTAGTTTTCCCTGCTCTCTTTTTTCTGGCTCACATCCTATAATCGTAAGCAAAACGCCTCTCTCTTCCATCTCATAGAGTGGTCTTAGTACGCTATTATGCTCTAATACCGTAGTGACTGCTCTATCTCCTGGCTTTAATATACCTTTTATCGCAATATTTAAAGCTTCTGTGGAATTTTTTGTAAAAGCAACCTGTTCTGGAGACTTTGCTCCAAATAAATCTGCTATCATCTGACGCCCCTCAAAAATAATTCTAGAACTTTGTAATGCCAAAGAATGAGTGCCTCTTGAACTATTCCCCATCGTCATAATCGCATCAGAGACAGCCTTTGCCACTGTATCAGGGCGATAAAAAGAAGTGGCCGCATTATCTAAGTAAATCATACCCTATTCTCCCTGTTTTTTCTCAAGGTAAAGTAATCCCTCTAAGACAGCACCCGCAATACATCTCGCCTTATCAGATATCGTAAAACAATTTTTATATTCGCTCTGTCTAGGGTCAATATCTGCTATCTTAAATCCTTTCGTTACCAGATATCCATCTCGGATAAGCCCCCTCACTAAACCAGTAAGACTCGCCCTTACCTCTACCTCATTTTCTCCATCTTGTATAACCGCAATGACTTGGTCTTTTTTTACGACATCCCCAATCTTAACTTTTGCGTATAATCTTCCCGCACTCTCAGCGTGAATCACTCTCTCTTTTCCATAACCCGCAATTACGCCAGGAACTCCTGTATTTGGAGTTGCCATTCCATCTTCGATAATTTTGCCAAGATTATGACCACGCATTGTCTCTACTACAAGGTCTACATCCTCTCCAGCTATAAAACCAGGGCCAAGTCCAATCGTTTTCTTCGCCATCTTACGATTTGTCCCTAAATTTTTTTTCGCTAAAATAGCATCCACAACTGCCCAAGGTTTCACTTCCTTTAAAATATCACATTTTGCATCAATTAATAACGGAATTTTATCCTCTTTTATGGCAGCCTTTGCCTCCTCAAAGCTATTTACTTTAACACAGGTTATTCCCTCTATCTGACTTTTACCGTCATACACCGCCTCAGAAAATGCCACCTGCCTTCTAATGGCAGATGGATTTTCTATCTCAAGAATAAGAACCGAATATCCGCTCTTATATAGCTTATAAATTGTTCCCGTTGCGATATCTCCACCGCCACGGACAAAAATCCATTGATTTTTTCTCTCCATTTTTATCTCCTACGGTTTTATAATCTTTCTCGCCCCACTCATTCTCTCCACAATCTCATACATATTTGTCACTCCACCGACAGCTAATTTCTCGCTAAGTCCATAGTGATTAAGGCAAGTGCCACAAGTTAAAATCTCTGTTCCATTTTTTTCCAAAGTCTGCAAATCTGCCAAAGAATCGGAACCCTCACAAGATAAATACGCACCTCCATTATAAAGAAGTACCGTATCTGGTGCACTATCTTGCTCCGTTAAGGCATAGATAAACCCTTTCATCAAAAGCTTTCCAAGTGCCTCGTCTCCAGCTCCCATTTCTCTAGAAGAAAGCACAACAACCGTTCCACTCTTTTTTCCAAACTCCATCGGCTGACATTCCTCACATTCTACTTTGTCCTCTTCTTTTACTGATTCTTTACCGCTCGCAACTATTTTTACCAAATATTCTCTCTCATCTATCTGCTGCCACTCAGATTTTAATCCTTTATGATTCGCCATCTTTGAAAGATTTTGTACCGCAATTTCATTATCTACGATAACTTCAACTACCTCACCCTCTTTACATCCTTCTAACGCTTTCTTTGTCTCAATTACTGGCAAAGGACATGCCTTTCCTCTCTCATCTAATCTCATTTTTTCTTCCTTCTTTCTATTCAAAATTCATAGGCATCTGTTGTGGGAAAATACCTTTTATCCCCATAACTTTTTCTCATTAACGTATGATTACAGATTTTTCCTGCTTTTTCTCAATTTTTCCGACAATCTCACATGGAAGTCCAAGTTTCTTTAACTCAATGATGGCCTTCTTTGCGTCGTCGGCATCCATTGACACTAAAAGTCCCCCTGATGTCTGTGCATCATACAAAATTTCCTCCATCAAAAAACTGCTCTCTATAAACTCTACCTTATCTTGCACATGATTGCGATTTCTCTGCCCTGCTGCCGTCAAATAAAATTCCTCCACATACTCCTCACACTGTGGAATATAAGGAATCTTTTTTTGCTCAATCACTGCAGTGAATTTGTCCTCTAACATCTCACATAAATGCACTAAAAAACCAAATCCAGTCACATCTGTACAGCCATGCACCTTATATTTTCTCACAATCTCAGAGGCATATTTATTAAGCGTTGTCATAGACTTTATCGCCAAATCCAAAGCTTCCTCCGATGCTGCCTTTAATCTGGCCGCCGTACACACAATTCCAACTCCAAGAGGCTTTGTCAAGATGAGTACATCTCCCTCTCTACATCCATTATTGGCAAAAACCTTATCTGGATGAATCGTTCCTGTCACAGATAAGCCATATTTCACATCTGAGTCTGCGATAGAGTGGCCTCCCGCTAAGACAGCACCCGCCTCCATCACCTTTTCATTGCCTCCTTGCAAAATTTGACCAAGTATATTCAAATCCATGCTCTCTGGAAAACAGACAATATTTAATGCAGTTTTTACATCTCCACCCATCGCATAAATATCACTGAGTGCATTTGTCGCTGCTATCTGTCCAAAAATATAGGGATCATCTACCATTGGCGGAAAAAAATCTAAAGTCTGCACAATGGCAAGGTCTTCTCTAAGCTTATACACAGCCGCATCATCAGAACCCTCAAATCCAATTAAGAGATTCTCATCTTTTTTCTTTGGCAGCTGACTAAGCACTCTAGAAAGCACCGCCGGTCCTAATTTTGCAGTGCAACCTCCTCCTTTACAAAATACAATATTTTCCATTTTTCCCTCCTTAAAAATCATCTCTCTCTTTTAATTCTTCCACCCACGCTTGCGAAAAATATTTTTCATAAATTTTATCTATCTCTTGTTTTCCCTCCTCACAAAATTTCTCGTAATGTTCTAAAATTTCTTTCGCCCTCCAAGTCAAAGTAGAACCACCTCCGTCTTTTCCTCCCGTCTCTCTTTTTGTAAGTTTAAAACCCCAGATTTCTTCTATATTTTTAATGATTTTCCACGCCTTACTATATGCCATATTCATCTCTTTTGCGGCACCTAAGAGAGAGCCTGTCTTTTCTATATTTTTTAAAAGTGTGGCGGCACCTGGACCAAACGCTTTATCTTCCAAGTATAATTTTATCGATATCCCATAGTGTAATTTCTCATTTTCCATTCTGTCCTCCATACGTATCTCTTTCTATAACAAACGAAATTTTTTATTTGCAAAAGTCTAAATCTGACAAGTATGCGACATATACAAAGAGAGAACGTTCCCACGTATCGTCTACCATCTCTTTACTGTCCTCATTTTTCTATTTAAAACAATATTTAACAGAAAAATAATAATAAATGCTAAAATCATAACAATCGCAACCCAGATTCCCGCCGTGACGTAGTCACCGTCTTGAATTACCATCGCAATTTTTTGTGATATTGTTCCCGTCTTTCCTGGAATATTGCCAGCAAGCATAGAAGTTGCACCGTACTCTCCCATCGCCCTTGCGAAAGTAAGAATTGTCCCAGATATCACACCAGGTCCCGCCGTTGGAAGCACAATCTCCCAAAAAATTCTAAACTCTGACATACCAAGTGTTCTCGCCGCATAAATTAAATTTACATCCACCTGCTCAAATGCCGCTCTCGCATTGCGGTACATAAGCGGAAATGCAATGACAGTGGCTGCGATAACACAACCTACCCATGTCTGCACAATTTTTATATCAAATTTCTCAAACAAGAAAATCCCAAGCGGTCTTCTTTTGCTAAACAAAAGAAGTAAAAAAAATCCAGCTACTGTAGGTGGGAGTACCATAGGGAGAGTTAAGATTCCATCCATAATAGCTTTTCCCCTCGGACCTGCCTTTAGAGATTTTCTTGCTGCGTAAAGTCCCGCAAAAAAGGAAATAATTGTAGCTGCAACACCAGTTTTAATTGAGATAAAAAGCGGACTCCAATCTAACTGACTAAATTTTATCATAATCTCGCTCACTTCTCTACCTCCCTGCTTAGTAAAATATCTGCCTTAACGGAAGCTTCTATCATTATTATACTATAATAAAAGCCTCAAATGAATTTGGCACTATGACTTTTAGAATTTCTATAAATACATAGAAAAAGGGCAGCCTTCTTCCAATCTTTCTTCTCTGTTAGCCGCCCTAAGTCTTTCTTTTACTCTACATCAGTATCAAAATAATAGCTTTCAAATACCTTCTTTGCGTCATCCGAAGTTACAAAATCATAAAACTGCTCTGCCGCCTTTATCTGTGCATCATCCGCCTCAGCATTTTGAATACGAGCAATCGGATAAATAACATTTCCCGTCAAATCATACCCCACTGTCTCTAAAATATTTACCTCATCCTCATATCCATATGTATCTGAGTAATACGTTGTTCCGACTTCACAAGAACCTTCTGTCACAGCGATTAATACTTTACTCACATTATCTTGCTCACTAATTTCTACTCCTCCAAAAGCCTTTGAAACTTCCTCTGTTGTAATAGTAGAAACATCCTCTTCCTTAGGAACTAAATTTAAGTTTACAAGTGCTTGTCTTGTATACTTACCAACTGGCACACTGCCGCCCGCCAATGCAATACTCTTAGCATCTTTTAACGTCTCAAGTCCTTTCACCTTTGTGCCACTATCTTTTCTAGAAATCACAACGACCTGATTATTCACTACATTTTTTCTTGTCCCGTCTACTAAGATATCTTCCTCTTTCTCAAGCTCATCCATCTGCTTTTGAGCTGCTGAAAAGAAAATATCACATTCGTATCCTTCCTTAATCTGTGTCATCAAAGTTCCTGAGCTATCCGCATTAAATACAATCTTTATATTAGGATTTTCCTCATTAAACTTTGTCGCAAGTTCTGTCATAACAGTATTTAAACTAGCTGCGATAAATACTTGAACCTCTGTCTCGTTATCTGTCTTCTTGACTTCCTCCTTGTCGCCCTTTTCAACAGAAGCTGATGAACCTCCACAGGCCATCATTCCACATGCCATACATCCCGCCATAAATAAAGCCAATAATTTCTTTTTCATCCTTCTTCCTCCTTAAAATTATTTTCAGAATCGTTATTCTTAAATAAATATAACGATTCTAAAAATAAAAGTCGTTTTGCGATTCCTCACAAATCGACTGTCGCCTTACTTAGCTCATATTATAGCATATCTTCTTTTCTTTGCCAATCCTTTTTTGGAAAAAATCAAAATTTTTTTTTATTTTAATTAAAAATCTTATAAATTTTTTGAATTTCAATCTGCTCTCTCTCAATTAATTTTTCTAATTCTGCTCTCTTATCAACCTCAGCACTCCAAGCCATCCCACAGCCCGCACTGATTTCTCTTGGAATCGGAATTAATCTTCCAGATGCCCCCTCTTTTTTCGCAGCACTCTCCATTTTCATCGCCTGTGTTGTTGTATGAAATGTAATAATTACTTTCTGACTTTTCTTTCTTAACATAAATTTCCTCCCAATATAAATCTTGACTACTCCCACAGGCAAGCCTATGGTTTTTTTACTACAAAATTATAACGATATCACAAAGAAAGAGAGTATCACATTATAATACTCCCTTTCTTCGTTTGGTTTACTTTATATGACTTTTTCTTATCTGCTTAATATTATTTTACTAAACGTACAGTTTCTCTACAAATAGCTAACTCCTCATTTGTAGGTACACAAAGTACAGTAACCTTTGAATCAGGAGTGGAAATGATTTTTTCCTCACCGCGGACTTTATTAGCCTCTTTGTCAAGCTCTACACCTAAATATCCAAAATAAGAACAAGCATTCTCACGAACCCACGCATCATTTTCTCCGATACCAGCTGTAAATGCAATAGCATCTACACCATTCATAGCTGCAGCATACGCACCAACGTATTTCGCTACGCGATAAGCAAATGCCTCAAGAGCCACCTGAGCCCACTCGTCTCCAGCCTCTGCTGCAGTTGAGAGGTCTCTAAAGTCACTAGAAACTCCAGACATACCTAATACACCAGATTTTTTATTGAGAATCTGAAGAACTTCTTTGATATCTAAGTTTTCTCTATCTGCAATAAACTCCATAGCACCTGGGTCAATATCACCACTTCTTGTTCCCATGATAAGTCCCTCAAGAGGTGTAAGTCCCATACTTGTATCGATAGACTCTCCACCTTTTACTGCAGAGATACTTGCACCATTACCTAAGTGACAAACGATAATCTTCAAATCTTTAATATCTTTTCCTAAAATCTCAGCTGTTCTTTGAGATACAAACATATGGCTTGCTCCGTGGAATCCGTAGCGACGAACACCATATTTCTCATAATACTCTTTGGAAATACCGTAAAGATATGCTTTCTTAGGCATTGTCTGGTGGAAAGCTGTATCAAATACACCAGCCATAGGTGTGTTTGGCATAAGCTCTCTACA
The DNA here is from genome assembly GCA_051880475.1 of Lachnospiraceae bacterium. Lineage (GTDB taxonomy): Bacteria > Bacillota > Clostridia > Lachnospirales > Lachnospiraceae > JAUUSJ01. The sequence continues at coordinate 85,400 of JBJEOA010000049.1, read as the reverse complement.
AACATTTACACCGATTAAGTTCGCTGGATTATGAAGTGGTGCAAATGGGTTACATTCTTCCATAGCCTTAATAACTTCGTCTGTAATAATAGTAGAGCAAGCAAATTTCTCTCCACCATGTACTAAACGATGTCCAACTGCTCCGATCTCATCGAGAGAAGAAATAACACCGTTATTCTCATCTGTCAACTGCTCTAAGACAAGCTGAATTGCAACTGTATGGTCTGGCATTGGAGCATCCATTTTCACTTTAATCTTTCCTGCTGGCTGATGTGTCAAAACACCATCAATACCAATTCTCTCACATAATCCCTTTGCCAATACTTCCTCTGTTACGGAATCAATTAACTGGTACTTTAAGGAAGAACTTCCACAATTTACTACTAAAACATTCATATTTTTACTCCTTTTCTTATCTTTGTGAATATTTAAACTCACAATATTACTTTTTCTTAACTTTTTTTAACCTTGGTTTCATCGCTCCCTATAAAGATAGTAGAGTTTTCGCCATAAAACTTTATAAAATAAAATACAAATTTCTGCCGATTTGTATTTTTATTATATACTAAAAAAAAAAATAGTGCAAGTTTGTGAATAATTAAACATTTTTGCATTTTTATTGTACTATAATTAATACATTTTCTTCTCTCTATCTCTATTTTTTTATATGTTTTGTATAAATAATTGTATGTTTTCTTGTACAATATAACAATATTTTGGGATTTATCTTCCTTTATCTCCTTCCTTGACAGTACATTTTTGCCATGTTACACTAAGCCAAATATATCTGCTTACACTATTAAGCCATCTATTCTTAGAGGCATCCGTTGGAGGAAAAATATTTTTGCCCCCAACATCATTAGTATAAAAAAGCAAGAAAGAAGGTTATCCGTGAAAACAGTCGGTATCATCGCAGAATATAATCCATTTCACAACGGTCACGCTTATCATATAGAGGAGGCAAAAAAAGTCACAGGAGCAGACTGTGCCGTCATTATTATGAGTGGAAATTTTGTCCAACGGGGAGCTCCCGCTATTTTAGATAAATATACTCGCACTAAAATGGCTCTTCTTAGCGGTGCTGATCTCGTTATTGAACTCCCTACCCTTTTTGCAACTTCTAGTGCAGAATTTTTCGCTCTTGGCTCTGTCCTCACTTTAGAAAAACTTCATAATATCGACTTTCTATGCTTTGGAAGTGAGGAGGGAAAACTAGAGCCTTTTTTGGAAGCCTCTTCTTTTCTTTTAGAGGAATCTTCCTCTTTCAAGGCAAATCTCTCTTTATTTTTAAAACAGGGAAATTCCTTTCCAAAAGCCCGCGCAAAAGCACTAAATTTAGAACAATTTGGTAATTTTCCTTGTCAAAACAATAACAAATTAGATTTGTTTCTCGCACAGCCTAACAATATTTTAGGTATCGAATACCTAAAAACTTTAAAAAAATACCACTCTACTATCTCCCCTATTACTATACAACGCAAAAATGTACACTATCACGACAATAATTTGCACTATTTTTTTAGCTCTGCTTCTGCCATTCGAGAGGCTATATACAAAAATCGCCTAGAAGAAAGCCTATCTTCCGTCCCAAAAGCTTGTCACTTTCTGTTTTTGGAACAATATGGAAAATCTTTTCCAATATCTTTAGATGATTTTTCCTCTCATTTTTATTTTTTACTTCAAAGAGAGACAAGTTCCCTATCCTCATTTCTTGACATGAAAGAAGAGCTTTCAAATCGAATTTTAAAGCTAAAAAATCCATCACTCTCTATTACAGAGTTTATTTCAGTTTTAAAAAATAAGGCTTTTACTTATACTGCCATCCAAAGGGGAATTCTTCACTATCTTTTAAATATAAAAAAAGAATTTATGGAAGAAGTGAAATTAGATGAGATTGTTTATTATGCAAGGATACTTGGAATGAATGAAAAAGGAGCTGCCTTTTTGAAAGAAGCAAAAAAGACGAGTGAGATTCCTTTTATCCAGCGACCTGCAAGGGCATATAAAATGCTTTCTCCTCTTGGAAGGGAGGTATTTGATATTGACCTTAGAGCTAGTGAGCTTTATGAGCTTATTCAGTATGAGAAATTTGGTGTGAAGCCACAGTCGGAATATTTGAGAGGAGTTGTGAGGATGGAGTCTTCTTGTGAAATGTTCTAAGGGACGATGAGCAGTCTAAGGGTTCCCTTATTGGAATAAAAAGAGACGAGACGCTAGGCAGTCTAAGGGCTCTCTTCCAAAAACACGTTGCGTTCCCGCCATTTTTCGCTACTCCGCCTATTTATGAGGTTCTTCGCAAACTCGCGGATAAACCGCTCAAACACGCTCAGAACCCCAAAGCATCCGTAGCGAAAAATAGCTCCACTCCCCTATCGTTTTTGGAAGAGAGCCCTTAAACTGCCTAGCTGTGCTATGGAACCTTTTAGTCCGTATCTAATTATTGCTTATCCATATAAATATTCTTTATGGAACAGCAGAGTAGTTTTTTCAATTCCCCGTAATAAACCCTCTTCCCTCCTCATACACTATACCAATATCCCCAATCAAAAGGAGAGTCTCCCTTGAAACAACATTTTCTGCAAATCTCCATCCTCCTTATCTTTTTTGCTCTCCTTTTGTTTCCAGAAATTTCTATCGCAGGGGCAAAAGACGGTCTCCTCCTTTGGTATAACTCCGTCGTTCCAACGCTCTTTCCATTCATGATTTTATCTAATATCATGCTAAAGACAAACTCCATTGAATGTTTCCACCTTCTTTTCACTCCACTATATCGCCTATTTCCAAAATTCAACAAAAATCTTCCTTATCTATTTTTACTCGGTTTTTTCTGTGGCTATCCTATGGGAGCAAAAACAATGGACGATTTTTTATCCCAAAACCTTATTGATAAAACTTTCGCAAAATATTCCCTCGTCCTATTTAATCACGCAAGTCCTATGTTTTTAATCGGCTATATTCTAACTGCGATTTTAAAAAATAAGCTATCCATTCCTGTTTTCTTTTTTATTTTATATAGCCCTTATCTTGTTTACGGAATTTTACTCTCTCTTTTTTGCAATAAAAAAAAGACTGCTCTCTCTATCCATGAACAGTTCTCCATCTGTAAATCTTCCTCTGCCACAGAACAGTCCTCTATCTGCAAGCAAACCTCTTCCTACAAACAAGCCGAAATGAATATCTTTTTAGATTCCTTTTTTGTTCTCGTCAAAGTTGGTTGCTATATGATGCTTTTTTCCATTTTATGCCAATTTTTCATATTTTTCCTCCCTGAAAATCATTTTCTCGTCATTCTCCTTATCGGAATGACAGAAGTGACAACGGGAGTAAATTTTGTGGCAAACAGTACTCTTCCTTTTTGCGAAAAAATAGCCCTAATCTGTGGACTCACCTCCTTTGGCGGTCTATGCAGTCTCGCACAGACAAAAGGCGTTCTCACAAAATCAGGGCTATCTGTTTTTCCTTATTTTATACAAAAACTTCTCTTAGGAAGTATCAGCTATCTTCTCGCTAAACTATTTTTTATCTAATTTACCTATATTCAACAAATAATTAATTTTCACAAATTAACACTCCCCATAGATAAAGCAAGGGAATTTTACGAGCTCATTTGATAAATTGAAATATTCAACCAAAAAACAGCCTAAAAAGCCAAAAATCTTCTCTCTAAAAAACAATAGTAAGTGGAGCGATTTTTCAACATGCTAGCTTTGCTGCGGGAGCGCTGTCTGAGAAAAAAATCACCGTCAAATGACGGGGATTTTTTTCGAGTTCGCAAGAGCAGCATAAATAAGCGCATGTTGCAAAAATCGTGGGAACGCACGTGTTTTTTAGAGAGAAGATTTTTGGTTTTGGGCGTCTATTTGAATTTAAACATTTATTCCAATTTAAACGTTCATTCGAACTTAAACGTCAAACATCTATTCGATTTTGCATAAAAATCACATAAAAACCTAGAAATCCTCTTTTGTTCTAGTCAGAGGCTGTCCAGCTGCAATCTTCTTCATGCGATTTAACTGGTCTTCAATCTCTTTTCTATTTCGCTCTACAGTCTCCTCGTTTTGCTTAAAATTAGACAAAACCGACTCAAAAAGCTGCTTTTCATTATCATGAATATTAGCAAACATACCGCTAAGACCTGCCATCATATCGTTTGTATACTCCATAGCATGAATCTGAATATTCGAAGCTTCTGCCTTTGCCGCCTTAATATGCTTATCGGAAATTGCTCTCGTCTCTTCCATAATCTGCTCAGCACGATAATTTGCCATCTCCACAACTTCGCTCTCCTCAATCATCTTAGCCGCCTCATCTGCAGCATTTTTGATAATCTGATCTGCTCTCTCTTGAGCTTCGGAGACAATATCTTTTTCTCTATCTAATAACTCCTGAGCCTCAGAAATCTCTCTAGGCACTTCCATTCTCAAATCTTGTAATTTTTGTAATAATGTCTCTTTTGGAACACTAATCTTACCTGTAGACAACGGAACACTCTTACATTCCTCCACTAGCTCAATAATCTCATCAATCATTTCTTCTATGTTTGATCTCTCCATAATACTTCCTCCATCCCTTATAGTACGTGATATTTTTCCTTTATTTTTTCTTTTACATAATCTGGTACAAAACCTTCGACGTCTCCCCCAAAATGTGCTATCTCTTTCACCATACTAGAGCTGATATAAGAATACTTTGCACTTGTTGTAAGAAACATCGTCTCTACCTCTTGGCAAAACTGTTGATTTCCTTGTGCCATCTGTAACTCATACTCAAAATCAGTCACACCTCGAAGGCCTCTGACAATCACACTCGCCTTTTGTTGCTTAGCAAATTCTATTAAAAGTCCCTCAAAAGCCATAATCTCTATATTAGGCAGATGTTTTGTCACTTCTTTTAACATTTCTATCTTTTCTTCGACAGAAAAAAGAGGCGTCTTATTTTTATTAACTAAAATGCCAATAATTAATTTATCAAAAACTTTGGCAACTCTCTCTATCATATCTAAATGCCCAAGTGTCACTGGGTCAAAACTTCCAGGATAAATCGCTATCTTCATTTTTCTACTCCTTCAAGACAAACATTTTATTATCTTATATCGTAAAATGAAATCCTTTTCTTCTTATTTGTCTAAGCTAGAGGATTTCATAAGAAAAGTATGTTTATTTGTCTTATAAATCTTCTCTTTAACCATATAAAAACCAAAATCCTCCAAGTAAGAAAACTCTGTCTCTAAGTCGGATTCCACAATAACTAATGTGTCATCTGTACATAAATTCAGGGAAGATAATTGATATAAAACATCCTTTTCTAACTCCTTACCATAAGGAGGGTCCATGAAAATATAGTCGAACTGATAGCCTTGGTCTTCTAAAGCATATAAAGCTGTGGATACCTCTCTTTGCATCAGCTTCGCCTGAGCATCTAGTTTTGTATGCCGTAAGTTTTCTCTGATACAATCACAGGCCTTTTTATCATGCTCTACAAAAACTGCCCTCTTTGCTCCTCGACTCAGAGCCTCAATTCCAATTCCACCACTTCCCGCAAATAAATCTAAAAACTGTGCATCATAAATCTCATGCTGAATCATATTAAATAATGTTTCTTTAATTCGGTCTTGTGTTGGTCTTGTCTGCATACCCGGCACTGTTTTTAATTGGAGTCTTCTGGCCTTTCCTGCTATAACTCTCATATAAAGCCTTTCCTCTCTGTTATTATTAATCATTACTTTGTGGTTAGTATATCATCTTTACTCTAATTAGAAAAGTATTTTTAAAAATTTTTTATAGTCATTTAAAACAATTGTAAAATTTTTATAAAATTTGAAAAAATTACAAAATCATCTGCCTATGTATTTCCTCTCTATAAATAGAAGTAAGTTCATATCCCTTCTCTTTTAAAAAGAGTACCGCTTCATTGGCTGCCTTTAGTAAATCTGTATTCTCATAAATATCTGCCAATGCAAAATCCATTGTTCCACTTTGACGAATTCCAAAAAAATCTCCCGGACCTCGAAGTTTTAAGTCTTCACTGGCAATATAAAATCCATCATTTGATTTTTCTAAGATTTTCAATCTCTCTTTGGCCTCTTTCGAATTTTTTCCCATTAAAAAAATACAGTAGGATTGCTCTTTTCCTCGCCCAACTCTCCCTCGAAGCTGGTGAAGCTGTGCAAGCCCAAATCTCTCGGCATTTTCTATCATCATAACTGTCGCATTTGGCACATTAATTCCGACCTCTATTACTGTCGTCGATACTAAGACATGAATCTCTCCCTTTTCAAAGCGATTCATAATATCTTGCTTTTCGTCCGCCCTCATTTTTCCATGCAAGCTTTCCACAACGACATAATTTGGTAAATTTCTTCTCAAGATTTTAGCGTATTCTGTCACATTTTCTACGTCTAAAGTCTCACTATCTTCCACCATTGGACAGATAACATATGCCTGTCTTCCAAGATTTACTTGTTTTTCGATAAAGCGATAGGCACTTGGTCGATATCCCTTATCTACTACGCAATTTTTAATCGGAAGTCGATTTTTGGGAAGCTCTCTGATGACAGATATATCCATATCTCCATACACAATAAGGGCTAATGTTCTTGGAATTGGCGTTGCACTCATCACTAAAATATGAGGATATTTTCCTTTTTTGGAGAGATTTTCCCTTTGTTTTACGCCAAAGCGATGCTGCTCGTCCGTAATAACGAGAGCTAAAGAATGATAGTTTACCTTTTCTTGAATCAACGCATGAGTCCCAATAATAATCTGAATCTTTCCTGCCTCAATTTGCTCATAACAAAGTCTTTTCTCTTTTTGCGTCATAGAGCCAACTAATAATGCGATAGAAATTCCGTAAGGTTTTAATAGCTGATTTAGGGTTTCATAATGCTGGTTAGCCAATACTTCTGTCGGTGCCATAAGAGCTCCTTGATATCCCGCCTTCGCTGTCATAAGAAGTAGTATTACCGCCAAAATTGTTTTTCCTGATCCTACATCTCCTTGCACTAAGCGATTCATCGCTGTCTGCCCTATAAGGTCGTTTTTCATCTCCTCTAAGGCGAGTTTTTGCCCGTCTGTTAATGTATAAGGTAAAGAATCAAGAAATATCTTTGCCTCTTCACAAAACGGAATCTGATACTGGTTCTCTATTTTCTTTTTTTCCTCTTTTAAGAATTGAATTCCCGCCAAAAACAAGAAAAACTCATCAAATACAAGTCGCTCTCTCGCTTTTTTTGCCTTCTCCCTTGAAGTTGGAAAATGGATTTCTCGCAGTGCATCCTGATATCCCCAAAGCTGATATTTTTCTATAATGCAAGAAGGCAGAGGCTCCTCTATCTCTTCCATATAGGGAAAACTCTGCTTCATTGCTTTTTGTACCATTTTATTGCTAAGCCCTTGTGTCAGTGGATAGACAGGCTGTAATGTCTCCATCTGCTTTTTATAGTCTTCAACCGTAAAAATTTCTGGCTGTTCTAAAATAATCTTATTATTTTTAAAGACAGGAATCCCGACAAAAACATAGGTCTGACCATTTCTCAATGTCTTCTTTAAATAAGGCATATTATACCAGTTAACTGTCAGTTTTCCTGACTCATCTTCTATCTGACATATAATAAGGGCAAGCTGTCTCACTCTCTTTAATGTGACAGGAGAAGAAATCACCCCTCTTAGAGCAATTTTCTCTCCTGGTATAATATCTTCTATATAAGATGGTGTATCATAGACATTATAGTATCTCGGATATGTCTTTACAAGATCTTTTACCGTATATACTCCAATTTTAGCAAAGAGTTTTTCCGTTTTTTCTCCCACTCCTTTTAGAGTTCGAATGGAATCTGTTCCTTGCATATTACTCATCCTTTATTCTACTGATACAATATAATAATAAATTGGCTGTCCACCGTACTGGACTTCCACATCGCAGTCTTCATAAATTTCTTCAATACTTTCTGCAAATTCATTGGCAGTCTCTTCCGTCACATCCTGTCCATAGTAAATACTAATCAGTCCTGACTCTTCATCTACCATATTTCGGAGCAACTCAACGGTTGTATCTTTCATATTCTTTCCAACTGCTTTAATTCCCTCGTCATCGATTCCCATAATATCTCCAGTTTTTATCTCCATACCGTTAATATTCGTATCTCTGACTGCGTAAGTAACTTGTCCACTCTTTACATATTCGAGTGCACTCTTCATTGTCTCTTCAATCTCCTCGATTGATTGCTCAGGGACATAGGAAACCATCGCCGCAATTCCTTGTGGCACTGTCTTTGTCGGAATAACAATAATATTTTTATCCTCCACTAAATCTCTTGCCTGATTTGCTGCTAAGACGATATTTTTATTATTAGGGAAAATGAAAATATTCTTTGCATTTACTTTATCAATGGCACTTAGCATATCCTCTGTGCTCGGATTCATTGTCTGTCCGCCTTCTATAATATAATCTACACCTAAGTCTGCAAAAATATCATTGATTCCCTCTCCGACAGAAACTGAGATAAATCCAACTTCTTTTGCCTCTTGCTGCCGCTGACTCTCCACTCTTAGACGTTCTTCCTCAGCTTGCTGCTTTGCAATCTTTTGTGCGTCCTTAATCAATCTCTCCTGATGTTCTTCACGCATATTGTCAACTTTCATTCTTGTCAAGGATCCAAAAGTCAAAGCCTTCTCAAAAGCAAGACCAGGATGATTCGTATGGACATGAACCTTTACAATCTCATCATCTGAGACAACTACTAAAGAATCACCGATTGACATTAAAAAAGATTTAAACTCGCTCTCTTCCTTAGCTCCAAACTCATTCTCTAGCATAATAATAAACTCTGTACAGTATCCAAATTTAATATCAGCCTCTGAAACTGGCTGTGGCTTAGATACAGAAGAAACGGCAACCTTTTTTTCTACTTTAATCTCAGGTATGCTTTCCTTTCCGATATACGCATCGTATCCGCCATTTAGAACACACATCAGTCCCTGACCACCTGAGTCAACTACATTTGCCTCTTTGAGTGCCGGAAGCATCTCCGTTGTTTTCGCTAAAATATCATATCCATCGTCTAATATTTTCTTGAAATAAACTTCCAAATCTTCATTTAAAGCTGCATACTCAACTGCCTTCTCACTCATGACTCTGGCAACGGTAAGAATAGTACCTTCCTTTGGCTTCATAACAGCACGGTATGCCGTCTCTACTGCCCTTGTAAAACCTTTTGCAATTTCTTGTACGCCAAGCTTCTCATGAAGCTCAATCTCCTTTGTAAATCCACGAAGCAGCTGAGAGAGAATAACTCCAGAATTTCCTCTCGCACCTCTTAGGGAACCAGATGAGATTGCTTTTGCGAGCTGCTTCATAGTAGGATTTTCAAGCCCAGCTACTTCCTTTGCGGCTGCCATAATCGTCATGGACATATTTGTTCCTGTATCCCCGTCTGGTACTGGAAATACATTTAATTCATTTATTTTTTCTTTTTCTCTCTCAATACGACTGGCCCCAGCCAAAAACATCTTTTGCAAAGCATTTGCATCTATTGTCCGATTCGCCACTTTCGTCTTTCCTCCTTCATCGTTTTTTCTTACTCTTTAATCCAAAACACGAACACCCTCAACAAATACTTGGATGTTTTCTACTTTAAGACCTGTAAAACGCTCCACTTTATATTTTACATTATCAATTAAATTGCTCGTTACTGCTGCAATGCTTACGCCGTATGCAACAATAATATGGAACTTAATCGTAATCTTATTATCATTTATTTCGACGTTGACACCTTTTGTGATATTCTCACTCTTTAGAAGTTTTGCAAATCCATCTTTCATACTGACAGATGCCATGCCCACAATTCCAAAAATTTCCATTGCTGTCATGCCTGCATACTTTGCAATTACCTCATTTTCAATCAAGATTTCTCCCATATTTGTATTTAAATGACCTCTCATCGCGTTTCCTCCAATCTTTTTTATTTCGATTCTGCGTCTTTTACGCTTCTCATCTTCATTATACCCTCTTTCTCGCAAAAAGAAAATATTTTTCTTTTAAGATGGTAAAATTTTCTTCTTCTGTTACAATTCATTATCTTAAGCAGATAAGCGGTGAATAGTACCACTTTTCCTACATATACTAGTAAAAAATAGCTGGAATAATTATAATGAAACGTGTATGTGGATTTGCTCTTTTCTTTTTCTCTCTTGGGGTTGTCGTTGGATGGTGGCTCCAACGTGATTTATGTCAATGTATTTTTATTTTATCTTGTTTCTTATTCTCTTATATTTTATTTTTCAAGTAAAGGAACATACCTGTTTTACATCCAATATATACTAAAATTCTGTCCTAAACATAGAAAAAGCTGCTGTATGACGAATCTGTACGTCTTACAACAGCTTATATCTCGCCGCTTGACAGGAATTCCATAACAAATTAAGCACGCTCAACTTTTCCGGATCTTAAACAAGAAGTACAAACGTACATTTTCTTTGGAGCTCCATTCACTTTTACTTTAACAGATTTGATGTTTGATTTCCACATCTTATTAGATCTTCTATGAGAATGACTCACTTTAATTCCAAAATGAGCACCTTTATCACAAATAGCACATCTTGCCATACTAGCACCTCCTCAACCAAAACTTAAGCCCATAAAGACTTGCAACAAGACTATCTTAACAGAAATTTATCTATAATGCAAGTACTTTTTTCTAGCTTTTACAAAGACTCATCAAGTTCATCTAAAATTTCATCTACCGGAGAAGAATCCGTTTTTTTGCTATCAGACCCAGATTTTGCACCCAACATATCGCTAAACTTATTTAGCATATCAGGGGCCATATCAAGAAGCTTTGTCACTCCCTGCTGGTTTTTGATATTGACAAGTTTTGTCTCTCCATCCTTAATTACTAATACAGCAGAAGGTGTCACTTTTCCTGTCATTCCTCCACCTGCATTACTTTTATTATTAGAACCAAATGCTCCCGCTCCCACCCCAAAAGAGGCATCCACAAGTGGAAGTAAAATCACATCTCCAATCTGTGTCGGTTCTCCAACTACCGTTTTTGTCGTAATAAAATTGTCCATCCCTTTAAATAATTCACTCACGGTCGAACTAAAATCATGATTTGTACTCATTTTATTCTCCACCTTCACTTTCTTTCTCACCTTTTGCCATAGCTCTTGCTTTTTTTATTGTTCCCATAATCTCTTTATCTATAAGCACAAAGATTACTAAATATAAAATATAGCCCAGTCGAATTTTTCCTTTCGCCTCTATATCACCCTGTATCTTATTAACTCCAAAACAAGGCTCGATTTTTAAATTATCTTTATAAATGGGCATCGCCATACCTAAAATAGCAAGAATCCACCCCATCATCGCAGGGTCTTCTACTCCAAATGTCAAATTTCCCTTTATCTTTCTCGGTAAAATATGTTTTAAAAGTTTTTTTACTTTTTTTCTTAATTTTGAGAGTGTTTTTTTTGTGATCTCGTCATCTAGAAAATCTTTCCACTCTCCTAATTTTTCTAAAAGTTTATTTATCTTTTCTCCTACTTCATCCAACTTGCTAAAAAATTGTCTTATTTTTTCTAATACTTTATATAAAATATTTTTTATTTTATATAAAGTATTTCTAAAAATTTGAATTGGATTTTTAGAAATTTTTTTCTCAACCTGTTTTTCCTGTCCTGACTCGAAGCTTTTTTCCTCTATCTGAATTTGCTCTTTCTTAGGTTCTGCCATACTTTTTTTTGGCAAAATAGCTTCTTCTTTAACCTTCTTCTCTTCTTTAACCTTCTTCTCTTCTTTAGATTCTTCTTCTATCTCCGATAATAAAAGCTGCTCTTGTTTCGTCAAAGATTTTTCCTGCTTCTTCTTTTCTTTTTTCTTCTTTTCCTTTTTCTTTTTTTCTTCATTGCTAATGAGAGAATATCCAAACACTTTCACATAGTAACTTAGCTTTTTCTTCTCATACGAGCATCTGACTCGAAGAAAAAATAAAACCCACGTAATTCTTGCGTGGAAGCAAAATTCCTCCTCTTTTTTGCCATCTAAGGCGTAGCGAAAAGGAGCAAATAAAATAAGGAAAATTGCGGTCAGTAAAATTCCTAACACGACAAGAAGAAGTATTCCTATTATTTTCAATATAGTAAGTATAATATGGAGCATTTCTCCCCCCTTTTTATGAAAATCTCAAATACAAAATCAGTCTTTCACTCATATCTTCTGCCCTCAAAAGCAGATATATTCATTTCCTAAAACTGTTTTAAATATTCTCTAAATTGTTTTCCAAAATCTTTCTCTATTGATTCTTGCATCCTAATATTCACTTCCTGCGTCATTTTTACAACTAAGGAAATCGCTTCCTCTTCGCTTCCTGCTAATGCAATTATCTTAGGATTAAAATTTTTATAATAGCGTCCAAATAAAAAGGCGTAGCAATAAATATCTAATAGATTTTTCGGATTAGATGGTTCTGTAATACAATAAAAAGAATATGATTTTTTTCCTTTTTTTATCTTATCTATCATGTCTGGAAGTTTTTCTTTAATACTATCCCCAACTATAAAATTTTCTGATAAAATCATGCCATCACCTCTCTTTTTTTAGTTTATCCTTTTAAGAATATCTTATATGAACTACCCATCACCTAAATATCGTGGGATTTGGACGTAACATTATAAAATTTTTTAAAATTTTCCCTGAACTAATTGATATAACTCAAAATTTGCCATCACCTGTTCTTTAGAGCGACTTTGAATAATTGCATACTCAATATATTCTGCAATTTCTCTTTGTGTCTTATATACAAGTGGCAAGATGGATAGAATTCTCGCCATCACAGATTGATTAATTATGCGATTATGAGCTTTAAAAAATACTTTGAATTCTTCAATCAACTCACCTGCCTGTGCCATCGCCTCTTCCTCGGTCACAATCTCATCGCTCGTCTGCTCAAGTGGTGAAAAAAGATTATCGGATAATAACTTATCCACTATAACAAGTTCTTTTCTTTTTTCCTCTAGCTCATTCTCCCCTAAAGTTTTTTGTCCCTTCTTTTCAATCTGTGGGAGTTCCTCTAAATAAGAAGATGCCATATCAATCTCAAAGAAAAGTTCCTCTTGTTTTCCCTCTAATGTATAAAATAATGCTTCTGCCTGTCTTAATTTTTCTCTTTCCTCATTTGACTCTACTAAAAGCTGTATTAATTTATACTCTTCTTGGCTATGAAAATCTATATTACAAAGAAGAAGTGCGCCAAAATAATTAAGCACCTTCTGGTAAAGACAAAGGGAATCCACTTTACTTGCTAATTGACTTGCTATATTGCTCACAAACTGTTTCATATCTTCAAATTCCGATTGGTTCATAGAGCGATAATCTTTTTCTTCAAGCTCTGCGATGATATCAAGCAGCTGCTGTTCATCCTTGCTCTCTAACTTCTTTAGACCGCCTGTTGTTCGGATTGTATCAACCATACGCTCCATGCTCTCTTTGTCTCCTCCAATATAGAGCCCTATATTTTGCAAAATAAAATCATAAAATTTCGACTTTACAATCGGAGCTGGAAATTGTTCTAGCAAACATTTGATTTTTCCATCAATAATAACATTATCTTTTTCATTAAAAATATACTCATAAATTCTTTGTGCGATATTTTCTCTGCTATATTCGCCCTCATACGGAGGATCAAACTTATACTGCATATGATTTAACACATGTTCAAATAATTCTATTTTGGTGACAAACCCCATCATCTCTTCCATCTTCGCCACGCTCTTTTGTCTTAAAGTAAAAAAGACTTCTCTCGCCTCTTTTCTCTTTATCTTTCCATCTAAGTATGACTTTATAAAATATTCTAATTCATTAATAAGATTTTTCATCTCACTTGAGAGCGTGAATTCTTTTTCTATCTTATCCTCACAGTAATCATAATAAGCAAAAACGAACTGAAGGGTTCCGTATTTTTCGTATAGAAGGCGCATCTCCTCTAAATATTCTGGAATGGTCTCTTTTAATTTTTTTCCCTTTTTAATATTACTCAATATTTGATTTTTCATTGCTCTTCCTCAGTTTCTATTTTTCTATTGAAAAAGGCATTTTTTAAATATCACATGGGTGATAAAAAACTCACCCATGTGATATTGTATGCCAACCATTTAGTGGACAACTGCCACTTTCATTGTATCTGTTAATCTTGGGAATCCATCTCTAGATGGACCACCAGCTGTCATGACAACGATATCATTTTCTTTCGCAAATCCTGCCTTCACAACATTTTTCACAGAAGTTTCCATCATCAAGTCTGTATCCTCTACTCTATCCATAGGAAGAGATTGTACGCCCCAGTAAAGCTGTACTCTTCTTCTTGTCTTCTCGTCAGGAGATAGCGCAATAATATTAATATCTGGTTTTAATTTAGAAATTAATTTCACAGTAAATCCTGACATTGTAGGAATAATAATGCATTTTGCATTTAATCCCATCGCTGTCTCAACTGCCGCCATAGCCACAGATGTTGAAATGCCTTGATGCTGATATAATGCTTTATCAAGATGAGAGGCGTCCACTGGCAAATGAAGTTCTGTCGCATCAGCGATAGAAACCATCATCTTTAATGCCTCAACTGGATATTTACCCATTGCTGTCTCGCCAGATAACATAATCGCATCTGTTCCGTCATAGATAGCGTTAGCAACGTCTGTAACTTCTGCTCTTGTTGGACGTGGATTACGAATCATAGAGTCAAGCATTTGTGTCGCTGTGATAACTGGCTTAAATGCCTCATTACATTTTTGGATGATACGTTTTTGAATGAAAGGTACTTCCTGCTCTGGAATTTCTACACCCAAATCACCTCTAGCTACCATGATTCCATCGGAAGCCTCGATGATTTGCATAATATTTTCTACTCCTTCTTGATTCTCAATCTTAGAAATAATACCAATATGACTTGCGTTATTTTCCTCTAAGATAGCACGAATTTCATTAACAGCCTCTGCATTTCTAATGAAAGATGCCGCGATAAAGTCAATTCCCTGCTCGATACCAAATAAAATATCTTTTCTATCTTGCTCTGTAATCGCTGGAAGATTTACCTTTACATTTGGAACATTGATACCTTTTCTGCTTCCAAGAAGACCACCATTTACAATCTCACAGACAATCGTTGTATCTGTCGTTTCTTGAACTTTTAACCCAATCAAACCATCGTCAACTAAAATAATATTTCCTTTTTCTACCTCAGATGGAAGCTGTTCGTAAGTAATTGCAACTAAAGAAGCATCTCCCTCAATGCTCATATCTGTTGTCAATGTTATTGTCTCTCCCTCTACAAGCTGAACCTTTCCCTCTTTTAATAAACCAGTTCTAATCTCTGGACCTTTTGTATCAAGCAAAATAGCAATTGGTTTTCCAAGTTCTTCTCTTACACTCTTAATCATATCCATTTTTGCTTTTTGCTCCTCATGTGTTCCATGAGAGAAATTACATCTGGCAATATCCATTCCCTCTTTTGCCAATTGCACTAGTATGTCCCTGTTATCTGTGTTTGGTCCCATTGTACAGATGATTTTTGTCCTTTTTTTCATGTTGTTATCTCCTTTCAAACTTAAGTATCCTTTTGCATGCCCCAATGGAGTTTTATAAAAGTTTTTTGCATTCAACCGATTACCCTCTTTTCTCATATAATCCACCCCCATGGATATATGACCTTATGATTTCTTCACATGAGTATGTGAAAATAAATGATCTTGACAATACTCATAATTGCCATCACATTTTGAACAAAAACGAAATTCTAAATTAGGGTCGTCTTTTTCTGTTCTATGACAAACCGCACATTCATGTCTTGTCGTCTGTGCCGTCTTCTTGACTTCTTTAATATAAGTTCTTCTTCGTTTTACTTGTTTTGGAGAAATCTTGACATAATTTCTTGTTGCAAAGAAGAAAATAATAAAGTTAAGAAGTGCCACAATGATAGCCACTCTTGAGCCAATATCACCTTGTATAAATTCCCAGACAAGAAGAGCCACATCTAAATATGCAAGCCACTTTACCTTAATTGGAATAACCATATAAAGTAAAACCTGTAAATCTGGAAAACATGCCGCATAGGCTAAAAATAAAGATAAATTAATATAATAAATATCCATATAGATATACGGATTTTTTGTAATAAAATATACGAAAAATGCCGCAATAATCGTTCCTAAAATTCCTGTAAAAATATAGAGATTAAACCGAAACGTTCCCCATGCCTGCTCAAGCGAGCGACAGATTACATAATAAAAGTATAAAACAAAAATGAGAAAAATAATACTTGTGGACGGAGCTGCCAATAAAAAGGTAAGTATTCTCCAAGGCTGTCCGTGTAAAACTGCATAAGGGTTTAGTGAAAGATACTTCCAGTAAAAATCACCGTTCAGTATGCTTAGCACAGATCCCATTGCATATAAAGCGATAAGATACATAGATAAATTTGGAATTGCATATCTTCCAAACTTTCTCTCTAGTTTATTGATAAAATTCATATTCTATCCATTTTCCTTTCTAATAATTTTTTTTGCCTAAAATAAGTCCTCCGACTAAAGTAATCACAATTGAAATAATAACAATAATCAAAAACCCATGCGAATGGTTTGCAAAAGGGATTCCCCCTACATTCATTCCCCAGTAACTTCCAATAATTGTCGGAATCGACATCACAATTGTAATGACTGACAGTATTTTCATGACAATATTTAAATTATTAGAGATAACAGAAGCATACGCATCCATCGTTCCACTCAAAATATTGCTATAAATATTCGCCATCTCAATCGCTTGCTTATTCTCGATAATTATATCCTCAAGCAACTGCTCGTCCTCTGGTTTCGCCTTAATACTGTCAAGTTTTAATAATTTTTCTAATACTATCTCATTTGAGCGAAGAGAAACCGTAAAATAAACTAGGCTTTTCTTAAGCTCTAGCAATTCAATCAATTCTCTATTCTTCGTAGAAATATGTAATTTCTTTTCTACCTGACTACTCTTTTTATGGATAATACGCAAATATTGCAAGTACATAGAAGCATTTTGATATAATATTTGTAAAATAAAACGAGTTTTTTTATAAGTCCAAAAATTTCGAACTCTTCCATCTATAAACATCGATAAAATCGATGTATCCCTAAGACAGATTGTAAAAATTTTATCCGCTGTCAATATAATGCCACAGGGAATTGTCACATAATATTCTTCTTTCTTCCTCTCTTGTGTGACAGGGATATCCACGATAATAAAAATATAATCATCTTCTGCCTCCACTCTCGAACATTCTTCCTCGTCAAGTGGCGCCTTCAAATGATTTATATTAATATGATAGACATTCGAAATCTCAAGCAATTCTTCCTCATCTGGAGCAGTGATTGCAACCCAACATCCATCTTGAGTCTCATTAATCTGCCTAATCAGACCGTCCATCGTTTTAAAAATACGAACCATGTCAATCTGCTTCCTTCCTTTTTATTGTGTATGAACAGCCTGAGATATGAGGAAGAATATCCCAAGCTATACATTTCTTATGATACCATATCCACCTATTTTTTTCAAACTTTATCACAGAAAGTTTACATAATCTTATCGCAAATCAAATATACAAACTTACCAAAGTTTTATTTTCTTTTTTTGGGAATTAATAATACCGTCCCCATCGGAAGTTTCATATTCGAAATATTTTTATTTAGCTTCGCTAATTCCTCAAAACTTAAGCCTATACTTTCAAGTATACTTAAAATTGTATCTTCCTCTTTTATAACATAAGTATCAAACTCTTCCATAGGCTTACTTTCTATAACAGGAATACAAATTTCATCCTCCTTTTGCAGATTATAAATATCCACATACGGATTAGCAGACAAAATATCTTTCACTTTTAACTGGTATTTTTTTGAAATTCCATATAAAGTATCTCCATCTTTTATCACATATATGACACCGCCACAAGTTTTTTTTCCCTTTTTTTCTTCTTCCTCTTGACATGTAGAAATATACTCAAATAAATCAAGCATTTTTTCTCCTCCTTTTTCAGTGAAATAAAAAAATCACCTTAACCCTTCTCTAAATTATCATATGATGGCATGAATTTATCCGTGAACGTACTTATTTAAATATACATAATATCTTTTTTATAGACAGCTACAGCAAAAAGCCTACTTGTTTCGTCTCTTAGCAGGAAATTTCATTATAAAACCTAACTTTTTCTGTTTTTTGTCTATTGTTTTTTATATTTTTTTCCGTTATAATAACTACTGTTTTCACATCAAGGAAAGATACTATGCGTATTACGCACTATACTGTACTTGTATACCTTATCATACCATACATCTTATCCATGATACAAAAATGATAGATAATATATATGGTAAGCATAGAAATTTACAAGGGAGGATATTGAAATGAAATATACATTAGGAATTGATATTGGTTCCACGACTATAAAAATTGCTATACTAGATGAAACAAAAAACTTACTGTTTAGTGATTATCAACGTCACTTCGCAAATATACAAGAAACTCTATGTGATTTATTTCAAAAAGCAAAAAATAAATTAGGAAATATCACAGTACATCCTACGGTAACAGGCTCTGGCGGAATGATTATATGTGAAAAAATGAATATTCCATTTGCCCAAGAGGTTATCTGTGTATCGACCTCTTTGACAGATTATGCTCCACAGACAGATGTCGCAATCGAGCTTGGCGGTGAGGATGCGAAAATTATTTACTTTTCTAATGGGATTGACCAGAGAATGAACGGTGTCTGTGCCGGTGGAACAGGTGCTTTTATCGACCAGATGGCTTCCCTTTTACAGACAGATGCGAGTGGACTTAACGAGTATGCAAAGGGATATAAAACTATCTATCCAATTGCAGCACGATGTGGAGTTTTTGCAAAAACAGATATTCAGCCATTAATTAATGAAGGAGCGACAAAGGAAAATCTCGCTGCTTCTATTTTTCAAGCGGTCGTAAATCAGACAATCAGTGGACTTGCCTGCGGTAAACCAATCCGCGGAAATGTCGCTTTTTTGGGTGGTCCTCTCCACTTTTTATCTGAATTAAAGGAGGCTTTTATTCGCACCCTTCACTTAAGTAAAGAGCAAGTTATCGCACCCGAACATTCTCATCTATTTGCGGCAATCGGAGCTGCTCTTCACGCAGATGACGAACATTCTACTACGATTGATGCTCTCTTAGAGCAACTCGCATCTGGAATTGAACTCGCCGTTGAGGTAGAGCGTCTTGACCCACTTTTTTCCTCTGAGGAAGAATACGAGCAGTTTACAAAAAAACATAATCGTTTCGCTATAAAAAAAGGAGAATTATCTTCTTATAAAGGTAATTGTTTTTTAGGGATTGATGCCGGAAGTACAACAACCAAAGTGGCTGTAATTGGGGAAGATGGAACGCTTTTGTATCATTTTTATAGTAATAATAACGGAAATCTATTAAAAACAACAATTCGTGCCATCAAAGAAATTCAAGAACAAATGCCTGCAACGGCAAAAATTGTTCGCTCTTGTTCCACTGGATACGGAGAATTTCTCGTAAAAGCTGCCTTTATGCTCGATGAAGGTGAAGTTGAGACAATCGCTCACTATAATGCTGCTGCCTTTTTTAATCCCGAGGTAGATTGCATTTTAGATATCGGCGGTCAAGATATGAAATGTATCAAAATTAAAGATAAAGTTGTCAATAATGTACTCTTAAACGAGGCTTGTTCTTCTGGATGTGGCTCTTTTATTGAGACTTTCGCCAAATCTCTTAATTATAACGTAAAGGATTTTGCAAAAGTAGCTCTTTTTGCCAGTCAACCAGTTGACTTAGGTTCTCGCTGTACTGTTTTTATGAACTCTAGAGTAAAACAGGCACAAAAAGAGGGAGCTCAAGTCGGCGATATCTCCGCCGGACTTGCCTACTCCGTTATCAAGAACGCATTATTAAAAGTTATTAAATTGACTTCTCCAAAAGACCTTGGAACAAATATTGTTGTACAGGGCGGAACTTTCTATAACGATGCTGTTCTTCGCGCCTTTGAGTTGATTTCTGGCTGCAATGCTATAAGACCAGATATTGCTGGTATTATGGGAGCTTTCGGTGCAGCTCTTATCGCAAGAGACCACTATGAAGACGGTATGGAAAGTACAATGCTTTCTCTTGATGATATTGTAACACTTGATTTTCACACAGATATGAGAAGATGCAAGGGCTGTACAAATAACTGTCTCCTCACAGTCAATCATTTCACAGGTGATAGACAATATATTACAGGAAATCGCTGTGAGCGTGGACTTGGAAAGGTAAATAAAACAAAAGAAACGGTTCCAAACTTATATGATTATAAATTAAAACGTATTTTTGGCTATAAACCAATTTTTGAAAATGAGGCAAAACGAGGGGAAATCGGTATTCCTCGTGTCCTTAATATGTATGAAAATTATCCATTCTGGTTCACGTTTTTTACAGAGCTTGGATTCCGTGTTATTCTGTCTCCTCGCTCCTCTAGAAATATATATGAGCTTGGCATTGAATCCATTCCAAGTGAATCTGAATGTTATCCTGCAAAGCTTGCTCACGGTCATATTATGTGGCTTTTAAAGAAGGGAATTAAAAATATTTTCTATCCATGTATCCCTTATGAGCAAAATGAGACAAAGGACGCCGTCAATCACTATAACTGCCCTATTGTTACTTCTTACGCAGAAAATATCAAAAATAATGTGGAAGAGTTAAAAGATAAGAGCATTCATTTTATGAATCCATTTTTGGCTCTCGATAATAAAAAAGCATTGATAGAGCGACTCTACGATGAGATTGGAAGAAAATTCTCGATTAGCAAAAAGGAAATTTCATCTGCGGTAGAAAAATCTTACGCTGAAGCCAAGCAGGTAAGAAAAGATATCCAAAAGAAGGGAGAAGAAGCTTTAGCCTACCTTGCTGAAACTGGAAAAACAGGAATTGTGCTGGCAGGTCGTCCATACCATATCGACCCTGAGATTAACCACGGACTCCCAGAGCTTATCACTTCCTATGATGTGGCAGTTCTATCTGAGGATTCCGTCAGTCATCTAAGTCAAGTGGAGCGTCCGCTCATCGTATCTGACCAGTGGATGTATCACTCTAGACTTTACCGTGCTGCCAACTATGCAAAGAAAAATAAGCAGCTTGAAATGATTCAACTAAATTCTTTTGGCTGTGGTCTAGATGCGGTCACAACAGATGCGGTTAATGATATTTTATCCAAGTCTGGACGTATTTATACTGTTTTAAAAATTGATGAAGTGAATAATTTAGGAGCCGCTAGAATTCGTATCCGCTCGCTCCTTAGCGCTGTTTCTGTCCGCCACAAACAATGTGTGGAGCCAATAGAATCTTCCGCAGCTTTTGAGCGTATTGAATTTACAAAAGAGATGGCTAAAGACTATACTATTTTAGTTCCTCAGATGTCACCAATTCATTTTGATTTACTTCAAGCTGCCGCGGATTACTCTAATATGCATATGGAAATTCTTCCAGAAATGGGAAAATCTGCTGTTAATACAGGACTTAAATATGTAAATAATGACGCCTGCTATCCTTCTCTTATTGTTATCGGACAATTAATCAATGCACTTGAGTCTGGAAAATATGACTTAAATAAAGTTGCTCTTGCCATCACTCAGACAGGCGGAGGATGCCGTGCTAGTAATTATATCGGATTTATTCGAAGAGCATTAGGAAAAATGGGATACGGACATATTCCAGTCATCAGCATTAGTGTTCAGGGACTTGAAAAAAATGAGGGATTTCAGATTAGTGCACCATTTTTAAAACGCACAGTGCAAGCTTTCTTGTACGGAGATTTATTTATGAGAGTTCTCTACGCAACCCGTCCTTATGAGAAAGTTGCAGGCTCTGCCAATGCTCTTCACAAAAAATGGCTGAAAATTTGTCAAGATTCTTTGGAGAAAGCTACTATTTCTGGATTTAAGAAAAATGTAAAAGCAATCATTAAAGAGTTTGATGAACTTCCAAGATTACATATCGAAAAACCAAAGGTTGGTATTGTAGGAGAAATTTTAGTAAAATTTCTTCCAGATGCAAATAATCACTTAGTGGAACTCCTCGAGGCGGAAGGTGCGCAGGCAGTCGTTCCAGATTTAGTTGATTTCTTGCTCTATAGTTTTTATAATACAGACTTTAAGGCGAAATATCTTGGAAAATCAAAACAATCTGCTGCTCTTTGCAAGCTCGGTATTCAGGCAATTGAACAATGTAGAAAGCCTATCAATGATGCGTTAAAGAAGAGTAAGCATTTTACTCCATCTGCTCATATCGAGGATTTAGCAAAAATGGCAGAAAATTTTGTGTCGCTCGGTAATCAAACTGGTGAGGGCTGGTTCCTAACTGGTGAGATGATGGAACTTATCCACAGCGGTGTGCCAAACATCGTTTGTACTCAGCCATTTGCCTGCCTACCAAACCATATCGTCGGCAAGGGAGTTATTAAAGAAATTCGCTATCAGCATCCCAAGGCAAATATTGTGGCAATTGACTACGACCCAGGTGCAAGTGAGGTAAATCAGATTAATCGTATTAAGTTGATGCTTTCTACGGCTAAGAAGAACTTAGATAATTAGAATAGTTAAAATCATTAAAAAGAAACTCCTAATTTCCTCAATCTTGAGGGGATTAGGAGTTTCTTTTTGTAGCTTTTTTTATAATCTTTAAAGCAAATCGCAACATGGACTATTGCAGATAATACAACCGCAAAAGCTTTGATTTGCCATACAATTACTCTGCTACAATCAATGACTTTTAACTAACTGTTTGATATAAAGATTTATGGTCTTTTTTTGAAGTATTTTTTGTTTTTCGGCTCTTATCTTTCTGAAGCACCTCATCCCCATAGACTTTAGCAATTCCTGTTCTACGAATTCCTATTTTAAAATATTCCTTATTGATATCCATGCTGATAGCTCTTCTTCCTAATCTGGTAGCTACTGCTGATGTAGAAAAACTACCACCAAATGGATCTAAAACGATTTCATCCGCATTACTTGATGCTTTAATTATTCTTTCCAATAAAACTTCCGGCTTTTGTGATGGATGATTCTCATACTCCTCCATTTTAAATCGCACTCTCGGAAATTCCCACACATTTCCTGGCACCTTTTCCGTGTTATACGGCTGTGGAGGATTCTTTCTATAATCGATAAGTCCTCTTTTTGCTCCTGTTTTTGCTTCAACCAATATATCTTGATAATTGAAAGTATATTTAACCTTTTCATTTTTGGTGGCCATTAAAATTGGCTCATATAAAGAACCATATTTCTTCTTTGATTGAACACCAGAGCTATCATAAGCCCACACAATATCATTTACAATATAATAATGTTCCTGCAAATAAATAGAAATATATGGTATATTCTGTGTTGAATTCATTAAATAAAATGTTCCATCATCTTTTAATATTCTAAAACATTCATCAATCCAAGCATAGCACCATTCAAGATATTTCTTTCTATCAGTCCACAAGTCACTATCATTTCCAAAATCCTTACCTAAATTGTATGGGGGGTCTGCAAAAATCAAATCAACCGTTTTCTCTTTCATTTTTTTCAGTGTATCCATACAATCATTATAAATCACTAATGAATTGTCTGAGCTAGCATATTCAAAATCTGCATTTTCAAATAAATTAATCATATAAATCTCCTAAAAATTGTATTCAACTTTACATTGCTCGATTAACTCATCAACCATATTCGTCAAATAATTTCTCCTAATATTATCATTTAAATAATCTTTCAAAACAGGGATAGTGATAACCTCTTCAAAACATGATAAATAGTGAGAAAGAGTCTCATCTGAATATTTATTTTTTGCGTCTGCTGCAATTTTTTTCTTCGCATCTTCTGGCGATATATCCTGCTTAATTACAAATGTAATTGGATAATGCACTAATTTATCTATATCCAAAAAGTACTTATTAAAATCAAATGTTTCCGTAACTTGAAATATTCTTCCTAGTGGCTTCATAATATAATCAATGCCACCATCATTTGCATTGGTTCTACTAACCTTATATATTGTCAATGGCATTTCTTTTTCTTCACTACCAATTTTGAAAACCACCTTCTGATCTATATAATGATATTTCATGATAACATATGATGCTATTTCAAATATTCTTGCATCTGAAGATGGTTTTAATGTTTCTACAATAAAATCATATGCCTCCTGTGGATCACTATCTACAGATGATTTTAGTAAATTTAATGAATCAAAAAAATCTTGAAAGTTAGATTGTTTTAACTCTATATATTTCTTAATTATCTGAATGCAAGCAGGTGCAATATTAAGAAAACGATTATTTTCGATTTCGACCTCTAATAGTTTTTCATTTGCTTTATATAAACCTCTTCTAGGTCTAATAATTGGCACTTCAGTTTCTTCTCCAAACAATCCTTTAAATTCCTGATTACATCTGTGATTTAGGGCATGATTTTGAAGTTTCTCTCCAAAAGGAAGACTTCTTGCAATACTGAGAGCATCTTTAAATCTCATTCCTTCGTACATAGAGTACTCCACATCATCCTCTTTTTTATCAATGTAGTCTTTCACCACCGCATATATTGCATATAGATTTCCAAATGAACCTCTCGCCTTTGCGTCTTTATCAAACGACGCTGTTTTCTTTTCCAAATACTTAATCATTAACGAATATTGCAATAAATATTCTACATTCTTCTCCCCAAACTCCTTAATAATGATATCCTCAATGAAATCACTCATACTATTTACCTCCATTTTCTACAACGATAAAAAGAACCAAAACTGGCAAAAGGTTCTAACCGAGCAATTTCCTATAATACAAAAAATACATTATAACCTCACTGGCACACCTTTTCCCTGTAAATATTTCTTTACCTCATTAATTTCTAATTCTTTATAGTGAAATAAAGAAGCTGCCAGTGCTGCATCTGCTTTTCCATCAACAAGTGCATCATAAAAATGTTCCTTTGTTCCCGCACCGCCAGACGCAATAACTGGAATGGATACAGTATCTGCAATCTGTCTTGTAAGCTCAATATCATAGCCAGCTTTTGTCCCGTCACAATCCATGCTTGTAAGCAAAATTTCTCCTGCCCCTAATTTTTCGACCTTCGCTGCCCACTCGATAGCATCAATTCCGACATCGATTCTTCCACCATTTTTGTAGATATTCCATCCACTTCCATCTTCTCTTCTTCTGGCATCAATAGCTACTACGACACATTGGCTACCAAACTTATCTGCTGCCCTTGAGATTAAATCTGGCGTATTAATGGCGGAAGAGTTGATAGATACCTTATCAGCTCCCTCTCTCAAAATTTCTCGAAAATCCTCCACTGTTCGGATTCCTCCACCTACTGTAAACGGAATAAATACAGTCTGCGCAACCTTTCTAACCATATCTACCACTGTTTTTCTGGCATCTGAGGAAGCAGTGATATCCAAAAATACTAACTCATCTGCCCCAGCTTTATCATAAGCTGCCCCAATTTCTACTGGGTCTCCTGCATCTCGTAAGTTTACAAAATTAACTCCTTTTACTACTCGTCCCGCATGAACATCAAGACAAGGAATGATTCTCTTTGTATGCATTTTTCTTCCTCCAATCAATTCAATTATGATAAATTTACAAAATTATCTAAAATTTTCAATCCTACTGTACTACTCTTCTCTGGATGGAACTGACAGGCGAATACATTTCCCTTCTCTACAGAGGCATGAATATGCACACCGTACTCTGTCGTGGCTGCCACTTCTTCCTCTCTCTTCGCCTGAAGATAATAAGAATGTACAAAATAAACATATGGATTCTTCTCAATACCCTTAAACAATTTTGCATTTGGAGCAATATCAAGAGAATTCCATCCCATATGAGGAATTTTTAACTCTCCCTGTTTTGGAATTTTTGTAATCTTTCCTTCCAAAATGCCAAGTCCAGTTACTCCCTCGCTCTCTTCACTCGTCTCATATAGAAGCTGAAGTCCAAGACAAATTCCAAGAAATGGAATTTTTTTATCTACCACATCATAAATTACATTTTCTAACTTATATTCTCGTATCTTTCCCATTGCATCCCCGAAAGAACCAACACCCGGCAATATCACATGACTACTCTCTAAAATCACATCTTTATCTCGTGTAATAATCGCTTCCTGTCCTAAATGCTGCAGAGCCTTCTCCACACTCTTTATATTTCCAGCATCATAATCAATAATTGATATCATTTTTTTAGCCTCCTCTTAAATGAGTATTTTTATTTCTATATCGTATCTTATATACTATAAGGATAATAAAACTGTTTTTCGCATTTATCATACCATAGCTTTTATTTATTTTCTACACTAAATTAATACAGTAATATAGTGAATCTATTTTTCATTCTTTCTTTTCCTTGTTTAACAATAAGATACCCATCACAGCATTGATCGCATTTAAGAATAGAAACTTTCCCTGCTTTATATTCATTTGTCATAAATCCGCAAATCTCTGGTTCATTCGTACATGAGTAATTCATACTCTAAGAAATATATATATTATTAATTCAATTAGCATTTAAAAGACCTAGACGATTTAAAAAAGTAATCATATCCCTCATACCTGATATATAAGAAATATCTGCATACTGTTGTTCTAAAGTCCGTATTTCTTCGATATATTTTTCGATAATTTCTTTCTTTTCAACTGATAACTCGATAGTTTTATACTTTTTTTCTATTTCTTCAACTATTTTTTCTTGCTTTATATATATAGGATCTCCCTGAGCAAGTTTTTCTCGTGTATTCATCATAAGTTTAGTTAGTTCTAAGTTAGTTATTCCTTCAATTAATTCTCTCATAATTTTTCTCCTTTTTCATAAAACTAATACTTAATAAGTATAAATCATTTTTATATAGATTTTTTAACGACTATAATTTTGCAATTATAAACATTTTTATATAGACTATTTAATGACTATAATTTATAATTATTATAGATGATTTAATGACTATAGTCAACAATATTATAAACTATTCGATAATCATACATAATAGCATTGCAAATATAACTCAACATTATAAAAACAAAATTGCAAAAAAAAATCAATATTTGTTGTATTTTATCTATAGTTTGTAATTATTGTATAACTTATTATTGTTATTATTGGAAATTTTCACAATATAGTTGTATAAAATATTGTGTGTACAGAAAATAGATAGTATAACGTGTATAAATAGATGAAAAATCATGTTATGATTTTTGTGATTGAGGTGATAAAATATGATTTCTTATGATCCGTTTTGGAAAACAATCCAAGAGCGCAATATTTCTACGTATCAATTAATTGGATATGGCATTTTGCCTGATACTATTCAAAGATTAAGAAGCGGAAAGCCAATAACCACAAAAACATTAAATAACTTATGCATAGCAATTAACTGCACAATTCCAGATATTTTGGAATTTGTACCAGATGCAGATGAAAATGAAAAATAAAAGTCCCAATATTGATGTTGGGACTTTTATTTTTCATTAGATTAAAAAATTAATAGTCAGAGTTTCTCTGTTCTTCCTTCTTTTTTGTATTTGTTTCCTTTGAATTAAAAAAAATTATGAAATCACAATTTTAATTCCTGGTTTTGCTTTTTTCAATAATGTTATCATCTTGCTTTCTGGGATTGCGACACATCCCGCTGTTTTTTTGCTTGTTTTCGTACAGTGAAGGAAAATTGCAGAGCCCTTTCCATAGACACAGTTACTATTATAATCAATTACCATACTATAATTATAATGTCCTGTATAAGAAATGAGGTGCTCTCCATTGCATTTATGTTTTATTTTACTCACATCAACAAGTCTATTATAGTAAGCTTTATCTTCGCACCAGTACATCGTATTTGTCAACTTTGTATATGGGAGCTTCGTTCCTGGATTTGCTTTAATTCCAAAAGCCATTTTAATATTAAAGGTTCCAGTCGGAGTCTTTCCATCTCCCTCTTTTTTCTTATTTATTCCATTTCTTCCCACATAAGCATAAGTTGAGAATACTTCATGCCAAAGCCCATCACTCGCTTTTTCATGGAAACTCAGTGTAGCATCTGAACCACCTTTATAATTTACAATAATCAACTGTTTTGTTTTCTTAGATGCTTCATACTTTCCCACAAATTCCTGCTCTTTTTTATTTTCACTTAAAATAACTTTTTTCTCTAAAATCACTCCACATACCGTACATTTTTTTAGTTTTAATCCATCTGTCGTCTTTGTTGGCTGTTTCGTGACAATATAATTACTAGCAGTATGCCCTTTAGCTTTTATTGTTTTTTTATAAGATTTTTTACAAGAACAAGTGTATGTATTTATCCCTGTTTTTGTACAAGTCGCTGCCTTTGTCGTCTTTACAGTATATCGATGCTTATGCACCACAATTTTACAAGTTAATTTCTGACTGCCAACTTTTGCTGTCACAACTGTTGTTCCTATTTTTTTTCCTTTTACTTTTCCAGTTGAACTAATAGATGCAACAGAAGATGAACTCACATACCATGTCACTTTCTTCGTTGTCCCTATTACTTTCAGTTGATAGCTATCTCCCACTCCTATTGTTTTACTCGTTGTATTTAATTTTATTGTCGCTGCATCTGCCTTAATCGAAAATAACATAAGACATAGAAATATATTAAAAAAATAAATTAATTTTTTCCTCATGATTAACCCCTTTCACAGTATACAGTCGAAATTTATCTTCTTTCATCTGCGAGCGATTGACCTACTCTCTATTTCTTCTACCGCCTAGCTGATATGCAATTATGTAGTTTCAGGTTCCCACTGTGCATAAAGTGTCACTGTTTTTCCATTGATGGACGATAAATTTTTTATTGTAACTTTGTCAGCATAATTATTTCCAGTTCCATCTGCCTTTGCATTCCAGCATTTGAATGTATATCCCTTTTTGCTAAAAGTATTTGCTTTTAATGCATAGCTTTTATTATAATTACAAGACATGGTAGCCATGCTTCCTGTACCACCATTTTTATCAAAGACAATCTTATAGGTATTTACTTTCCATTTTGCATAGAATATTTTATTTCCCATGCTTCCCTTACTAATCTTTGTCACTTTTGTCTTATAATTAGAACTTGTATACCAACCGTCGAATGTATAACCTTTTCTTGTTGGTTTTTTCAAAGTGATAGTCGATGTCGCTATATTATAAGAAGATGGATTAGACTTATTATTTGTTCCACCATTTAACTGATATGTAATTGTATATTTTATTGGCTCCCACTTTGCATAAAGTGTCACTGTTTTTCCATTAATGGATGATAAATTTTTTATTGTAACTTTGTCAGCATAATTATTTCCAGTTCCATCTGGCTTTGCATTCCAACATTGGAATATATATCCCTTTTTGGTAAAGGTATTTGCTTTTAGTGCGTAACTTTTATTATAATTGCAAGACATGGTAGCCATGCTTCCTGTACCGCCATTTTTATCGAAAGCAATCTTATAAATATTTGTCTTCCATAAAGCATAGAGTGTACAATTTTTATTTTCTCTAAAAGTTGCTCCTGGTGCATAGGCTACTTTCGTACTTGTTTTACTTGTAGCCCAACCAAGAAATGTATAACCTTTTCTTGTAGGCTTTGCTTTATTCAAAGTAAGTGCAATGTCTTTTTCCTTTATCTGTGTGGCTGGAGCGTCTTTTCCTCCATTTGCATCATAAGTAATCTTATATGTAGTAGACTTCACATCTAATGCCTTAAATCTTTTACTATAATTTTTGGCATATTTTTGAGCCGTAGAATTGCTATAACCATAGATGATGGCAGTATCGCTAATCGTATCTGGCACACTATAAATTTGACAATTTTTATTTAAAATAGTTATTTTACTTAGATTGCTGCAGTACGCAAACGCCCACATTCCTATATTCGTCACGCTTTTTGGTATGCTTATCTCATTTAAGCTACTACAATCATAAAATGCAGATTCTCCTATACTTGTTACATTTTTTTGCAAAATGATTTGACTTAATTTGCTACAGCTATCAAATGCAAATTTTCCTATACTTGTCACAGCTTCTGGTATATTTACTGTGGTTAAACGACTGCAGTTATAAAATACATTATCTTCTATTTTTGTTATATTTTTAGGAAGGGTTATCGATTTTAAATTATAACAGTACGCAAACGCCCATTTTCCTATACTTGTCACTGTCTCTGGTATGCTGATTTGCTTCAAATTGGTGCAATATACAAATGCCTCTTCACCTATACTTGTTATTCCATCACTTAAATAGACATTTTCAATTGTTTCCTCATGTTGATACCATGGCGATAGCAAAAAATCATCCATCTTCCCTGTACCATCAATATATAGAATATTACCATTTTCTATATGCCAAGTCAAATTTTTTCCGCAAGTTCCCTTTGTAGCAACCGCCTGAATCGTATCGAATTGCTCCGCCATCTCTTTCATTTTTTCCCTAGCAGATTCTAATTCATGTTCCATAGCTGCTTTTTTTTCTTCTTGCTCTAGCTTAGTTACTTCTTCTACCGATTCTAGTCCAATTTCCTCTTGTTTTTCCTGTTCTAACTCAATTTTTATTGGCTCTTCTTTTATCGGCTCTTCTTCTATCTGCTCTAATTCAAACTCGCTCCCTATTAGATTTTCTTCTACCTGCTCTGTCTCATTTAAATTGTCCTTTGTTGATTCCTCTTTATTTAAATTATCCTTCGTTGATTCCTCTGTTGACTCCTCTAGCTTACTTGTATCATCCTCGCTGCTTTGCTCTTCCGCTTGCTCCATTACTGTTTCAATACTTTCTTTTTCACCCGTTCCATTATCTTGCTCGCTTGCAAATAACGTATTCTCTTCCACACAAATAGATTCGTCAAGGGAATTTATCGGAGTTTGTGACTCTTCTACGGTAAATGCCTGTACAGCTGGTGTTACTGTCATATTTACACTGAGCAAAATAGCTACCATCAGTGTAACTCCTTTTATCAATTTTTTCCTCATTTTCTCCTTCCTTTCTTATGCAAAAAGTTTCGCCTCTTCAAACACTAAATCTTTATTTCTCTGCCAAATAGCTGGAAATTCGCTTATTTTTAACGGACATGGATTTCTTCCCACCTCGATTGTAATGCAAGGAAGTTTTTTCGTATAAAGGAAATATTCTCTTCCGCAGCTATTAGCATAAGAAATACTTTCCACTGGCATTAAACTATAAGATGTTAATCTTTGTGCTACTTGATACATTTTTGTTGTATTTGTTTTTACCGAGGAAGTCGCTTGACTTGCACATCTTCCATAAATAATAGAACCTGTGGAGTGGTAACTGATAACTCCAACGATTGTCCCTCTGCTTTGAATACGATTTACCATCTTTACAATTGACTTTGTCTCTGACTCACTCGCCGCATATGGACCGTGATATCCTGAATAACCTGGAGTTCCACCTCTTCTAAATGCAATATCCCAGTTGCGATTTAAATCTGTTCCTCTTCCATTTGCTTTCCAAGTAGTAGAACTTCCTCCCATCTTCTTTAAATTATTTCTTAACGTCAAACTTCTAATTCGGTTGAATCCAAACTGACTGATAGCTGTTCCGTCTGGATTAGCCGATGGGACAACATGAATTGCAACTTTGTCTAAAACAGTAGAAACTTTAGTCCCTCCAATTTTACTATTATAATTAATTAGATAATGTTCTAATTGTCTCATTGTAAGCATTGTCGTCATATATTCTCTCGCATGTAAATTGGCAATTACAACTAAATGTTTTTTCGCATTTTTATTTCCGACAATTACTTCTCTTATGTTTCGACCATCCGCTGATTTTCCAATGATATTTGACGTACAGTATTTTCTATACTTCTTTGTCAAAGCTGCGATATCCGATTCTAATGTCTCATAGCTATAAATTTGTTTACTTGTATCAACCTCGACAGCGGCAATGCCATCTTCCTCATCAATAGAACCTGCAATCATATCCCCTCCATATAAAGGGTCCTCTCCTAAATTCACTTCCTTGTCTGGCTCTACATCAGCAAAAGCTTGAATTGGATATAAAAATATTGCACTAAATGCTAATATTGCTGCGATAATTCCTGTCTGTACTCTTTTCATATGTTCCTCCTTTTATCCTTTTCTCTCCTATATTCTCGTATCAACTTAATTTTACTCGCTAAATTTTTTCTTAACCTTCCTTTCCCCTAAATTTTTTCGCACAAATTTTCACATAGCTACATCAAAAAGTTTTCCATGGGTTTTATAGATGTTTTTTTGACTATTAATATTATAGATGTTTTTTCGACTATAGTCAAGCAAAACAACGGAAGATATTATCGTCATTTTCTTTTTTATCATAAAGACTTTCTGTCCTTTATGATATTTCCTTATAGAAGTTTTTCATTGATTTTTATATTGAAATATTATATAATAGATTCGTTTTAAGTTTAAAAAATTCTTAACTTGCTTAAAACTTTGAAGGGAGACATGTTAAAATTTATAACATTTAGGAGGTTTAAGTATATTATGAGTATGAAATCTAATATTTATTTACAATATCAGGGAGTTGAAGCTGATACAAAAGACTTTATTGCAGCTGCAAAAAAGATTTGGAAGGCAAATGGAAATATAGTAAAAGATTTAAAGAAACTTGACTTATATGTAAAACCTGAAGAAAACATGGTTTACTGCGTATTTAATGATGAAGACAGCGATAGCTTCCCTATGAGCAAATAGGTAAAGTAAACTGTATAAAAGCATAAAGCAAAACGCTTAAAGTACAAAACCCTAATCCTCTCAACTATGAGAGAATTAGGGTTTTTCCTTTATTTATTCGTCTATTCGCCAAGATATGCCTTTACAATATCTTCACTTACACTTTTTTTAATTCTATCGTAGACTGGCTGTGCTGTCTCGCGGATTTTGGCTTTTGTCTCGTCATCTAATGTCAAGATTTCTGTACCGCTATCTTCGATTGTCTTAATGCGGTCTGCAATTCGATTATCAGATGCCTGTCTCGCCTCGTCTTTTGCAAGTGCTGCCGCCTCGTCAATGATTGCCTGTTGTTCCTTTGTTAAACTCTGATAGAAATCATCACTCACGATAAGAGAAATTAAGTGAGGAAGATGGTTTGTCTCTACCACATAGTCTTGCTGTTCATATAATTTACTAGAAACGATAACCTCATAAGGATTTTCCTGGGCGTCGATTGTTCCTTGCTGAAGTCCAATATAAACTTCACTAAATGTCATAGGAGTTGGGTTCGCTTTTAATTTCTTCCAAAAATCCATATGGAAAGAGTTTTCCATTGTACGAATCTTTTGTCCCTTAAAATCTTCAAACTTTTCTATCTTTTTATTTGTGGACATAATACGAAATCCCTGGTCTGCATACCCAAGCAGACGATATCCACCTTTTAAATAAACCTGCTCCATGAGAGAGTAAAATTCCTGCCCATCTACACATTCTCGCACCTGCTCAATCGTGTCAAAGACACAAGGCATATCAAAAATCGCTGTGTCAGGTAAAAATGTAACCTGCGGAGCTGTATTTTGCACAACAAACGGAATATCTCCGTCTTTGCACGTCTCAAGAAGCTCTCTGTCTCCTCCGATTGTACTGTTTGGATAGACTTGAATTTTCATTTTTCCATCACTTAATTTGCTCACCTCATCGGCAAATTTCTGTGCATAAATCTGTGTTACGGTATCTTCTGGGCTTGATGTTCCAAGAGGCCATGCGTAGCGCTGAACCTCATCATTTCCCTGATTAGAAGAGCAACCCAAAGTTCCCACAAAGAGGAGAGCTGTGAAACCAATTACTGCTAACTTTTTTAATCTCATAACATTCCCTCCTATAAAAGTGCCAAGCTAATCTGTGGTATAAATGTGATAAAGAGTAATGCCAGTAGGAAGAAACCAATGAGTGGCATCGCCTTTTTTGCAATTTCCATCACTGGCACGTCGGTTAATGAACTTGCCACAAAAAGATTTACTCCAATCGGAGGAGTTACAAAGCCGATAGCAAGGTTTACAACCATCATAACACCAAAATGAATTGGATCCATACCGATATTGGTAACAATTGGAAGTAAAATCGGTGATAGAATAAGAATTGCCGGTGTCGTATCCATTACCATACCAACCAATAATAAAAATACATTGATAACTAAAAGCAAAATAACTTCATTTGTGAAATTAACAGAAATCCAAGCACTAACTTGCTGTGGAACTTGCATTAAGGTAAGCACTCTTGAGAATGCGATAGAAGCTGCCAAAATAAATAAAAGTGGGCTATAAGTTCTAACACCCTCTACTAAAATTCCCCAGATATCTTTTATTTTAATTGTTTTATAGACAAAGATGCTGATAATTAAGGAATAAAATACGGAAATTACAGCCGCCTCTGTCGGAGATGCCACCCCTGAATAAATACATCCTAAAATAATAACTGGGCTAAGAAGAGCAAAACAGCTTTCTTTTAAAACAGAAAATAGTCCTTTTTGGTGAAGTTCACTCACAACTTTAGCGATTTTTTCTTTATCCTCACCGTTTTTCTTACAGTAAAAAATTGCATAAAACATAAGAAGTGCTGCAATCAATAAACCTGGAATAATACCTGCTAAAAATAAATCACTTACCGACTCTCCCGATGCCATACCAAACATGATAAATGGAATACTAGGTGGAATGATAACACCTAATCCTCCCGCCACCGCCACAATCGCTGTAGCAAATTTCTTGTCATATCCAAGTTCTGATAAGATTGGAATTGTCATACTTCCAACCGCCGCAACGGTAGCTGGTGCTGAGCCTGAAATTGCCCCATAAAAAAGACAGGTAACAATAACTGCACAAGGCATACCTGCCGTTAGTTTTCCTAAAAAATAGGAAAATACGTCAAAAAGCTTTTTGGAAATACCGCCTCTTGCCATGATAATACCAGATAATACAAACATTGGCACTGCAAGAAGTGGAAAACTATCAATTCCCCCTAGCATAGACCGAATGACAAACTGTCCACTCGCTGTGAAGGAGGCGTCAAATGCACTTGGTAAAATTGCCGCAATTCCAAGTGAGATACCAATCGGAATCGCAATAATCATACATACAACAAATGCGATAAAAATTGCAACTGGTGACATTATTTACTCTCCTCCTCTTCTTTATCTTTTCCAAGCAATATTTTAAATTCTGCAATCCATCTTTGCACAATACGAATCGATACTAAAATAAAACTTACAAGTGGAGCCGCCTGAATATAATACATTGGTATTGCACAAGCTGGACTTACCTGTCCACTCTCAATCGCAGAGCGCAAATATAAAATTGCAAAAGGAATTAAATAAATAAAAAATATAATCTCAATTGTGTGATTTATAATCTTGAACAATGCCTTTCCTCTCTTTGGAAATGCCGCAACAAATTGCTCAATTTTAATAGAAATACATTTTTTAGTACAATAACTGACACTGATGAATCCAGACCAGATAAAAAGATATCTCGTAATCTCCTCTGACCAAGACAAAGATGCCCCAAATGCATACCTTGACAGCACTTGTACACCCATGATTATAGTCATTGCCAGTAAAAAGATAACCATCAAAAATTCTTCTAGATTATTATCCAGCCATTTTATAATCTTCATAGATTTCATCCTCCCTCGCATATTTATTAACTATAAAATCCTCTGTCAAATGCCAAGATAAAATAAGTTTCCTATTTTATCTTGGCCACTTCATTTATAAACTCTTATGCAATAAGGAAAGCACTTGGCTTAAATCTTCCACACCCATCTGTCCTGGTGCAGAGGCTTTCTTCGCTGCTCCAAATGTTAAACAAGAGCCAAATACTTCTCCACAGATTCGGCTGATTACCCCTGTTCCCGCCATTGACATTGTAATAATAGGGCGATCTGCGTAAAAACTTCTCATTTTTTCTGTAGCAGATAAAAGTGTTAAGACATCAAGTTTTGTCTTTGGCATTACTGCGATTTTAGGAATATCAGCACCTAAATCTTGCATCTTTCGAAGACGATAAATAATATCCTCCTCCGCTGGTGTCTTATCAAAATCGTGGTTTGATGCCACTACTTTTACATCATTTTGATGGGCAGTTGAAATAATATCTCTTACGATATCATCCCCTGTAAATACTTCTACGTCGACTAAATCCGCAAGCTTTGTCTTAGCAATCTCTTTATTTAAATTTAAATAATCTTCTTTGGATATTTCACGCTCTCCACCTTCTTTTGCTGTTCGAAACGTAAATAAAATTGGGGTTTCCCCAAGAACTTCTCGGAGTGCTGCCAAAGTATCTTTCACTTTTTCTAAATCAAATACATTTTCAAACCAATCTACTCTCCACTCCACGAGATCTACAGGAATATTTGCAAAACTTTTTGCTTCCTCGAGAATACTTTCTTTTGTTACTGCAACAATAGGAACACAAATTTTTGGTATTCCATCGCCAAGTACGATATTTCTAACTTTTACTGTACTCATATTTCTTTCTCCTATTCATAAAAATTTTCACTATAACGCTTTAAATGATTATACCCCTTTTTCTGAAACTTGCCAATAGAACCGCCGTAATTTCACTGCTCAAACTCATAAGTCTTTTCTATTGGTATATATTTCTTAAATTTATTTTGCAATTTACTCCTCACTATTTTTCTATGCCCTCTCTTCTTGTTAAAAAAAACACAAGCATTTTTAAATGAGAAGGGATTCTAAATTCATATCGCTATTTAGAATCCCCGCAATCTTTCATTGATGTCTACCTACAAAAGCAGATATATCTGTTTGATAAATAAAAACTATTTCGTGATTAAAGATATGCTATCATTTATTTCGCTTGCAAAGATATACGATTACTTATTTTGCTTGCTCTTCTTGGAATTTCTGGTACTCATCTGTTGGCATTTCAACACCTGTGTAAAGTTTATAAGCCGCAGCTCCCTGCCATAAAAGCATTCCTTTTCCACCGATTGTCTTACATCCAGCTGCCTTCGCCTCTAAGAGCATTTTTGTCTCAGGTGGGTTATAAACAGCATCTGCCACTACTAATTCTGGTCTGAACACTGAAGTATCTTTAATCAAAGTAAGGTCATCATGTGGCTTCATTCCTGCTAAAGTTGCGTTTACTAAAATATCAGCCTCAGCAATCTCAGCCTTTAATGTATCTTCTTCATCTAAACAAAATACTTTTACTTCACAGTTTGGTGTCTCTTTTGCCAATTTTTCAGCAGTAGATTTTGCTCTTGCTAAAAATGGGTCATCCTGATTGAAGATAGAGATAGCTCTTGCTCCATCTAGAGCACACTGTACCTGAATTGCAGTGGCAGCTCCGCCAGCACCTAATACAACGATTTTCTTTCCTTCTACTTCCACTCCATTTTCTTTTAAATTACGAACGAATCCAATACCATCTGTGATATGTCCTACTAATTTTCCATTTTCATTTACGATTGTATTAACCGCACCGATGATTCTAGCTGCAGGAGATAACTCGTCCATATGCTTTGCCACTTCGTTTTTACAAGGCATTGTTACATTACATCCTCTCATCTTGAAAAGACGCATTGCATCTAATGCTGCTGGTACTTGGTCTTCCTTAATATCAAATGCCATATAAGCATAGTCTTGATTATTATACTGGAAGCTAAAATTGTACATAGCTGGAGAACCTGAATGTCCTACAGGACTTCCAATCAATGCCATTAAACCAGTTGTTCCTTTAATTCTCTGTTCCATTGTTTTTCTCCCTTTCCTTTTTTTGCCTAAGATTTCAGATTCATATCATCTATCTTACCTTTTATAAATCTTTTTAATTTATCTTTTGTAAGTATTTTTAATTTGTCTTTTGTAAAATATATTTATAAAAATTTTTATAACTGAGCTACTATATCGAATGCCTCTTTTGTTGCATCAAGTGCTCTTCTTGCACGGATTGCATCACCGATTACATAAGTCTCAGGAATGATTTCTTTGATTTGTTCACTCATTGGATCATAGTTTCGATATCCCATAGAAAGAATAACAGAATCATATCCCCTTGTCTCATGATGAACGCCGTCTGCCGTCTCGTACTCTACTCCGTCCTCAAAGAACTTACAAACTTTTGCTCCCGTGATTTCTTTGATTCCATACTCTTTGAAATCTTTCATTAAATAAACTCTATGCTCATGGATAACATCTGCTCCAACTGTATCTCTAAACTCGATAACGGTCACATCATGCTCCTGCTCTCCAAGGAATGCAGCTGTCTCACATCCAACCATTCCACCGCCGACAACAAGAACCTTCTTTCCTGCACCTCTTTTTCCTTCCAATAAATCAGAACCGTGGATAATTGCCTCATTTTCAATTCCCTCGATTGGAAGAATTAAAGTTTTAGAACCTGTAGCCACGATAACACTATCTGGCTTCTCAGCTTTGATAAAGTCTAAGTCGACTTCTGTATTCATATGAATATTTACGCCTGCTTTCTCACAGCGATGGATATAGTTACGAACCATGTTTGTGATATCTCCTTTTCCAGGAGGATAAGCAGCAAGTCTCATATTTCCGCCAAGAATCTCCTTTGCCTCATATAAGTCAACTTGATGTCCCTTTTCTTGTGCTAAGAAAGCTGCACAAAGTCCACCGACACCGCCACCAATTACCATAACTTTCTTAGGATTTTCTGTCTTTTCAATCGGTGTAGATTCTTTTCCAAGACATGGGTTTGTCAGACAGCAGATAGGATTTCCAGCGTACATATTTGCCACACAACCCTGAAGACAAGCGATACATGGTGTCATATCCTCAAGTCTATTTTCTAGTGCTTTTAATGGCATATGTGGATCAGCTAAACTTTGACGACCAAATGCTACTAAATCTGCTCTTCCCTCTCTTACCATAAGCTCAGCAAAATGTGGCTCTGTATAACGTCCTACTGTAATAACAGGAATTGTAACAGCACGCTTAATTTCTTCTACTAACTCTGCGGAAAAACCAGCATGAATTGTTGTTGGAGCCCACATATACTCATCTTTAATATGAACTGCTCTAGATACGTGAAGAGCATCAAGTCCACAATCCTCTAAATAAGCTGCGATTGTTGCACTATCGTGAACATCAAGTCCACCTAAAATTTCATCATCACTGTTAATTCTAGCTAAAACAGCAATTTTTCCCTCTGTTTTTTTCTTAATATCTTCGATAATTAGTCTAGGGAAACGCATTCTGTTTTCAAAACATCCGCCAAACTCATCTACTCTCTTATTTGTTCTAGGAGATAAGAAAGTACTTACCAAATATCCATGAGCCATATGAATTTCTACCGCATCTACGCCAGCTTTCATAGCTCTCTTTGCTGCATCTCCATATCCTTCGATTAATTTATATACTTCTTCTGTTGTAAGCTCATGAGGGATATCTCTTCCAAATACAGATGGAATACTTGTCGCAGCTGTAATTGGAGCTCCCGCATTTTTAGCATTTCCTTCTGGACCTGCATTTTGTAACTGAATAGAAACTTTTGCACCTTCTTCATGACAAGCATCAATTACTTTTTTAAAGCTCTCAATGCTAGAATCATCATAAAGGCAAGGTTTTCTAGGGCCACCCTTTGCACCCTTATGTACAACTGTTGCCTCAATTGTGATTAAGCCAAACTGACCTTTCGCACGTTCTCTATAGTATGCAACAGACTGCTCGCTCATACATCCATTTGGATTTGCAAAGTTATTTCCCATTGGCGGAACGACAAAACGATTTTTTACTGTCATAGGTCCAATCTGAATTGGCTGAAACATTGCTTTATAATTCATGATCTTTCTCCCTTCTATCTTTATCTTTTTATCTTTCTTAGAGTGCCTCTGGCCATGCTTCTTCTAATACTTTCTTTGTACTATCATAAGTATGCTTTGCAGCTTCTTTTAATCCTGTCGCCAAAATAGCATCACTGATTACTTCTACACCGATTGCATTTGGCTCAATTCCTTTTTCTCTTACCATTTTCACGAAATCAGCTGTACAACCAATACCTGTTCCTGGTGCTAAACGATCATGCATGGACTCATCTCTTAAAATGCTCTTTGCGTATGGACGATCCCAAACATCGTTAATCTGAATAGATACAATCTTATCTGCTGGGATATCTTTGATTACTTCTAAGTCGATTGGCTGATTTGCTCTTACCCAATGCCATGTATCTAAAATAAGCTGTGCGTTCTCACAGTCAGCTGCTTTTACCACTTCCCATCCTTTTTTCATATTTGGAATACCGCTATATGGCATTGGCTCAACACCGATAATATATTTTCCAGCTCTATGGCAAAGCTCTCTTAATTTCTGTGCTGTATGCTCTACAGAATAATTTTCCATAAGACCACAGTTAATCTGTTTTACGTTAAATAATTCGCACATATGGAAGCACATCTGCTCTTTATATTTTTGCTCATAAGAACGATTATCATCCGCCCACTGTACGATATATTCTACCTCTGTTACCTTCATCTCATGCTTGTCTAGGATTGCCAAAATGTCTTCATCGAATAATCCTTCATTTAAAGCGTCTACATAAGTTTCTGCGCGAAGTCCAATTCCGTCGTATCCTGCTTCTTTTGCTGCAATAACACGGTCCTCAAATTTGCACTGATCTCCAAGTGTCCATGAACTAATTGTAATAGGGTATTTTTTTGACATTATTTCATCCTCCTAAATTCTTTCTTTGTTACATCATTGTCTAAAATTATCAAGTAATATCTTTTACTCACCTTCGTTTTTGGATGATTTTATTATATAATATTGTTAAATATAAAACAAATTAGTAATTTCAGTTTTATTTATAGAATTTTTCAATCAGTTTTATAGCATTATATCTGTTATAATAGGTATTAAGAACAGTTCTTATCTATCTTCGTTCTTGGACAAACTTTTAACAATGAAGATCCCATTCAGCGAGCAACTATAGAAACAGTATATACAATCGGACTTTCATCTCCGTTAAAAAATACCTATATTTATTTAAATTTAAGAAAAGGAGAGTTATTATGAATTTATATCATTTACGATACTTCGAGACATTGGCCCACCTAGAGCATTACACGAAGGCAGCGGATAAACTCGCAATCACTCAACCAAGCCTAAGCTATGCTATCTCTTCTTTAGAAGATGAACTTGGAATTCAACTTTTTGAAAAAATGGGACGAAATGTTGTTTTAACGAAATATGGACGTGCTTTTTTAGAAGATGTCGAGGCTGTCTTAAAGCAATTAGACGCCTCTGTAAAGGATATGAAATTAGCAGGTAAGGGAGAAGGCGGTATTGACCTAGCCTTTCTTCGCACACTAGGAGCTGATTTTGTTCCAAAAATTATACGAAAGTTTTTAGATATCAATGAGGGTAAACGAATTGAATTTAATCTTTTTTGTGACCGCGGACTTACAACAGATATTTTAGAAGGATTAAAGGAAAGAAAATATGATATCGGCTTTTGTTCCAAAATCGAAAATGAGCCATCTATTGAATTCATTCCAATCGCAAAACAAGATTTAGTCGTAATTGTTCCTCCTACACATCCTCTCGCAAAGAAAACGGAGGTAAATCTTGAGGATACATTGGAATACAAACAAATTATTTTTAAGAAAAAAAGCGGTCTTCGCCATATTATCGATAGCCTTTTTGCATCTATTAATGCCTATCCCGATATTTCTTATGAGATTGAAGAAGACCAAGTGGCTGCCGGACTAGTAGCTAATGAATTTGGAATTGCAATTGTGCCAGATATGCCACTCCTTGATACATTAAATATAAAAAAATTGCCGCTTGTCTCTCCAAGCTGGCACCGCAATTTTTATATGGCTACACTAAAAGGAGTATATCAACCTCCTGTTATTGAGGCATTTAAGAAATTTGTTATTGATTATACGGCAAAGGAATTTGACTATAAGACGAGCTAAAAGATATTCTTTGTGATAAAGATAAAGTATAATATTTTTAGGAGATGATATTTAAGAAAAACGCCAATACACAGCCGAGAGAGCAAGCAGGTATATGCTCCACAAACAATAGAGAGTGGAGCGATTTTTCGATATACTTAGCTTTGCTGCGGGAGTGACTGTTTGAGCAAAGCGAGTTTCACGGGAGCAGCATAAATCAGCGTATGTCGAAAAATCGTGGGAACGAACGTGTTTTCGGAGCATATACCTGCTTGCTCTCTCGGCGTCTATTTTCACTATTTCAAAACCTATACCTATTCTTCCACAATCACATAGTTATCTTTAACAAACTGTATAAATTCCTCCGTCAGCGAGTTACGGTACTGATTTTTTAAGACACCCATATAAATATACCTCTGATAGTCTAACCCCTCAATTGACAAATACTTTAACGGCAAATTATGTACTGCTGGAACGTCTGGCACAATTCCAATCCCAAATCCCTCCGATACCATACCAGCCAACGCACTGTCTTCTTCTACTTCAAATACAATCTCACGGTCTATTCTCTCTTTCTCAAAAAGTTCTCGAATCACATAGTGAAGACCGCTAGCCGGTGGAAATCCAATTTGCGGGTAATTTCCCAACTCCGCTAAAGTCACAGTTTCTTTCTCCGCAAGCGGATGGTCAAGTGGAACAATTGCTATTAACTTTTCTTTTGCTACTGGATAAAAATCTATCTCCTTTTCTCCCTCCACCTTAGAACAAATAATAATTCCATACTTTTCATCTTTTAAATCTCTTACTAAATTCACAGTGGCATCATTTTGAAACTGAAAATCAATTTTATCCCCTTTTCTCGCTTTTACAAATTCTTTCACAAGTTTTGGTACAAACTGACTCCCTTGTGTATAAATAAATCCTATGGATAAACGCCCCCCATAAATCTTTGCTTCTTCTTTTACACAATCAATCCCTCTTTGCAAAACATCCATTGAACTTTCCACATAATTTAAAAACATTTTTCCATATCTTGTCATAGTGACATTTCTTCCGTTTTTTTGGAATAATGGAACGCCTAATTCTTCCTCCAAAGTTGATATTGCATAGCTAAGACTTGGCTGTGAGATAGATAAACTCTTCGCCGCCTTCGTATAATGCTCGATTCTCGCCAGTGCTATAAAATATGAAAGATGGTTTAAGTTCATACTCTCCTCCTATATATTATTAGTGCTTTGATTCCTATATAATGCCTATTTTTATAGGCATGGTAATTTTCTATCGTTTTCCTTTATTATATCATACATTTTCTATAAGTTGTACTTTTTCTTCTATCCTTTCCATTTTCATATTATGATTTTCCAAGTTTGACATTGTATTATAAATTTTTTCTATTATTTATCGTATTTTATCAATTTGTTTTATCATTTTAGTCGTTATATAATTAACATATAAGAAAACGATTTATTAATATTAACCAAGGAGGGTTCTTATGAAATCTAATTATCAACATATTTTTTCTCCACTTACTGTGAAAAATATGACAATAAAAAACAGAATCGTTATGATGCCTATGGGAACAAACTATGGCGAACAAAATGGTGAGATGAGTTTTCTCCATATTAACTATTATGAAGAGAGAGCAAAGGGAGGTGTTGGTCTTATTATTGTAGAAAATGCAAGTGTAGACTCTCCAGAAGGCTCTAACGGAACAACACAGCTTCGTATTGACCATGACAACTATATCCCTAGACTCTATAAATTCTGCGAGAACTTACATAAACATGGCACTTGCATCGCAATTCAGATTAATCATGCAGGTGCATCTGCAATGTCAGCTCGTACAAGTATGCAGCCAGTTTCCTCTTCTAATATTCCTTCCAAAGATGGAGGAGAAATTCCTCGTCCTTTAACAAGAGAAGAAATTGA
Organism: Lachnospiraceae bacterium; assembly: GCA_051880475.1. Taxonomy (GTDB): domain Bacteria; phylum Bacillota; class Clostridia; order Lachnospirales; family Lachnospiraceae; genus JAUUSJ01. Next base: position 41,486 of record JBJEOA010000049.1, on the reverse strand, counting down.
GCGTATCGTAAAGAAATATGGTGAGGCTGCTAAGAGAGCTCAGACAGCTGGATTTGACGCAGTAGAAATTCACGCAGGACATTCTTACTTAATTAGCCAGTTCCTCTCTCCTCTTTATAATGACCGTACAGATGAATTTGGAGGTTCTATCGAAAATAGAACACGTTTTTGTCGTATGATTATCGATGAGGTTAGAAAACAGGTTGGTCCTTTCTTCCCAATTCTCTTAAGATTAAGTGCTGACGAGTTAATGGAAGGCGGAAATACTCTAGAAGACACACTAAAATATCTTGAATATTTGAATGACGAAGTAGATATCTTTGACGTATCTTGTGGATTAAACGGATCGATTCAGTATCAGATTGACGCTAATTACTTCAAAGATGGATGGCGCTCTTATATGGCAAAAGCCGTAAAAGAGAAATTTGGAAAACCTTGTATCAGTATGGGTAATTATAGAGATCCAGCAGCCGTAGAAGAAGTATTAGCAAGCGGTGATGCGGATTTAATCGGTATGGGACGTGGACTTATCGCAGAGCCAAACTGGGTAAATAAAGTGGCAACTGGAAAAGAAGCCTGTCTTAGAAAATGTATCTCCTGTAATATCGGATGTGCTGGAAACCGTATCGGGTTTAACCGTCCAATCCGTTGTACAGTAAACCCATCTGTATTAGAGGGAGAACCTTACTTAAAACAAAGAATTAATAGAAATTGTAATGTTGTCGTTGTCGGCGATGGAACAGCTGGTATGGAAGCTGCATGTACAGCTGCTGAGGTTGGATGCACTACCTTCCTCTTAGAAAAAGAAGACCATTTAGGAGGTCTCGCTACTGAAATCTCCAAAATTCCTGCAAAACGTAGACTTGCAGATTTCCCTAACTACTTAATCAATCGTGTAAATGGCCTAAATAACTTATTCGTATTTAAAAACACAGAGGCAACACCACAGATGCTTCATTCTTTCCATCCAAACCTTATTGTAAACGCAACTGGATCTACTCCTTTACTTCCTCCTATCAAGGGACTTTCTGAGCAGCTTGGAAAAGAAGGCACAAAAGTTTATTCTATCCTTGATATGATTAATCATATAAATGATTTCCCTGAGGATTTAGAAGGCAAGAAAGTGGTTGTTATCGGTGGCGGTGCTGTTGGACTTGACGTTGTTGAATTTTTCGCTCCAAGAAAAGCAGAAGTATCTATCGTTGAAATGATGCCAGTCATCGGAAAAGACTTAGACCCTGTATCAAAAAATGATATGAAATGCACAATGGCTAAATACAATGTAGCACAGCTTACCAATACCGCTCTTCTTGAAGTAAAAGAAAGCTCCTTCCTTGTAAAAGATACAAACGGAGAGAGAGAACTTCCATTTGACTATGGATTTGTCTGCCTTGGAATGCGTGCATATAATGCTCCATTCACAGAAATTTCCAATGCATTTGCAGGGGATGATGTTGAGATTATGAATATCGGAGATAGCCAAAGAGCTAGAAGAATTATCGATGGAACATTCGAGGGACGTAATGTTCTTAATTTCCTTACAAGAGAGGGATATTTATCTTAGGGATAAGTATCTGATAAAATTATTTATTATATGCCATTAATAAAGCAATCCTCCCGGAGTATAAAACTCCATGCTTTATAAATTATAAATCCAATTATGTATCAAAAAAATGAGCCTTACAGATTTCCATTTTCTGTAAGGCTCATTTTTTCTTACGCATCCATCTCAAGTAATTTTTGTACTATCTCTTCACAAATCTCAAGTTCCGTCTTATTATCTGTATCAATAATAACATCGGCAGCAGCCTCATATTTCTCACGACGTTTGCCCATCAAATCTGCGATAAAATCTACATTTTTATTTCCTTCAAGGAGAGGTCTATTATGGTCATCTTTGACACGCTCTAAAATTGTCTCTGGCTTCGCATTTAGTAAAACGACACGTCCATTTTTCTTCATCTCAATTACGTTTTTCTCTCTCATAGGAACTCCACCGCCACAAGAAATTACTACATTTTTCTCTTCCTGCATCTCAACTAAGAGTTCTGTCTCAAGATTGCGGAAGTAAGGTTCTCCGTAAATCTCAAAGATATCTGGAATACTCATGCCCTGACGCTCTACAATAAGCTGATCCATCTCTACAACCTTCATCGCAAATAATGTATTTAAGTAATCTGAAATTGTGGACTTTCCAGCTCCCATAAAGCCAATTAAACAGATATTATAGTTAAAGAGCTGTTTTGCCTGAATTCTCTTACTATTTTTATTGATACTTCTAAATACACTCATTACTTCATTGATATGTTTCTTGCCTTCTAGCTGCGTTTTCATGCGTTTTAATTGTTTTGCCTCCTGCTCAGGCTGCAAAATCTTCATACCATTTTGTTCTTTATAAGTCATGATTTCTTCTACAATACTATTTCTCTCTAATAATATCTCTAAAATTTTATCATCACATTGTGCAAGTTTTTCTCTTAATTGTTCTAATTGATTCATCTTTACTCTCCACCTTTATCTTTTTTATCTTTTTATGAATCTAGGGTAAAATTTTAACAGTACTAATCTATGTATTACTATTATCGATTTGTCAATATAATTCGACTTTACTTTACCCATTTAAATCGCTGATAAAATTATAGCAGTAAAAAAAGGATTGTGCAACCCCTTTTTCTTAAAAAAAATTAATAATTATCAGAAATTCTATAGAATTTTTTTATCATTTTTATCATAATTTTTATTATTCTCTTGAATATCGCAAAAATATTTTAGGCTGATAAATAATTACCTATTGAATAATAGGCAACTGATTTATCAGCCCTAAAAAACTCTCTAAACGATAGCAGATGATATTTCCTGTGCTTGTGCCACGACAGGCTCAGTCTGCACTACTTCTCCTTCTACCGTATCAAACTGAAAACTACTAATATCATTTTCTAATAGGTTAAAACAATCATTTGTGATACGCTCTAAACAAAATAACATTTCATTAAAGGAACCCGCATGCTCTCTCTGACAATTATTATCTTTCACACGCTTTATATTTCTCTTTCTAGTTTCATATCTTTCCTTTGTTACTTTTAACTTCCTGTTTTCAAGATTCGCTTCTATATCTTTTCTATTTCCATATAAATAGTCCATTACCATATTATAAATTTGAACTACCATACGCATATCTTCTTTAATATCATTATCTGCTTCCTCGGAGTAAGTATCTTTATTTCCTATTTTCTCTCCAATTAAAGATACCATCTCTAGGCAGCGCTTCTGGATATGTTCTACATTTTCCATGACCATCATCATGTCGGACACATAGGAAGCTTGGTTTTCTGTCAATGCTCCTTCTGCAAATAATGCTGACATATATTTCATAGTTTCTTCACTATGCTGTTCAATATCATCACATGTTTCTTGCACTAACATAAGTTTCTCTTTATTATTTTCTTCCATTGCTTTTGTCAAATTAAGAAGTGTCATTTTCACATTTTCACAGATTTCTTTTAATTCTTCTGTCACCATCTTAACAGCAAATACTGGTTGATTTAAAAGGTTATGATCCAAATAATTAGATACTTGACGCTTAACTTCCACAGTATCCTCACCAGGAATGATTGTCGTCACAATTTTCACTAATACGGAAATAAATGGAAGCCAAAGCAGTGTACATACGATATTAAATGTTGTATGTGCATTCGCAATTTGTCTTGATATAATATCTAGCTCTGCTCCCTTTGGAGAAATCCACTCTACAAATTTTGCAAACCAAGGAATGAACCAGATGAATAAGAAACTTCCGCTAATATTAAAAATACTGTGAGCGATAGCTGTTCTTTTTGCACTTTTTGACTGTCCAATACTTGCTAATATAGCTGTAATTGTTGTTCCAATATTATCACCAAAGAGAATTGGAATCGCACCTGCAAGTCCAAGAACACTAGTCACACCGTCTGGTCCTGCCTGAGATGCAAAGTTTTGTAGTACAGCTATTGTTGCACTAGAACTTTGTACTACTAATGTCATAAGAGCACCAACACAGACACCGAGTACTGGAATATCTGCTACCTGAGCAATCATATTTGTAAAGACAGGACTGCTTGCGAGAGGCTTCATAACACCTCCCATTGTCTCGATTCCAACAAATAAAAGTCCAAATGCAAAAATTGTCTGACCAATATTTTTTATCTGCTCTTTTTTTGCCAAAAATTGAATGAAAAATCCGATAAATACGATTGGCCAAATATAGTCACTAATCTTAAACGCCATCAACTGTGCTGTCATTGTCGTACCAATATTCGCACCCAAAATAACAGAAATTGCCTGTGGTAAACTCATAAGTCCTGCACTTACAAAACCGATAACCATAACTGTCGTCGCACTAGAACTTTGTAATACTGCTGTTACGAGTGCACCTGCAAGCACACCCATCACTGGATTTTTTGTCAAGATTGCTAATATCTTTTTCATTTTTTCGCCTGCTGCCTTTTGAAGCCCCTCTGACATCATATTCATGCCAAAGAGGAATAAAGCCAAGCCGCCAAATAACCCAAACAATGTTTCCATAATTGAATTCATTTTTTACCTTCCTCTCTAAATGATTTCCTTTTTCTCTACGTTCTTTTCCCTAAGTTTTTCAATGAATTTTTTATTAGTTTTCTTCATTTATGATTTTTCAAATTTTCAGATTTTATCATACAAAATCATAATACGAAATTTTTTTGCCCAAGTTTATATCGTATTACTTTTCAGAATTATATAGCTCATCCTTATTCAAATCTGACCATTCTTTTACTTTTCCAGAATAAATCATTTCTAATTGTTCTTTTGTCAAATTCTCTACTGGATTTTTCTCATTTACAATAACTGCGACTCCGTCTTTTGCGATGACTGTTGTATCTAAAAGTTCTTTTTCATAATCTTTTAGCTCTCTAGAAGACATTCCAATATCACTTGTATTTTGCATCGCTGCCACTAAGCCTGATGTGGAATCGGTCTCTTCTACCGTAATTGCAGCATTTTTATTAATTTTCATATACGCATTCGCCAAATCTTTTATAAGTGGAGCTACAGATGTAGAACCACTGATTTTTATAACTCCCTTATCTTTGCCTGATAAAAATGTATTGGCATCTTTTATTTTAGTATAATTTTTATCTACTATTGTTTGCCCTTCAGATAAAATATACGTCATAAAATCTTGCTCTATATTGGATAATTTTCCTCCATAAGCTAAATAAAAATTTCGACTTAATATATATTTATTGTTTTCAATATTTTCAAGGTTTGCCTCTACCCCGTCAATTTTCACTGTCTTAATTCCATCTACTTTATTTTGGATTCCCCCTAATGATACATAGCCGATTGCGTTTTCGTCTTCTCTTACTGCATTTATAACGGCATCTGCATCCATTGCTATTTTAGCATCACCTCTTGTCTGATCTACTTCCTTTCCACTATTGTCTTTTTGTAATAGACCAATTTTATCTACAAAAAAGTTTCTTGTTCCAGATCCCTCCTCACGAGCTATGGAAGTAATCGCTCCCATATTCTCAAGACCTGCTATTTTTACTTGTTCTTTTTGTGTATTTTTTGTCTGACAAGCTGTGAGGACACATAAAGCTGTCGTTATCACACAAAACCGCTTTATCCCCGTCATCCATTTTTTTCTTCTCATAGCGTCTCCTTTCTTCCTTTGACATTTACAATGTATCAAAGAAAAATAAAGGAAATATATGGTTTATGTTAAATCTATGTAAACTTCACTTAGAATGAATATATCTTCTTTTTATCGCTCTTTTCCATGAAAAAAAGATAGCATGCCTTATTTCACATACTATCTTTATCAAAAATTTTACAAAAATTTCCTAAATTATAATGAAATTTTCATTTAATAATAGCCAATTCGCCCGAAATAGCTGCATCACGTTCCAATATCCCGCTCCTAGCAGATTAAACTCCTTTATCAAATCAAACTTTGCCTGTATACTTCGCACATCCTCAAACCAAACCTCATGTTCTATGCCATCTTGCTCATACCGAAAATACGGCGACTTTGCAATCTCATCAAACTGAATCGTCGCTCCCTGATGAACCGCAATTCGAACCGCCTCAATATTTCCAAGCGTTCTCGCCCTCGTCGTTCCCGCCACAAACGGAAGTGGCCAGTCATATCCATAGTTTGGGATTCCAAGATAAATTTTATTCACCGGAATCTCCGTTATGGCATATGTCACAACCTCTCGCACTTTATTAATCGGAGCGACTGCCATCGGCGGACCGTAAGTATATCCCCACTCATACGTCATCAAAAGCACAGAATCCGCAACTGCCCCAAGTCCTGCGTAATCCTTTCCCTCATACAAAAGTCCCTGTTGAGTAGCAGAAGTTTTCGGTGCCAAAGCAACCGAAACCCGATAATATGGATTAGCTGCGTGAAGTCGCTCCACGCAAAGTGCAACAAAGGAAGTGAAAGCATCTCTGTCTTCCTTTAAAATAAACTCAAAATCAATATCCAACCCACCGTATCCCATTCTCTGCATCGTCAAAAGAATTTCCTCTATCAATCTATCCATTTTTTGAGCGTCATTCACAACAGAGGTAATTAGATTATTGTTGAATCGACCGTCTGGTCCAAGAGGAGTCAAAGTAAGGACAGGAATCACTCCGTATAAATGTGCTAACTCAATCATGCGATTTTCAGAAATCACAGGGGGAATTAGCTCTCCCTCCTCTGAAAAACCGTAAGAAAAAATAGAGAGCTCAGTAAGATACGGCAACGTCTGTTCTAGTACCCACTCACTAATAAAAGGATAGGCGTAGCCGTTCACTCTTAGGCTTCTCCTTTCATTGGAAGCTTCCTCTTCCTGCGTACTTTGATTTTGCCCACCTTGCGAGCTGTTTTCTCCAATAAAAAGAGCTTGCCCTAAAGCAAGCTCATAAGGATAAATAAGCTGATTATCATAAATAATCTCACTCACGTCCACGAAAAATTGATTTGCAATACTATCTACCGAGTCCCCTGACTGTACAATATAGATTGCCAAAAAATCATCTCCCTATTTCTATTACTACTATTTTATTATATGTTTGCTTTTCTCTTCAGGAACTATTTTTTATTATAGAGAAACATATCGTAAAAAAATTTTATCCAATGATAAATGAGTTGAATCTCCTATAACCAAACTTTCCAAAAAAAATTATATAATTTTTTCAAAAATAATTGCCATATAGCAAAAAATATAGTATATTATTACTATAATTATAATTCTTTATTTCATTTTTGTGAAATAGAGAAGCACCAAACGAATTAACTTAGGAGAGATAAGGAGAGATTAGACATGTATCAAGAAGAGTATAAGCGCTGGCTGGCAGCAGATCTAGAAGATGCGGATTTAAAACCAGAATTATTAAAAATTGAGGGAAATGACGAGGAGATTAAAGACCGTTTTGCGGTAGCTTTAAAATTTGGTACAGCAGGACTTCGCGGTGTTCTCGGAGCAGGAACTAATCGCATGAATATTTACGTTGTACGTCAGGCAACACAGGGACTTGCAAATTGGGTAAAAACACAGGGCGGTAATCAGACTGTAGCAATTAGTTACGATAGCCGTATTAAGAGTGATGTATTTGCAAAGACAGCAGCAGGCGTACTTGCAGCAAATGGAATCAAAGTAAGAATTTATGACGCTTTGATGCCAGTACCAGCACTTTCTTTTGCTACTCGTTATTATGAGTGTAACGCTGGTATTATGGTAACAGCTTCCCATAACCCAGCAAAATATAATGGATATAAAGCATATGGTCCAGATGGATGCCAGATGACAGATGATGCAGCTGCTATCGTATATGAAGAAATTCAAAAAACAGATATTTTAACAGGTGTAAAATATATCTCCTTCGCTGAGGGTGTAGAAGAAGGATTAATCCGTTTTGTAGGAGATGATTGCAAGAAAGCTCTTTATGAGGCAATTGAATCTCGTCAAGTTCGTCCAGGTCTATGCAAAACAGCAGGACTAAAATTAGTATACAGTCCATTAAATGGTTCTGGACTTGTACCTGTAACACAAATTTTAAAAGATATCGGAATTACAGATATTACTATTGTTCCAGAGCAAGAGTATCCAAACGGCTACTTTACAACATGTAGTTATCCAAACCCAGAAATTTTTGCAGCATTAGAAAAAGGGTTGGAATTGGCAAAAGAGACAAACGCAGACTTAATGTTAGCTACAGACCCTGATGCAGACCGCGTTGGTATCGCTATGAAGTGTCCAGATGGATCTTATGAGTTAGTAAGCGGAAACGAAGTAGGTGTATTACTCTTAGATTATATCTGTGCAGGTCGTATCGAAAAAGGCACTATGCCAAAGAATGCTGTAGCAGTAAAATCCATCGTATCTACACCATTGGCAGATGCAGTAGCAGAGCATTACGGAGTTGAGCTTCGCAGTGTTTTAACAGGATTCAAATGGATTGGTGACCAGATTGCTCAGTTAGAACAAGCTGGAGAAGTAGATAGATTTATCTTTGGATTTGAGGAAAGCTACGGATATTTAGCTGGACCATATGTAAGAGATAAAGATGCTGTTATCGGTTCTATGTTGATTTGTGAGATGGCTGCTTACTATAGAAGTATCGGAAGCTCCTTAAAACAGAGAATGGAAGAAATCTATGCAGAATATGGCCGTTACTTAAATCAAGTAGATAGCTTTGAATTCCCAGGACTTAGCGGAATGGATAAGATGACAGGAATTATGGAAAATCTTCGCAATAATCCATTATCCGAGATTGCAGGACATGCGGTTGAGAAAGTAACAGATTATCAAAATACAGAAGAGACAGGACTCCCAGCTGCCAACGTATTACTTTACAAATTAGATAACGGTGAAACAGTTATCGTTCGTCCATCTGGAACAGAGCCTAAGATTAAACTTTACTTTACAACACTTGGAAAAGATTTGGATGAGGCACAGGCAAATAAAGATAAATTATCTGAGGCATTAAAACCAATTCTTGCATAATAATCATCCATACATAAACAATAAATGAAAAGACACTGGAAGGACAAACTTCTCAGTGTCTTTTCATTTTACTTTCACTCTTCATTTCTATCATATTTTTTCTAAATTTATAAAAAATAGAAATAATTTACTGAGTGATATAGTTTTCCAATTTCTTACATATCTCTGTCAATTTTTGTCCACTCTTTCCAAGAATACGAATAACCAAGTCTCCATGGTTCGACCTTGTCACAGCTCCATCTATCTCTTCCATCTCATCAAATAACTCCATTATTTGGCTCAAGATTTCATCTCCTACTTCATAGTTACAGACAAGCATGGATGCCAAATGTGTATATCCCTCATACATTCCGATTTTTTCCATCTCAAATTTTTCAGGATCATATATTGTATTGTCTCTATAAATATAATGTCCTGCCTGCTTTGCTGTGACTAAATTATGGTAATAGCGATACTGAAATCTCTCTCCCCTCGCCGCACGACCGCATGATAGTATTTCTGTAAAAATCAGTTTTGCACTCTCATCTTCCAACTCAATCTCTGTCTCACTTCGATAGGCAGATTTTGCAAATGGAATTGTCGGGAGCGGATGATATTTTAGCTCAGCATTTTTACCGACAATTAATTTCGTCTTTCTGACTGCCTCTCCATCTTTCATTTTATGAATCTTTTCGTAAGCCTGTGTCAAAAATTCCAGTTTCGTTCCCTCACCTGCTATAATCTCAAGCTCCTGTGTATCTCCCTCCATAATACCAGCGGACGCAGTCAGAACTAGAACTTGGAGTCCCGTCTTTCCAACTGGAAAAGGTTTCATAATTTTAAAGGGTGCAGTAAAAGCGACATCACTCAAATATGCCTTTCCATCTTTTAGAGCAGATTTTACTTTTAGCATTGATGTTTTAGGAAACTGATTTTGTTCCATTATACTAAATCCTCCATCAATACTTCTCTCTTTAACCATGCGATGACAGGATCAATCCCTTCGTCTTCTCGGATGTTCGTAAATAAGAATGGACGATTCCCACGCATTTTCTTTGAATCTCTCGCCATCACATCTAAATTGGCACCTACAAGCGGTGCTAAGTCAATTTTATTAATAACGAGAAGATCCGATCTTGTAATTCCAGGACCACCTTTTCTTGGTATTTTATCTCCCTCAGCTACATCAATGACAAAAATCGTGGCATCCACAAGTTCTGGACTAAATGTTGCAGACAAATTATCTCCGCCACTCTCAATAAATAAAAGCTCAATATCTGGGAACCGCTCCATCATCTCATCTACCGCCTCCAGATTCATAGAGGCATCTTCACGAATTGCCGTATGCGGACATCCTCCTGTCTCCACACCAATAATTCTCTCTTTTGGAAGAACACTATTTTTGCACAAAAACTCTGCATCCTCCTTTGTGTAAATATCATTTGTAATTACACCAATGCTATACTCTTTCGCTAATTTACGAACTAAAATTTCTATTAAAGCTGTCTTTCCCGAACCAACAGGGCCGGCAACTCCAATTTTGGTATAAGACATACTTTTTTCCTCCTATTTTCCCTTTATTTTTCAAGATAATCCACCGCTAAAGATTATAAAATTCTTTTCTCATTTTTTATCAAGGAATCTTCTCATTTCTAAAATTACGACATATATATCCTTGAATATAAAAACTCATGCTGCATACTTCGAATATCAAATCCAGGATTTGATAAATAAAGCATTTTCTCATCCAAATAAGATACCGTCTCTAAAATCTCACAAAACATTTCACAGCTGGCAGTTAATAATTTTTGTCCTTCCGTCTGGCTAAGAGGAATACTTTTTACACAGTTTGTAACCATCGCTGAAGTTTGTGCATATAAAAAATGTTCCATTGCCTCTTCTTTTGAAATGCCAACTGCCGCACAAAATACACCATATACAATAGCGTAATTTGATGCTCCCTCCTGTGTCTTTTTTATATGCTCCAAATAAGAACAAAAAATATCGCTTTCATAAGGAATACTTAATTTCGATATTGTTTTTATAAATCTAGACGCCAATTTATTACTGGCAAGACGAATCTCTTTTGGAAGCTTTGATGCCTGTGTCATCTCCTCAAGTTCCATTAACTTTTCTATCTTTGCCTCACTTGCATACTCAAAAGCCAACCTAGCTGGCAACATCTCTGTATATAAAAATCCGTACTTTAGTTTATGCTCAATATAGCTTTTCGCTGTTTTTCCATCTCTCACAAAATCTTTTTGAATATATGTCTCTAGCCCATAAGAATGAGAATAGCCGCCAATTGGAAAAAGAGCATCATTAATCTGCAATAATAAAAATTTCTTTCTCAAGTTTCTCTGTCGCATTCTACTCTCCTCAATTTATATCTTCCTTATTAAATCGTCTAATCCGTTCATCTTGCCACAAGGCATCCTATACTATGCCTTGTGGATATAAAATTTTAATGAGTGTGATTATTAATGGAAGAACCTATGCTCTTTGAAAAATCTAATTTTCTTGTTTCCTTAAAGGCAGTTACCCCGTGCAATTTTTGCATTAAAACCAAAGTTGGCTCATTATAAGGAGTGATAAATTCTCCCTCTTGATCACCCCAAAACATTGTGGCATGCTTATTTCCAATTTCATAACAAACTTTTTCTCTCATATGTGGGTGCTGATTATCTACCTTAATTACAATAACCTCACAAGCTGGAATATTAACTGCTACCACAGTATCATCCTCCACACCTAGAACATCATCTTGTTCTAAGCCCCTCTTTAAAATATCGTTTTCTAAGCGAATTCCGACTTCTTTTCCAAGACTAGATACTTTTCTGTGAAGCTTTTTAAATGCCTCATGCCACTCAATATCGACATAATCTACTTTTAATCCTTCAAATTGTTGATCCTTTATCTTTCCCAAAATTTTCTCGCATAACATAATATTTTTTCCTCGTTATATTCTTCCTCTTTTTTCCACTTTTAAAATATGAGCTTCTCATCTTACCAAACTTGGCAAAGCATCATCATGCCTGGAATCCAAGCTGTGACAACACCCTCAAAAATTTGCAAATATGGGACAAATTTTCCAAGTGGTTTCTTAAGTACTGTCTCAATGAAGCCAGTAGCCCAAAGAATTGCCCAAAGTATCCATATAATCCCCATTCTATAATCATCTTTAAATGCAATCGCTGCACAAATCGTTGCATTTACTGCGACAAATCCGCTAAACCAAGCAAATGGTCTTGGGTCTAAGCCAAAAATTCCATTGATTGCCACAAATAAATATGTAAAACCAAACAATAATCCTGTCCCTGCTGAGTAATAATCTCCCTGAATAATGGAAAGTCCATTTAAATAAAGAGATACCGCACCAGTAAAAATATTCATCACTGCAGCTGATTTTCCATCTATCTTTCCTAAATTGCAGACACCATTATTAATTAAGACAATGCCCACATATAATAAACAAACTCCTAACATTCTCTTTCTCCTTTTATCCAACTTCTTTTATCTTCGATGACTGTCACATGAAAGGCATTTTCATCCGATAACTCTTTAGAATAGACTATACATCTGAGTCAAAGGAAGTTTCTTCGCTGGCTTAGAAGAAAGTGATACTCCGTCCGCCTTTACTTCGTATGTCTCTGGGTCTACTGTAATTTCTGGAGTCGCATTATTAAATTCCATATCTTTCTTTCCAATATCTCGACATCCACTTACCGCAACAACGGTCTTATTTAATTCAAGTTTTTTGGCGATATCCTCGTCTATAGCTGCTTTAGATACAAAAGTTAGACATGCCTCATCCTTTGCCTTTCCGTGAGCTGCGAACATTGGTTGATACATAACAGGCTGTGTTGTCGGAATAGAAGCATTCGCATCTCCCATCTTAGATGCGATAATCATACCACCTTTGATAATAATATCAGGCTTTACTCCAAAAAATGCTGGATTCCAAAGTACTAAATCAGCCCATTTTCCCTCCTCAACGGAACCTACATACTCCGAAATTCCATGAGTCTTTGCTGGGTTAATAGTATATTTAGAAATATATCTTTTTACACGGAAATTGTCGTTTCCATTTCCCTCGTCTTCTGGGAGAGCACCTCGCTCATCTTTCATCTTAGATGCTGTCTGCCATGTACGTGTAATGACCTCGCCGATACGTCCCATAGCCTGAGAGTCAGAACTCATCATGCTAAATACACCCATATCATGGAGAACATCTTCTGCTGCAATTGTCTCTGGACGAATTCTAGAATCTGCAAAAGCGACATCCTCTGGAATTTTATTATCCAAATGATGACATACCATTAACATATCCAAATGCTCGTCCAATGTATTTACTGTAAATGGCATTGTCGGATTAGTGGAGGAAGGTAAAATATTCGAAAAAGCTGCCGCCTTAATAATATCAGGGGCATGTCCTCCTCCCGCACCTTCCGTGTGATATGTATGAATCGTTCTTCCAGCAATCGCATTGATTGTATCTTCCACACATCCACCCTCATTTAATGTATCTGTGTGAATAGCAACTTGTACATCGTACTCATCTGCCACATTTAAACAATGATCGATAACTGCAGGAGTGGCTCCCCAGTCCTCATGGATTTTAAGCCCCATCGCACCAGCCTTTATCTGCTCTACTAAAGGTGCTTCGTTGGAACAATTTCCTTTTCCTAAAAAGCCAAGGTTCATTGGGTATTCCTCCGCCGCTTTTAACATCATCTTTAAATTCCAAGGTCCAGGAGTACATGTCGTAGCATTTGTTCCATCTGCCGGACCTGTACCTCCACCAATCATTGTTGTGACACCGCTATAGAGTGCACAGTCGACTTGCTGTGGACAAATAAAATGAATATGTGTATCAATTCCTCCTGCTGTCACAATTAAATTTTCTCCAGCTAAAGCTTCTGTAGATGCACTAACTACCATTCCTGGCGTCACACCGTCCATAGTATCTGGATTTCCAGCTTTACCAATCCCAACAATTTTACCATCTTTGATGCCAATATCTGCCTTAATAATACCTGTATAATCTACAATCAAGGCATTTGTAATAACTAAATCAAGAGCACCGTTGGCACTTGTCGTTTTAACGGCCTGTCCCATACCATCTCGAATTGTTTTTCCTCCACCAAACTTAATCTCATCGCCATATACTGTATAATCTTTTTCTACCTCGATTACCAAGCTCGTATCTGCTAGTCTTACTTTATCCCCCACTGTGGGACCAAACATCATCGCATATTTCTCGCCCGAAATTTTATTACTCATATATGTTTCCCTCCTAAATTATTCTTCTTTTTATTTTCCAAATCACTCTATTTCTATTTTTCTAAAGAAAATCTTTTTTGGATGCCCTATCCATCGCAATTTTAACCGTCTTTTCACATGCCATACCGCAAGTTAAATCGTTTAATCCAAAGACGCGCTTTTTCCCTCCAAGAGCAACCAATGCAACTTCCTTCTCCTCACCTGGCTCAAAACGAACAGATGTACCCGATGGAATATCGAGATGGAAACCATATGCCTCTTTTCTGTCAAATTTTAGGCATTTATTTACCTCAAAAAAATGATAGTGAGAACCAACCTGTACTGGTCTGTCTCCAATATTAGAAACTACTATTTTCTTTTCCTCTTTTCCCTCATTTAAAATAATCTCTCTATCTGCTGGAATGATTTCTCCGATTTTCATCCTATCTACGCCTCCTTCTTATTGGATTGGATTATGTACTGTCACTAATTTTGTTCCATCTGGAAAAGTAGCCTCCACCTGTACTTCATGTACCATATCTGCCACACCATCCATAACCTGCTCTCTTGTAAGCAACTTTGTTCCAAGCTGCATAAGCTCAACTACTTCCTTTCCATCTCTTGCAAGCTCTAATAATTCAGAACTAATATAGGCAACTGACTCCACATAGTTTAATTTTAGTCCTCTCTCCATTCTCTCTTTTGCGAGATTACCTGCCATATGAAGTAATAATTTTTCTTGTTCCTTTGGATTTAGGCGCATATTTTTCCTCCATTCTTAAAAAAAATCTTATTATTA
Organism: Lachnospiraceae bacterium; assembly: GCA_051880475.1. Classification (GTDB taxonomy): domain Bacteria; phylum Bacillota; class Clostridia; order Lachnospirales; family Lachnospiraceae; genus JAUUSJ01. The sequence goes on along the minus strand of JBJEOA010000049.1, from coordinate 26,429 downwards.
TCTCAAGTTATCATACCGTTTTATATAAAGTTAGAAAAAAGAAAAGGTGCCAATACCATATGGTACTGACACCCTCGTCGTTCTATCTCTTAAAACTAGTCGTATAATATCATATAAAATTTTCTGTGTCAACTATACAATTATGTCTAATTGTCTTAAAATTTGAGAAAACACCACATAATTGTATCTATTTTCTAATAATATTAATAAAAGCTTGTATCACTATTAAAAAAATTAATCATAATACAAGCTCATTTTTACTTTATTTTTTTCTATCCTCTAGAAAAAATTCACTTACAATTGACCCATACACAGCATAGCCCTCACATTTTTGAGTCTTCTCCAAAATCAGCTTTATACTCTGCCATTTCCTCGTCAAACTCATCAAATTCCTCGTCGTCTTCGCAAAACTCTTGCTTTTTTCCACCGATATTGCTGACAAAATTTTGTACATAGCTTGGCTGCATAAATTTTAAAATTTCAAGACATTGTGCAATCTGTTTTTCACACATCTCACACTCTAATGTATGAGATAATCTCTCCTCCTCCTCAGAAGTAAGTTTTAGTTCTCCATTTATTTTGTAAACTAATCTCATCACTTCTTGCTGTGTCAAATGTTCCATTCTTTTTTCCTCACATTCTTATAAGTATTTTCTCTTCTCCGTCAACTATCCTATTATATATCCTCTCTCTTTTTTTTATTTTTTAATCAGAATATAACGCGCAGAACTCCATTTCGAATAATATTTTTCTTTATTTATACTCTTATAAGAGCGAATACGAATATAATATCTCGTTCCTTTTTTCAACTGCCCTATTGTCTTTGTAGTTGTCGTATTGGTATTAATATATATGGATTTTCCATTTTTAAAACTACTATTTGTCGCATATTGCAGTACATATCCAGTTACAGTGCTATCCTTTGACCACGATGCCTTGATTGCTTTTGACGTTGAATTTTTTAAGCTTACAATTTGTAATTGTTTTGGCACAACCGTAATCGTAATATTTTTTGTCGTTTCTTTGTACTTTGCCGTCTCAGATGCTGTAATTGTAATCGTAGCCTTTCCCATTTTGTTTATGGTCACTTTTCCACTCGAATCAACAACTGCGACATTCGTATCACTAGATTGAAAAGATAAAACTCCATCTCCACTTGTTAAAACAGCGTTTATTTTAAATGGTTTATCTTTATATACTTTCTCATAGTTACTTGCACTAATATTTTGATTTGGTCTTAAATCGGCAATTTCAAATGTTTTTGTGACCGTTCCCGTATAGTAATTTCCTATAAACTGAATTGTCACTTTATGAATTCCAATTTCTCTTCTCTTTCCTTCATATTTTACAGTATAATTACTAGCATCTATAGTTTTTCCTTTTGAATCCTTCACTATAACAGCTGGTCTCTTTGGATTTCCCGTATACTGATAAATTGTTCTCTCTAATTTAATCGTCTTAGGATAATAAATCGTTTTTTTGCTATTATAAGAGCATCTCTTACATTTTGTTACTTTACTTCCTGATTTTGTCAAAGTAGCTTTTACAACGGTAGTAGTTTTATCATGTCCTAAGGCATTTATTGTTCTTGTGCTTCCCGGTTTTATCATGCCACAATCTACACAATGAATACTCTCTGTACCCGACTCGGTACAAGATGCCGCCTTATCTACTGTATATTTTTCACTCCATACATGCTTTTTATTTAGTTCTTCTTCAGCAATAATTGCTCGGCTCATCTTAGGGATTCCCTGTCCATAATAGTCATCTCTGCCCTTTGTTCCCTTATCTTTACAGTAAGATTTCAATAAATTTTCTATCTCCTGTGGTGTCTTATCTGGATTTAAAAGACGCATCATCGCCACAATCGCCGTAATATGAGGTGCCGCCATGGAAGTTCCACTCATATACGCATTTCCACCATTTAAGTATGTACTATAAATTTCAGTACCTGGTGCCGCAACATCCACAGCTTTTCCATATCCAGAATCCCAAGCTCTTTTTTCGTTTCTATCCACATTTGCAACTGTAATTACACCGTCTTTTACCCCAAAATGTGGTGGACATTCATAATAATCTTCTATCGGCTTTTTACAATCTCCGTGATTTCCCGCCGCGGTAACAATACTAACTCCTGCATTTACAGCCATCTCAATCGCATCATGAAATTCTTCATAGCATCCTACATTCACAGGTGTTCCCGTCCCATACGAGGTACCAAAACTCATATTGATAACTTTTGCCCCTTTACTCACAGCTAATTTTGTTCCATTTGATGCTAAACTCCAAGCCCCAATTCCTTCAATCGGAAGAATTTTCACGTTTAACCCTTCCGTACATTTTGCTACGATTCCAGTTACATGGGTTCCATGTCCATCCTTATCTGTATAGATTGCTCCCTTTACCCCTTTGAGTATTCTGTTTGATAACTTAGGATGAGTTGCCTCTGTTCCAGTATCTAAAACACAGACAGTAATGCTTTTACTTCCCACTTTTTGTTTTACATAGTCTTTATATTTATTTATCTCTAATAATTCTATATTCCAATTTGTATCGTTCGCCGCTATAGAATCCATCTCCTCTACTGGCTCAACCTCAGGCATCGCCATATCAAGCTCACAATATTTTAATTGTTCTAACTGACTAAGGGATAAGAAAGCTTGCTCCGTCATCTCCTCTGTATCAAATTGTAAAATAAAACTATTATCTGGTCCAAGAACAAGAATACTCGCCCCATAATTTTGGAGATTTACTTCTTGATTCATTTTTCCGATAATACGCTTTAGAGCATATTTACTATCCGAATAAGCAGAAGGATTATACTGCTTGACTAATTTTAGATTTTCTTCATAATACTGCTCATAATCAAACGCCTGAATAACCTTTGTTTTTCCAACGGCAATCTCGTCTTCCCCTATTTCCACGTTATTCTCATCAAAATCCTCTATTTCTTCTTGGATTTTTGGCTCATTTTCCTTGATTACCTCTTCTTTAGTTTCTAACTCGTTTATCTGTTCTTGGTTTATCTCTTCTTGCTCTATTTGTTCTAGGTTATCTTCCTTTTCAATATCTTCTTTCTTCTCTAGAGAAATTTCTTGTTGTGTCTGCTCTAGATTTTTTTCCATTGTATTTTCTAGTATTGCTTCATCCACATTTTCTAGGGAGGTATCTTCTTGTAATATTGAATTTTCTTTTTCTTCTAATCCAATAGTCTCATCGCTCTCTTTTGCTGTCTCCTCCGTTAAAATCGCTGGAACCTCTGCTGATAGAGTCTGTCCCATAGTCGATGAAAAAACAATCATCATCGCAACCATTATTGCCAAAATCTGCTCCAAAAAATTTTTTTTCATCCTAATTCCTCCTCTCTTTCCTTTGAAGTTGTCTGCAAAAGCAGGCTTATCATTTTATCACAGTATATATTATATTTTTATTATATATCTTTTTTGCATAGAAATCCATCATTCTTTTTCGACTTGTTTCACCACTTTTCATTTTTTATAAAACTAATGTCACAATCGGAATCGTAATAATAGAAAAAATGGTACTTAAAATAATTCCCCTAGATAAAATCTCTGTATCCATATCATTTTGCTGTGCGATAATAAGAGGCATATTTCCCGCTGGAACTGCCAACATAAAAGCGTTCGCTCCTACCAATAGTTCGTTATCAAAAAATAGCTTCATTATCAAAGTTAATCCTATCGGAATCACTAATAATCGGATGAACATAAATATATATACCACTTTTTTTCGTATAAATAAATTTTTCATTCCCATTTTACCAAGAGCGACTCCCATCACAAGCATCGACAAAAATGTAGTAGACCTTCCCACATAGTGGAATGTTTCATCTAACACGGTTGGTACATCGGCTGGAAAAATATATAGGAATAGGGCTATCACGCCAGATACCGTTCCCATATTGATAAAGCTCTTTAAGAAACTCTGCTTTTGTCCTGTTTTTTTCTCAGATGCGGCTTTCTCTATAACAAAAACTCCGTGCGTATAGAAAAAGATATTATATGCGATATTATTTAGAGTCACATAAAATAACGCATCTGGGAGTATCGCCGATACAAGTGGAATTCCGATAAATCCCGTATTTGCGTAAATTGCCATCATTTGATAGGCAAACTCTGTTCCTTTTTCTACCCGCAAAAGTTTAGGAATAATAAAACTAATCAAAATTAATACAATATATAGGCTAAAAGAGACTACTATTCCTGAGAAAAACTCTTGTATCCCTATCTCTATTGTATTTGTTAATGCCGCATTAACAATAACAACTGGATTACATACATTCGATACAATTGCCGAAATATGCTTAGAAGAATGTTCATCTAGTTTTGATGTTCTATATAAATAATAGCCAATCAAAACCATAATAAAAATTACTATCATTTGCTGAAATACGATTTCTATACTCATCTTTTCTCCTTTTGTTTCTATAATAATAAAACTCATACAAAAAAGAGATTCACGCTAAATTTTACATAAATCTCTTTTTGAAAAATAATAATTTCTAATTAAAACCGACAAATCTCTGCGCGAGTTTATACGCCATCTCTGAAATTTTTCTTCCCCCTCTTCCCGGAAGATTCATCGTTCTTCCAAGAACACTCCATTTCAAATGATAATACGTATTACTATCTTTCTTTTTCAAATAATTCCAAAGCTGGTACTTTTTCTCTAGATTCTCCTCTGTTCCAGAACGAATCAACATAATAGAAGAAACTACCATAATAATCTCTAAATAATTTCTCATATAATGACGAAGCTTCTTATTTTTAATAACGGATTGATCCGATAATTTATAGGAATCAATCATAATATTATTTACTCGAAGCTGCTGGTCAATTCTCTTAATCATAACCGATTCATGAACCGACTGGTCATCTCTTCCGATAAAATAGCGATAAAAATTTACATTTTTATAGTACATTGTCTTTACATAAGGCAATGGATAATATACAAAAATATTATCTACATAAAAAGTATGTTCTGGAAGTTTTAGACCACATTGTTTTAATAATTTTGTTCTGTAGATAACAGAATGCATTAAAATATACTGCCCTTTTCGCAAAAATCGAATGTCATTCCACGTAAAAATACGATTTTGTGGGAATGCGCTTCGATAGCTCATTACCTTTTTATGTCTTGCTCCCTGCTTTTCGTAGACAAAATTGCTGATAAACATATCTACATTCTGCTCAGAAGCTAGTTCTGTTAATGTATCTAGTATCTCCTTATATGCCTTCTCATCTACCCAGTCGTCAGAATCTACAACTTTAAAATATAATCCTGTAGCATTCTCAATTCCTGTATTTACCGCTGAGCCATGTCCACCATTTTCTTTGTGAATTGCTCGAACGATTCTTGGATATTTTTTTACATACTCCTCGGCAATTTCAGCCGTACTGTCAACAGAGCCATCGTTAATAATTAAAATCTCAACGTCCTCTCCTCCAGGTAATAATGACTCTATGCATTTTCTCATATAATTTTCTGAATTATAACATGGAATCGCAATGGATAATAATTTCATAAAATTCACTCTTTCTTTTCTCTAAAAAACACTTTGTTATGAAAGTCTCTAATGCAGCGAATCAAATTAGGCTTACTCAAATTTATCTCAGAATTTGCCTAATGAAACCAAATAAATATGAATAATTGGACTTTCTCTATACAAATACCTGCAATGTCAAGCACTCGTACAGTTGCAACTTTATCATATTTTGCGGAAAATAGCTAGTATTTTTTGTTTTTCGTAAGATATTTTCTATATTATATGTTGTTTCTATAATTTTGTTAGCACTCTTTTAAAATGAGTGCTAATTTTCTCTTGACATTCCAAAACTTTCGTATTATTATAATAATTAGAGCAAGATAGTTTCCTAGTGAACTGACATGACTGTAAAAAATATCCATGAGGAAAAGATTGATTGCCTTGTTTCGCAATCGACACAGTATTTGTACTTTAAACTATCGCAAAAATATTTTTTTAACAGTATATATTTTATAAAAAAAGGAGATGCATTTTTATGGCAAAACAAGGATCTTTATCCATTAACAGTGACAATATTTTTCCAATTATTAAAAAGTGGCTCTATTCTGACCACGATATTTTTGTGAGAGAATTAATCTCAAATGGATGTGATGCTATCACAAAATTGAAAAAATTAGATATGATAGGAGAATTCGAAGCTCCAGAGGGAACAAAATATCGCATTGATGTCATTGTAAGTCCAGAAGATAAGACAATTAAATTTATCGACAATGGTCTAGGTCTTACAGAAGACGAGGTTGTTGAGTATATCACTCAGATTGCTTTTTCTGGTGCTGAGGCATTTTTAGAGCATTATCAAGATAAGACAAATGATGACCAGATTATCGGCCATTTTGGTCTTGGATTCTATTCTGCATTTATGGTTGCGGATAAAGTAACAATCGACACTCTTTCCTACAGAGACGGAGCAAAAGCTGTCTACTGGGAATGTGACGGTGGTACAGAATATACATTAGAGGAATCTGACCGTACAGTAAGAGGAACTGAGATTACTCTTTACTTAAATGACGAGAGTACAGAATTTGCTAACGAGTACCGTATAAGAGAAGTGATTCAAAAATACTGTTCTTTCATGCCAATCGAAATTTACCTCACAAACGCTGATACACAGGAGGAAGAAGCTAAGGAAGATATCCCAGAAGTTATTGATATGGAAGAAAATACAGACGACTCCTCTGACGAGCATGAAGTAGAACTTGAAGAGGACGACGATGAGCCTAAAAAGGCAGAGCCAACTCCATTAAATGATACAAATCCACTTTGGAATAAGAGACCAAATGATTGCACAGAGGAAGAATATAAAGAATTTTACCGCAAAGTATTTATGGACTTTAAAGAGCCACTATTTTGGATTCACTTAAATATGGACTATCCATTTAACTTAAAAGGTATCCTCTACTTCCCTAAGATTGATACACAGTATGACTCTATTGAGGGAACAATTAAGCTTTATAATAACCAAGTATTTATCGCAGATAATATTAAAGAAGTTATCCCTGAGTTTTTACTTCTCTTAAAGGGTGTTATTGACTGTCCTGATTTACCACTTAATGTTTCAAGAAGTGCTCTTCAAAATGATGGATTTGTAAAGAAAATCTCTGACTATATCACAAAGAAAGTGGCTGATAAGCTCACAGGAATGTGTAAAAACGACAGAGAATCCTACGAAAAATACTGGGATGATATTGGACCATTTATTAAATTTGGCTGCCTAAAAGATACAAAGTTTAATGATAAGATGAAAGATTATATCTTATTTAAAAATATTGATAATAAATACTTAACTTTACCTGACTACTTAGAAGCTGGAAAGGAAAGTTATGAGAATAAAGTTTTCTATGTGACAGATGAAGCCGTACAGTCTCAATATATCAATATGTTTAAGAAAGAAGGAATTGACGCAGTCTACCTAACTCATAATATTGATTCTCCATTTATCAATCACTTAGAGGCAAGCAATAAAGATGTGAAGTTCTTCCGTATCGACGCTGATTTATCTGAAAACTTCAAAGAGGAAATGAGCGAAGAAGAACAAAAAGAAACAACGGATGCTTTAACAGAAATTTTTAGAAAAGCATTAAATAATGATAAATTAAATATAAAAGTAGAAAAATTAAAAGATGCAAATACTTCTTCTATGATTACACTCTCTGAGGAAGCGAGAAGAATGGATGAGATGATGAAAATGTACGGTATGGCTGGCATGGACCCAAGTATGTTCGGTATGGCAGCAAATAGCCTTACATTAGTTCTAAACTCTAATAATAATCTTGTTCAGTATGTTCTAAATCATAAAGAAGGTGAGAATGTAAATCTTATTTGCGAGCAGCTCTTTGACCTTGCTCTCTTAGCAAATAAACCTCTCTCCCCTGAACAGATGACAGCATTTATCGCAAGAAGCAATAAAATTTTATCTATCTTGACAGAGAAATAAAAAATCACTATAAAACACCCCCAAGTGAGAAACTCTAAAAAGTCTCCTACTTGGGGGTGTTTTAATTTTTCTCCTTATTCTCGCCAAATAAACTGTGACTGACCGTCTTATATTCTATTTTTATTATCTGCTTTAGTAAGGAGCATACCAAAATCCCTCAAAGCTATATTTAAACACACGATACGCATATTTTTTTGAGTCATAATTAAACTGTGCAATCATCACACCGTCTTTATCGTACTCGTTATAGCAATGTGCCATACCAGAGCTTGTGACATAATTGTTTCCAACCTGCTGCGTACTGCTCACAATACTAGAATATGGAACTTCAATCATTTTTTCAAGCTCATATGTTTTTTTATTCTCGTCAATAAGATAACAATAATACATGGAATGGTCTCCCTTTGTAAAACCTCCCACTCCTGGATATAAGCTCCAGTCAAATCCAGGAATTGTCTTAGAACTTGCATAATTATTATTATATAGATGCATATAGTATTGTCCCTCTGGGAGTCCAGAATTCCAAACAAACGTTGTCGTATGCTGCCCAGCTTGTGGAACAAACTCTCCTACCTTTTTCAGTAATAAATCTTCATACTCTGTATCTTCAAAATAAGAGCCTCCATGAATGATATACTTTATTTTAGGAGTATCATATATATTTTCCATAACAATAATTGCACTGTTTTCCCTCGCACTTAATGCGATATCCCCGTTTGAATTTATATCAACTGTATTCATATGAATCCAGTCAAGCGTCTCACTCTTGCTACCGTCATCTTCTGTAGGCCAAGTAGCTGATTCATAACATTCTTTTAAATAGTCTTTCATATCAATAATCTTAACCTCTTCTGTATCGAGATTTAAGATAAGAACTAAATCTTCGACTGTCTCAGCACCTACCTCGCTGACTAGAGTAATAATAGAATTATGAGATTTATCATAAGCAAAATCATGGTGCATCTCATACCCCTCAAACCCATAAATTTTTTCTACCTTTCCAAGCTTATTCACAAAAGCAAATCTATTATTCGTATAAGAATATAACATACAGTCATCTACAAATTCAATCTTATCTGTTCGATAAGAATCTAACACAATCTCAGCTCGAATATTTGCGTTATTATCATACATATAAATATTAGACTCAAATGCCTTATCATGTCCTAAGAGGGCATATAATCCATTGGATAAGGCATTATTGCTCTCTCCTTGTACCATCTCAATCTTAGGAGCTGTATCTACAAGAAAATCTCCTGACTCTATACTAAAAGAAGATTGCTCAAGAACATTTCCTTCTTTATCTAAGAGTCGAAGTGCGATTATATTTTTGCAGCCTGGCACAATTCCGATTAGAGAATACTCATGAGTCTTTGACATATTGTTTGGTCCATCATTTAACATAATACGAGTGAAATCTTGTGATTTATCATCATTAATTCGAACTGTATACTCAAGCTGTCCCTCCTGTTCTGTCTCGAAATATAAATAGAGGGAAGTCGTGCTAGTTCCATAAGGGTTTACAATTGCAAGTGGATTATCTATCGTATAGTCGCCAGATATTTTTTCTTCTTCAATTGCTATTTCTACTTCTTCTTGATAAGCTAAATCATATATAGAACCAGTTTCTGTTTTCATAATCTTTCCATTTTGGGATACTTGCGCTGAGTCTTTTTTTGCATCAGTATTATCTGGTTTTTCTATACTTAGCTTTATTGTCTCAATTCCTTTTGGATTTTCAAACAGAGTTTCATCTAATATTTCTGTCTTTAAAGGCTCACTATTCATTAAATCTTGTATATCAATGTCTTCTTGTTCTGTCGTCATTTCCTCTGTCTCATCTATATTTGCCTCTTTTGTTTCTTCCTTTTCTACAGTAATTGCCTCCCCATCTTTTTTTGAGGAACAACCATAATTCGTTAATAAAAGACTACATGCCATAAGCATGATAAGCAATTTCTTCATTGCTACTTCTCCTTTCTACCTTATTAAACGGTCATAACTGCCGTTTGCATTTTTATTCCTTTCTCTTTATAAAGATAAAAAATATCCTCTCTTATGTCAAGTGAAATCTAAAAAAAGATAAGCAGGCAATTATTGCCTGCTCACTCACTTCAAAAACTTCTTGCTATATTTGACAAACTGATCTATATGATAATTACCTCGTAAGGTATTCCTAACTATTGTCCTGACTGATATCTTCTTCCTTGATTTTGTCCATAAGAATTTTTCTCTGTCGCAGTTGTAGACGGCATATCTTTTTTAGAACCTAAAGTAACTGTTATCGCTTGCTCTTTATACTCTCCCTGAGATTGACGCTGTACTGTAACCGTAACTTTATCGCCAGCTTTTTTCTGACCTAATTTACTAATCAATGCTTCCATTCCAGATAGCTCTTTATCATCTAGTTTTGTGATAATATCACCTGCATATAAACCTGCCTCCTGTGCTGGAGAATTTTCTTGAACTTCTACTATATAGATTCCACTTGGCATTCCAAATCCGCTCGCATATTCTTGTGTAATATCTCTACCCGTAATACCAAGATATGCCTGCTCTGACTCTGGGATTGTTTGCTGCTTCATAAGAATCTCAATTGTTGGCTGTGCGTCTGTGATAGGGATGGCATATCCCATACCTTCAATCGTCGTATCTGAAACTTTTACTGTATTAATTCCAATTACTTCGCCTTTCGCATTTAATAAGGCACCGCCACTGTTTCCAGGATTGATAGCTGCGTCTGTCTGAATCAGAGTCATCGTCTTATCTGTAAGAGCGACTTCTCTTTTTGTGGCACTAATACAGCCACTTGTAACAGACTGTCCATATCCAAGAGCATTACCAATTGCGATAGCTGGCTCTCCAACTTTAAGATCATCTGAATTTCCAAGTACGGCAATTTTTATCTTCTCTTTCGTCTCTTTATCGATATCGGAAATCTTCACTCCTACTACTGCTAAATCTTCACTGCTATCTGTTCCCTTAATCTCTGCCTCTACGGTATTTTTATCACAAAAACTAACCGTTACTTTTTTCGCATCCTCTACAACATGATTATTCGTTACAATATATAACTCATCCTCATCTTCTGCGATAATAATTCCCGAACCACTTCCCTCAGCTTCTTGAGTCTGACTTCCAAACCAACCAAAATTGATGGTTTCTTCCACAACACTCGTAATAGAAACAATTGATGGCATCGCACTCTCAGCTACCATTGAGACATCATAATTTGCATTTTCTCCACTGCTTGAAGTTTGAATAGTGGAAGCTGTATTCAATGTCGGTGTATAGGTTTGCTTTGGATGAAGCTTCTCTGAGACGATATTCACACCTTGAAATGCTACTCCAGCCACAAGTCCAAAAACAAGACCTGACGCTACAAGCTTTGCAAATTTTCCTGCTCCGCCTCCCTTTTTCTTTCTTGATGTACGATTATTGGATGAACGGTTGCCATATTGATATCTATATTGGCTCTGATTGCCCTGATAATTTTGTTGCGTTTGCTGGAAATCGTTTCCATAACTTTCACTTGAAATTTCCTCCGCTGTTGTATCTATTATATCCGGACTTTGATATCCGTCATATCTTTGTTCATTATCTCTTTCATTATATTCACTCATATTATTTCCTCCTAATAAACTAGATAGCTTCATACTTTTTTTTATCTTCATTTATAATATCAGTCTTTTGTGTAAAATTTGTGTCGTTTTTGTTATAATTATTTGTTTCAATATTCAATAAATACAAGAATTTTTCTGCTTTTACTGCATATTGGAAAAAAACGGAATATAGAAAAAGGAAAGAATTTTCATAAAAATCAAAAAGGCAATCGCATTATTTCAGAAAGAATATTTTAAGAAAAAAATATGTTGTTTCTTAGAATATTTTATTGTAAGATATATGCTATGAGTAACTGAAAAACAAATTTATTCGTTTCGACTAACTTAAAGGAGTAAAAAAATGATTAAAGAAAATCAACAATTATTTAATCGCGTCCACGTACTTATTGACGCTATAGTAATTTATCTTTCTTTTAATCTCGCATATTATTTTCGATTTGTATGCCCTTTGACATCACCATTTTTTCCAGATACCGGATATGCTAGACCTTTTTTGTATTACCAGCCACGCCTTTTATTTATAGTACCATTTTTCTTGGTATTATATGCAGTCTTCCACTTATATGAGCCAAAGAGACATCGAAATGAAAGTACCGAGATTTTTAATATTATCAAAGCTACCGGCATCGGCGTATCTGTAATTATCGCCATTATTTTCTTTGGAAAGATTAGCCATATTCCAAGAACTTTAATGCCAATGTTCTATCTTATTTGTAGTTTTAATATTATGATAGAGCGCTATATTATCCGCAAAATTTTATATAGGACAAGAAAACGAGGCAGAAATTTAAAACATATTATTTTGATTGGATATAGTAACTCAGCGGCCGTCTATATTGACCGCATTAAGTCAAATCCACAGTGGGGTTATATTATTCACGGTATCTTTGATGACCGACTTCCAGAAGACTTTAATTATAGAGGTGTTTATGTCATCGGAAAAATCAATAAACTTTCAGATTTTTTACGCGACAATTCACTCGACGAAGTTGCCATTACTCTAAATATCCGAGAATATGAGAAGCTAGAGTCTATTGTAAAAATTTGTGAAAAATCTGGCGTACACACCAAATTTGTGCCTGATTACTATAATTTCATCTCGACAAGACCTTATACCGAAGATTTAGATGGACTTCCTGTTATTAATATTCGAAATGTCCCTCTGACAAATACTGGTAATAGTCTCATAAAGAGAGCAATTGATATTATCGGCTCCATAGCATGTATTCTTCTTTTCTCTCCTATTATGATAGTAGTGGCCTTGCTCGTAAAATTTAGCTCTCCAGGACCAATTATTTTTACTCAAGAGAGAGTTGGGCTCCACAACAAAACTTTTAATATGTATAAGTTTCGCTCTATGGGTGTGCAATCAAAAAATAAAGAAAAAAGCCAGTGGACTACAAGCAATGACCCTAGAGTAACGAAAGTTGGAAAATTTATTCGCAAGACTAGCATTGATGAACTCCCACAACTTTTTAATGTCTTAAAGGGAGATATGAGCCTTGTTGGACCAAGACCTGAGAGACCTTTCTTCGTTGAAAAGTTTCAAGAAGAAATTCCACGCTATATGATTAAGCATCAAGTTCGCCCAGGCATGACAGGATGGGCTCAGATTAACGGTTTTCGGGGCAATACTTCTATCCGAAGACGTATTGAACACGATTTATATTATATCGAAAACTGGTCTCTTGGATTGGATTTTAAAATTCTATTTTTAACTATTTTTAAAGGTTTTATTAATGAGAATGCCTATTGATGATATAATAATTATAGAAAGGATGAGTAAAATGAGTATTCTAAAAAAGAAAAATATAGAAGAAAATATAGAGCCGACTGCCAGAAAGGGCGGATGTCTCTTCCCATTTCTTGTATTTTCCATTGCCCTTATTATTGTTTTAGTAATCTCTATACTTTTTGTCATAAAAAATAAGCTTAATTCTATTGAGACATATGACTTAAATAAAGAAGAAGTTATTACGCAGGGAAATGATAAAAATATGGAAAATTATCAGGTCATTGCACTATTTGGAGTAGATTCCCAAGATAGCAATATGACTGCCTCTGGAACAAACTCAGATACTATTATTTTAATGAGCATTAATAAAAACACAAAAGATGTGAAACTTCTCTCCATTTACCGCGATACTTACGTAAGTATCAACGGGCATTATACGAAAATTAATAATGCCTACGCCACTGGAGGACCAGAACTTGCAATTAGTACTATCAATCGTAATCTTGACCTTCAAATAACAGATTTCGTTACAGTCAGTTTTAAGATTATGGCAGATGTCGTAGATGCTCTAGGTGGAGTAACTTTAACAATCGATACCGAAAAAGAGCTTAAAAACTTAAATGATTATATAACAAATATGAATACGTTAAATGGAGGATTCTCTCCTCATTTCGACTCCACGGGAACTTTTACTTTTGACGGCAACCAAGCGGTAGCCTACTCTAGAATCCGCTATATGGAAGGAGGAGACCATAAACGAGCAAGCCATCAAAGAGAATTAATCTCGGCAATTATGGAACAGGCTATGAAAAAACCTCAGCAATTAATCGCTGTTTTAAATTCTGTTCTTCCACAAATTTCCACGAGTCTTTCTTCCGATGATATTTTGAAACTTGGAATGGAATTTCCTCTTTACAAAATCAAGGATTCCGCTGGATTTCCTTTTGACTCTGAAGATATCCGCTATAAAGGAATTTACTACGGATTTCCTCTTACTCTCAAATCAAATGTCGTAAAAGCACATGAGTTTTTATTTGGCACAAAAGATTATAATGTAAGCAAAGAACTAAGTACAATCAGTGGTAAAATCGAGGTTGCTACGGAAGATGCATACCAAAATGCCCCTACGGAATAGATATATTCATTATTATTCTATCATTTTTTAATATATCAACGGACTATCAGAAAACATAAATTTTTCTGATAGTCTGTTTTTTTATCATCTTCTATTTTTTGTCATATTTTTTTAATTGTAAGTTTCCATCAAAATTTTTTTATGATATAATAAAAAATGTTTAGAAATTTTTGTATAAAAATAGAACGATAAATAAAAATACGAAAGTTGGTGATATATTGATTCTCAAAAAATTTCGAAAATTTTTTCTATGTAGTTTCCTCTGTATCAGTCTTGTTTTTGGGATAGCTTCCTGCAATAGCGATAAAACCGAGCAGACTCAAGAGATAAGTCTTTTAGTAACGACAAAACATCCATATATTGGAAGTTTATCTGATACAAATGAATATATAGGCAGAATTTCTTCTGCCGATGAAGTCAATGTAGTCCCTCTTATCTCTGGCGAAATTACTGCTATTTACGCAAAGGTGGGAGATAAAGTCGAAAAAGGTTCTACCTTATTTTCCGTCGACAATAGCGCTGCTCTTCAGCAATATAATTCAGCTAAAGCAGCCTATGACTCTGCTTTAGCAAGTGCTGCTCAGGCAACGGGAAGTGGGAAACAGGCACAGGGAATCTCGGCTTCTTCCGGAGTTTCTCAGGCAGAATATGCAAGAAACACGGCTCATAAGCAGTATAATGCAGCGATTGAACAGCAAGTGGACTTATCAAACAGTATTATGGAATTGGAAAACCAAGTGTCTAATTTAGAAAGTCAAATTGATGACACGACAAACCAGTTGCTCGCACTTCAACAGTCTTACAAAGACCTCGGCTCTATTATAGAAGATCCCAAAAATTTGGGACAAAATATAGAAGATGCATTTACCGCACAACAACAGGCAAACGCTCTCAAAGAACAATTAACCGCTCTTCAATCTGCTCTCATTCAGGCTAAGAGCGGTCTTGAAACAGCGAAGCAGTCAAAAAAAACATTAGATAATAATATTTCTACTTTAGAAGAATCTATAAAACAAACTGATTCTGCGTACCAAACTGCTATAGATTCCTATAATCTTACAGTCGGAAATGTTGCCGATGATACAAATGCTATCGCTCAAGCTGGTGTGGAACAGGCCAAAGCTGCCCTAGACAGTGCCCAGTACAATCTTGACTTATATGAGGTGAAGGCTCCAATCTCCGGAATTGTGACACAGTCTTCTCTCAAAGAACATTCCCTAGTGGCATCTGGAAATCCAGCTCTTGTCATCTCAGGGGGCACATCTATGAAACTAAGTTTTGCTGTGACAAATAGTGACCATAAACAATTAAAAGTTGGGCAAACAATAACAGCCGAATATAATAGCTCCGTTTATGAAGGTACAATTTCAGAAATCTCTGATTCTGTAGATGCCCAAACAGGTCTTTTCAAAATATCGGCTATTCTCCCAGTATCGGAAGAAGAATCTAATTTAAAGTCTGGACTTTCGGTAAAGGTTAAAATTGAAACAGACCGCATAGATGACGTTGTTTTAATTCCTATCGACTCTGTTTTTTATGAAAATGAAGAAGCCTATGTATTTTGTGACAAAAATGGAAAAGCCGTAAAAACTACCATCACAACTGGAAAATCTGATGATGAAAATATCGCTGTCACAGGACTAAAAACTTCTGACAACGTTATTACTTCGTGGTCTTCTCAGTTAAAGGATGGTGTTTCTATCGAAATAAAAGAACAAAATAAAGAGGAAGGGGCCAAATAAATATGGGAATTACGAAATTAGCGATTAAACGTCCTGTTTCCGTTATCATTATTTTAATTGGTATCATTATTTTTGGGTTTTCTTCATTACTTTCTTTTGATTTACAGCTAACTCCCGATTTGAATCTTCCAATGCTTATTGTAACGGTCGTCTATCCGGGTGCTAACGCAGAAGAGGTGGAAGATTTAGTCTCAAAACCAATCGAGGATGCAGGAAGTACATTAAAAGGCCTTGACTCTATACAATCTGTATCAAATGAAAATGTGGGGACTATCCTATTTAGTTTTGAGTACGGAACAAGTATGGATGATACATACTCTGACTTAAAAGAGGCAATCGATGCTTTAGCAAATGATTTGCCAGAAGAAGCACAAACACCTATTATTATGGAACTTGATATGAACGCCTCTGCCAGCGTGACGCTCTCCGCCTCTGGTCAAGATCAAAATGAAGTTCTAAACTATGTCAACGAAACTGTAAAGCCAGAGCTCGAAAAATTAGGCTCTGTGGCAAAAGTTGAGGTGTCTGGTGGGCAAAAAGATTATATCAGCGTGGAATTAAATGAAGAAGCACTCTCTCAATACGGGCTTACTATGTCCTCTGTCGTTGAGGCGATTAAAACAGCAAACTTTTCCATTCCAATTGGAGAAGTGACACACGGTTCTCAAGATATTAGTGTAAATTCCAGTCAAGACTATGATTCTATCCGTATGCTAAATACAATTCCAATCACAACTAGAGCTGGAAATGTGATACATATAAAAGATGTGGCAGATATTCATATAGCAAAAAAGACGGCGACCTCGATTAGCCGATATAACAATAAGGATAATCTCAGTATTGCCATCTCAAAACGTCAAAGTTCCACTGATGTTGCAGTTGCAAATGATGTAGAAAAAGTAATTAAAAAATTAAATAAAGAAAATGATATTGCACAACTTCTTATTATTGATACCGCAAGTGAGATGATTTTGTCTTCTCTAAAATCCGTTGGAAGCAGTTTAATTCTCGGTATGGTTTTATCTATGCTCATCCTATTCATCTTTTTTGGTGACTTTAAGGCCAGCCTTATCGTTGGTTCTTCCATGCCAATCTCAGTTTTAGTAACTTTGATTATTATGAATTTCATCGGATTTTCACTCAATATCATTACAATGGGCGGTCTTGTCATCGGAGTTGGTATGATGGTAGATAACTCTATTGTTGTTATTGAGAGTATTTTCAGGAGAAAAGAGGAAGTCATTGATTTTAGACAGGCAGCATTAGAAGGGTGTAAGTTTGTAACAAATTCTGTTATCGCTTCCACTCTCACGACAATTGTTGTATTTTTACCTCTTGCCCTTTTAAAAGGTATGGCTGGACAGCTCTTTAATGAGCTTGGATTTACAATTACCTTTGCCCTACTAGCGTCCCTTATCTCTGCCATCACTCTCGTACCTCTTTTCTTTGGTATATATAAACCAACAGAAAAAAAAGAATTAAAAATTAATGCCATATTAGATTCTGTAGGTAATGTTTATGCAAAAGTCATGAATAAGCTTTTAAAAAGAAAAAAAACAGTTCTCGCATCTGCCGTAGCACTTTTTATTATCTCTATTTTACTCCTCAGTCTGATAGGAAGTGAATTGATTCCAGATATGGCGCAGGGAAAAATTGATATCAAAGTCACGATGCGACCTGGCTTAAATATAAATAAAGTCGAAAAAATTATGACTAAACTTGAAGATATGGTAAAAGAAAATGACGATGTGGAAACCTATCGACTAACAGCAAGTACCTCTAGTTCCACTGGAAGCATTGCTATCACTCTAAAAGATAAACGCTCTATGGAGACTGAAGATATCGTAGAAATGTGGCAAGAGCAAGTTTCTGATACAACAGATTATGATGTAGAAATCTCTGAGAATAAAGCTGCGGCCATGAGTGAGGGGATGACCTCTTCAGGAAGCACAGTAACCATTGATTTAGTTGGAGATAATCTAAATGATTTAAAAAAAGCCTGTGATATGGTGGCAACAGAATCTTTAGGAGTGAATGGAGTAATAAGATCTTCCTCTTCCTTGGATAATCAAAGCTCTAAAGTTGATATCCAAATTGATCCTATCAAAGCTGCAAGTATTGGATATACACCAGTTCAAATTTCTGGTCTTCTCCATATGATAATAAGTGGAAGTGATACCATTGATATAACAAAAAATGATAAGACTTATACGGTCACTGTAGAATATCCAAAAAATATGTTTGAGGATGCAAAAGATCTAAAAAATATCACTCTCATATCTCCTACTACTGGTCAAACTTCTACACTAGGAGATGTGGCAAAAATTGTCTACACAAATAGCCCTCAATCTATCTCAAGAGCTGATAAGCTATACTCGGCAACTGTCACAATGTACACAACAATAAAAGAAAACGAAGCTGCCGAAGAATCTATCACAAATTTAGTAGATAAAATGATTTTCCCAGAGGGTGTAAAGCAAAGCGAATCATTTATGACTGAGATGATGAACGAGGAATTCTCTGCCATTTATGGTGCAATTGCTACAGCAATTTTACTTGTATTCATGGTTATGGCGATAGAATTTGAGTCCGCTAGATTTTCCATCATGGTTATGGTCTCCATTCCATTTAGCTTTATCGGCTCATTCTTGCTCCTATTTTTAACTGGAACAAAATTAAGTATGCCATCTTTGCTCGGTGTATTACTTCTAGTTGGTACTGTAGTAAATAACGGTATTCTCTTTGTCGATACGACAAACCAGTTGAGACAGGAAAATGAAATGAATGTATTTGATGCATTAATTTACACTGGAAAGATTCGTCTTCGTCCAATTTTAATGACAACATCCACCACCATTTTGTCTATGCTTCCTATGGCACTCGGAATTGGAAGTGGCACTGAGATGATGGGAGGTATGGCAAAAGTTATTATCGGAGGATTAATATCTTCGACTTTTCTAACCCTCCTTCTTCTTCCAACCTTCTATTTATTAATTGATAAAATAGGAAGAAAAAAACAGAAACACTAGTATATCCTTAAAAAATCCCGTTAGAATAGCCTATAAACTATTCTAGCGGGATTTTTTTATTTTTCATTAAAAATCTTATCAATTAATCTCTTTGTCGCCCTTCCATCCGTGTAGGCGTAAGCTCTCTTCCTAAACTTCTCTATCTCCTCTTGGTTTATGCTCTCTTTTTTTAGAGCTTCAATTAACTCTTTCTCAGACTGAACAACAGGACCTGGAACATAGGTTTCATATTCATTATAAAAACCTCTTCCATCTTTTTTAAATTCATCCAAATCATAAGCATAAAATACCATAGGACGGTTTAACGCTACATACTCAAAAATAATCGATGAATAATCTGTGACAAGACAATCCGTGGCAAATAGCAGGGTATTCAACTTATTATATAGAGAAAAATCATACACTCTATTTTTATATTTTCCCTCATATGGTATAGAATAAGCAACAAATGGATGTAGACGAAGTGCCAGACAGACATTTTCGTCCATCTGCTCCATCAACTTGTCTATCGAAAATGCAATAGACGGATGCACTAGCTCATCATCTCGAAACGTTGGCGCATACAAAATGATTTTCTTATCTTTCAGTTCAGGATATTCTGTGTAAAATTCTTCCAATTTTTTTTGTTGAACTCTTTTATTGAAAAACACATCCGTCCTTGGCAGACCAAATACCCTAACCTTATTTTCTGAAATCCCAAAACATCCAGCATACAATTTCTTCGTCTCGTCTGAGTTCACAACTAAATCTGTGATCTTTTGATTTGCTCTTTTTTCGAGTTCTTTTAATCTCCCCTCATTGACATCTTGCCCAAACTTTTTGATTGTGCCTGTGCCATGCCATAGCTGGATAACCTTTACTTTA
This sequence comes from Lachnospiraceae bacterium, assembly GCA_051880475.1. GTDB lineage: Bacteria > Bacillota > Clostridia > Lachnospirales > Lachnospiraceae > JAUUSJ01. The sequence continues at coordinate 6,301 of JBJEOA010000049.1, read as the reverse complement.
TCTTGCACTTTGCAAAAAGCCAGAGGTAAAAATACATTATCCAAGAATATATACTTTGACCTTGCTATCTCATAAGACGTACGAAGAAAAAACCGCAATGCTCTCCATGCTTTTTTCTCACCTTTAAAATCAGTTCCTTTTCTCGTTACTCTGGCATATTTCAGGTCTGATTTATTCTTTTTTAAATATGTTAATACAGTCCCTACATTTCCCTCTCTGCCATCGTCATGCGTCATAACCAAAAACACTCTATTTTCGTCTATTCCTAAAAACGAGTACAGTCGAAAGAAAAATGCAAAAATATGATACCCTATCTCTTTCATCTTATTATATCATTCCTTTTTTGAACTACTTTTCTTCCCTGTAATATACTGTGAATTAAATATACCACTTTTGCCGATGCTTTTCCACAGTCGGCGTGATTATATTTCTTTTGGAATGCTTTATACTTCTCATTCCACTCTTCTTTATTATAATGAGTGATATCATTTATCAACTCATCTGTCGTCTGAGAAACTGGACCTGGAGCTTCTTTTAGAAAATCAAAATAAAATCCTCTTAAATTTTGTCTATAATCTTCTAAATCATACGCAAAAAAATACATTGGACGTCCCAAAATACTATAATCAAACATGACAGAAGAATAATCTGTAATCAATGCATCTGCCACAAGATATAAACTGGCGATATCAAACGTCTCATCAAATGTATAAATAAAATTTTTATATTTACTCCAATCAATAGAATCTTTCACTAGATAATGATATTTGACAATTAAAATCGTATCTTCTCCTAAATAATCTCTCATCTTATCATAATCTAACGGTGAGACAAACTTATATCTCCCCTGTGCATAAAATTGATTATCTCTCCATGTAGGAGCATAGAGAATTACTTTTTTATTCTTCGGTATATGAAGTTTATCTTTTATTTTATCTATCTCTTCTTTTGTATTTCTCTCAAATAAGACATCATTTCTCGGATATCCAATCTCAAGCATTGTCTTATCAAAAGCAAAACATCTGCGAAAAGTTTCTGTAGAAAATGCATTTTGAGAGATGAGATAATCCCATCTCTTTGCATTATCATAAAATTCTTTTCTATATTCATCAATGTCATTGGTGGAAGCCATCTCAACACGCTCCATATCAAGTGCCAACTTTTTAAGCGGCGTTCCATGCCATGTCTGAATATATGTAACTCCTTTCCTCTTTACAATAAAGGCAGGATCTCTTGAATCAAAACACCAAACTTTCCCTATCGCCATATAAAATAAATAGCGAAGATGTGCTCTTTTTACTTTCTTACATTTTCCCGGTATCTGAGTGGATGGATCATCTAAAAACCATACACAGCGGTATTTTTTATCCATCCCTCTTCTTACCATCTCCTCGTAAATATATCTTGGGTTTCCCGTATAATTTCTGCCCAGATTACTCTCAAACAAAACAATATTTTTACTTAGCGGCAATACTTTTACGCTAATACGGTAGAAACATACTACCATCTTTTTAATCATTGCTCTTATTTTTTGAAACATTATGAACGAAATACCTTTTCTACAATTCTCTTTGCGGCGTGTCCGTCATCTAACGCACAGAATCTGTCATAAAATTCCTCGTATCGATCGTGATATTGCTCTTCAATCTTATCGATATTTTTGATGGCGTCTATAACCTCATCATTCGTGTACAAAAGAGGTCCTGGAATCTCTTTTTCAATATCAATATAAAATCCTCGAAGGACATCTCTATATTTCTCCAAATCATATGTGAAGAATAAAATTGGTCTCTTTAAGTTCGCATAATCAAAGAATACGGAAGAATAGTCTGTAATACAAATATCAGAAATTAGGTATAGTTCTGTGATATCACTGTATTTGCTTACATTAATTGCAAAATCCTCCACCCCTGTCACATCTAAAGAATCCGCAATAAAATAATGTGTACGAAGTAAAATTACATACTCGTCACCAAATTCTTCTCTGAGTCTTCTAAGATCTAATTGAAGCTGGAATTTATACTGACCTTTTCCATAATACTCGTCATCTCTCCATGTAGGAGCATAAAGAATCGTCTTTTTCCCCTCTGGAACTCCAACTTTCTTTCTAATACGCTCTGCAATTTTATCCTTTTTGGGATGGTGCATTAAGTCATTTCTTGGATATCCATATTCCAAAATCTTCTCTCTTGGGAACATAAAGCAACTTTGGAATACTTCCGTAGAAAATGGATTGTCAGATACAAGATAATCCCATTTTCTAGACTGAGAATATACCTCAGCTTTATAAGTTGGAGATGCAGAATATACATCCTCCATATCAAATACAAGCTTTTTAAGCGGTGTTCCATGCCATGTCTCCAAAAATACATTTCCTTTTCTCTTTGGATACCATTTTGGCTGTCTCATATTATTTACCCAGTATTTCGAGCGAGTCATATAATAAAAATATCTGAGACTAAAACGGTGAACACGAATCGGATTTCCAGGAATCTTTACCTTATCATCATTAATAATCCAAATGAACTTATAATCCTTCTTATAGTTTCTCAATAAATATTCATAAATATACTTACAGCTATCTGCATACTGCTTTCCAAGAAAACTCTCAAAACAAATCCAATTTTTCTTCATAGGAAGTTTTCTAAAAATATGTTTGTCAATGGCTCGATAAAGCTGTCCCTTATTTTTAATAATCTTTTTAAATTTCTTTTTTGCGAGAATAGAATTTACTTTTTTGATGGAACCCTTAATATTTCCTTTTTTTACAAGCTTTAAAAGTTCTCTTCCTTCTTTGTCGATAATGCGGCTAGAGCGAAGCTCAGAAATATTGATATCTTGCATTACTTCGGTCATCAGCTCGAAATTACTGCCTCTCCATTTCTTTCTTCTGCTTCTTCGAATCTTTGGGGCAAAACTCACAATATAATACTTGCAAATATGCTTTTCAAGAGCATGTCTCAAAAATGGATTATCTTTTACTTGTTCTCTTGCCTTTTGATAAGATTCTACCATCTGAGGGAAGCGATCTCCTCTCTTCATTTTACTGATAGAAGGAAGATTAATCTCATCGTTATGTTTTCTCTTAATATAACTAGACTCTAAACTACATCCAAAACTCTCTAGTCTATCAAGAGCTACCGCTAAAAATGGCACATCACAGTATAAGATTAACTGCTCATCAAAGCGAATTTCATTTTCGTCTAAAAATTCTTTCCTAAATAAAATATTTAAAATGGATAAATTTCCAAACGCTCTTCTTCTAGAAAATAAATAGTGATATGGCTTAAAATATACAATATTTTTTACCACCTTTATTCTTCCATCCGCTAATTTTACTTCCTTATCTTTTTTCCAGAATTTCCCTTTTTTGAGCGTTGGCTCTTCTTGGTCATCCATCTCTTTTCCAAGCTCTATATCGGAATCTTCCTCTTCCTCCTCGTCTGACTTCGCCTCTAATGCAGTAGATGGCTTTTCATAACTTACAAAAGAAGTGATTCCACTCTCGATATATTGCTCTACACTTTTTTGCTGCGCTGTCAACTCTTTATTCGCCTCAAGATAGACATTTCTCTTAAACCAGCTTGTTTCTTTTAAGCCATAGACAATATCTAAGCTATCCGTTTCTACAAGCTCTAAAAGTTTTGTCAAAGTACCATCTTTTAGATAATCGTCGCTGTCCAAAAAATAAATATATTCTCCCCTTGCGATATCTAATCCGGCATTTCGAGCTGCTGCAACTCCCGTCTTATCATCAGTCAATTCCAATACAATTAAGTTTATCTCTTCTTTATACTCTTCTATAATAGAATCCAACTCTTCTTCTGTGTGGTCTAAGACTAAAATCGTCTCAAAATTTTTTAACCCCTGTTCCTTAATACTAATGAAACAGTCATCCAAAAAATGTATTCCTTTTTTAAAAGGTATAATAATACTTACCTTCATTTCATATTGGCTCCCCTCTTATTCTTCTTTTGTCTTTCCAATTAAATTTAAATCATTTTTGATTTTTGTTGTTGAGATTCCCTCTGTCCTTGGAAGATAAACTACTTCACAGTAATCCTTTAAAAAGTCGAATTTTCCTGTCCAGTCACTTCCCATGACAAAGATATCAACATCATTATCTACTACATCGGAGATTTTTTGCTCCCATGTATACTCTGGAATAACTTCATCTACATACTTAACAGCCTCAAGAATTTTCTTTCTGTCCTCAAAACTATAATACGCTTTTTTGTTTTTAAGAGCATTGAATTCATCAGAAGAAATAGCTACGATTAAATAATCTCCCATTTCCTTTGCTCTTCTTAATAAATTAATATGTCCTACGTGTAACAAATCATACGTTCCATACGTAATTACTTTTTTCATAACCTTAAAACTCCCTTATTTTTTATTATTTTGTTTTTTCCTCATATATTTTACTTACTTTCTCAATGTCACCACTTGCAATGATTCTTCCTTTTTCTAGTAAAATTGCCTTATTGCAAAGTCTCTTTACCTGCTCTAAAGAATGAGATACAAATAAAACCGTGACACCGTCATCAAACATACTCATAATCTTTTTCTCACTCTTTTTTCTAAACTTGACATCTCCCACAGATAAAACCTCATCTAAAATTAATATCTCTGGCTCTACAACTGTGGCAATAGAAAAACCAAGTCTTGATTTCATACCAGATGAATAATTTTTTATAGGAACATCAATGAATTCTCCCAGTCCTGAAAACTCCACGATTTCATCAAACTTTTCTTCTACGAATTTTCTGCTATAGCCAAGTACAGCCCCATACAGATAAATATTTTCTGCTCCTGTATATTCTTTATCAAAGCCTGCTCCAAGCTCTAATAAAGGGACAATCTTTCCCTTCGTCATAACAGTTCCCTCTGTCGGCTTTAAAACTCCAGCCACAACTTTTAGCAAAGTACTCTTTCCCGCTCCATTTAGTCCTAAAATTCCAAGACGGTCTCCCTTTTCTAAAGAAAAACTTACATCTTTTAAAGCCCAAAACTCATTATAGGCTATTTCCTTTTTTAACCAACGTATTACGTATTCCTTTAAGTTATCAACCTTTTCCTTACTAAGATTGAATTTCATCCCTACATGGTCTACCTTTAATACTTCCAATCTTATTTCCTCCTAGATATGCAAAATAAACTTATCTTGATTTTTATAAAAAATAAAGAAGCCGATAATTAGCACACTAAAACTAAAAATAGATGATACCATCAACATCTGCGTATCCATCGGTTGTCCATAGAGAACGCAGTTTCTAAAATTAGCAATAATTGCATACAATGGATTTACTTTAAATATCCATCCATTGCCTGTGTTAATGACTTTATCTGCTTTATAGAAAATCGCACATGTATACATAATAAGCATACATATAACTCCCCATAAATATTCTAAATCCCTAAAGAATACAGCCAGTGTTGATAAAATCATTCCGACTCCAAGCGACATAATAAAAATCAAGAAAAGTGGTACTACTGCACCTATTATATAAATAGTAGGCTTTACTTGCAGTACAGCGGCAACTCCTATTAGGACAATAAGAGAAATCAAAAAGATGATATAACTTGATATCACACCCGCTAAAGGATAAATATACTTTGGTATATATACCTTTTTTATCATCCCAGCGTTTCTTCGAATAGAGCGAAGAGCTCCTCTTGTACTCTCATTAAAATACGAATACAATAATCGTCCTGTTAAAATATAAACAGGGAAAGCCTTGTCACCTTTTCCGAAGAAGGTTCCAAATACAATGGTTAAAACAATCATTGTAAGCAACGGTTCGATTAATGTCCAAAGGATACCAAGCTTCGATCTTCGATACTTTAACTTGATTTCTTTTTTTACCAACTCTTTTAAAAGAAATTGGTATTTCACAAAATTGTTTAAATATTGCTTCACTATTCTTTCTCCCAATCTTGTATATTTTTTCTGAACTAAGATGTACTTATCATCTTAAATTCAATTATATAGCATATATTTCGCCTACGCCATATGAAAATATTATACCCCTATTCTTTTCACTATGCAACTAACTTCTCTCTTAATTTTTAATTTTTGTTGTCTTTACAACAGATTTGAACTTATAATTATGCTATAATACAGGCATAGTCAACTGATATCTCTATTTTTACAGACAACGATAAACGATATTTTAATTTTAGGAGGAATGTTAAGCAATTAAAATAATTGAAAAACAGGATAAAATATGTTATAATATACTCACGGAGGTGTATTATGAACATATCAAATGGAATAAATTATAAACCAAAAGATTTTGCA
>JBJEOA010000048.1:0-8199 GCA_051880475.1 Lachnospiraceae bacterium | reverse complement strand
ACAACATCTGTTGTATAAACCTTAACGCCATCTCTATTTGTATAACTTCCTGTCTGGATTCTGCCAGAAATAACAATTCTCATTCCCTGCTTTAGATACTTCTCTGCAAACTCTGCCTGTCTGCCAAAGGCAACACAGCTAATAAAATCTGCATCCTGTTCTCCCTCTCTCTTAAAACGGCGATTCACTGCTAGTGTATATCTGGCAACTGCCATCGCACGCTCTCCCTGAGAGTAACGAATTTCTGGATTTCTAGTCAGTCGCCCCATTAAAACTACATTATTCATTAGATTCTCCTCCCCATTTTTCCATAATCCAATTGTACTGATTTCGGCTCACGTCATTGAGCGATGATAGATTATAATTATCATATTTCTCACAGAAAGTTTTTTCTGTGAATCCTCTGCGTTCAATTATTTGTCGTAAATGCTCAATCTCTTTTTGCGTAAGCTTTGTTTCTTCTCTTGATTTAGCTTCTTTTCTGCCTTCGTCAGTATCAGAGTCTTTCGTGTCATCCAAAAGAAAAAGTCCATTTAAAGCATACTTTCTTGCGTAGGATGATGTCGATCCAGTTATCTGAGAGCCATCCATTCCCTTCTTGCTTAAATCTTCTCTTGCATATGCCGAAGATTCCAAACTTGCCACAGTTTTACTTTCCATATCAAATAATTCCGCTGTCGACTTTACATAAAATCGGTCCGCAATGACTACAATCTCATCTCGCAGTATCAAACAAACCTTATACTTATCTTCCAGGGGCTTGAATGTCTCTAAAATACTTTCGGCATTTCTGTAATAATACTGTCCGAATTTATTGTATAAATTTTTTGGAGCTTTCAGCTCCATTTGAATTTTTTGCAACTTTTCCAATATTGTCATATTATCAACTCCTTACTTGATTATCGTAGATGTATTATAAACAAGCTCGCAGCCTGGCACATCTTTAGCCTTTAATAACTTCTTGATTTCCGCCTTTCTTGGCTCTGGATCTGCGTATCTTACAAGGCTATCGTCAAACTCGATTAATGCCTCCATGTCATTTACTATTACGCTAGGAGTTCTTCTATGCGAGATAGATACTCTAGGAGACTTGTACTTTTGTCCACCAGTGGCATGAGCAATAAAATTCTTTAAGCTCTGTGCTCTATTTTCAGCTGTTTTTCTTCTCTTCTCCAAGGCCTGCTCCTCTGCTTTCAGAGCTGTCACTTCTGCAAGTAATCCCTTGTAATAACAAGCACAATTCTCGATCTTTTCGTTTCTGTTAAGCTGAAGCTTATTAAGCTCCTCCTCAATATCAAATACGGCATCATCCATGATTTCTCCTGTATCCTGGTCAATACATGCCTCCCATTTTTCCATCAACTCCTGCATTTTTGCATCAATCTCATAAAGTCTCATTCTCATACTCTCCTTCCATTTCTATTTCTACTATAGTTTTCGCCTGTCTCTTGCTTACTCTGTGTACCATCTCAAGTTCGATAAGGTCCACATCAGAGTCAAATTCTAAATATTTCTCTTCCATTTTTCCTCACAATCTGCTATAATTAGCTTGTCTTAATTTTTGGGGAAGATTTTAGTTAACATCTAAATCTTCCTCTGCTTTTTGCCTTCTGATAAGCCTCTTTAGACTTTTCTGCCATTTCCATGTCGCTTTTTTCTAAGTCCCTTATTGTAAACTTAACCTTAGCCTCTTGATTAAGGACCTCTTCGATATCTTCCCAGAACAGACGACCATCAAGCATACATTCCATTTTTTTCAACATATCGTTTCATAAATCGCTCCAATCGAACTTTTCCAAAGCCAAACTCATCTTGCAGAACGTGCATGGTCATAGCCAAATTGGTATCTAGTATTCTCTTTTTAAGACCTAACGTAATTTCTTCGCTTATGGCAACTAGTTCGTTGTATGTATACGGAGAATGAATGTTATATGCTCCTCTCGCCTTGCACTCTCGTTCCAGCTCCTTCACTCCCTGCTCCAAATTATCCACACCATATTGCTTTACGATTCTAAGAGCCATATTAAGACCTGATAAACGCCCTCTTTCGTATTCTTTTATCTTTGCCATTTCTACCTCCTAATACAAAAAATCTGTCATCATCATGTAATACTGCGTTTCACGCATCTTATTTCTTGTAGCAACTCGCTGTCTTTCCAGCTCTTTCACCTGCTTCTCTGTCTGCTCTCTGACTTGCTTTCTGGCATTCAGACTATTAAGAAATACTTCTCTTCTTGCGTCTTCGAATAATTCTTTTATCATTATTTTCACTTCTTCCACCTCCTTGTATTTTCACTATCTTATTACTTGCATTTGCAATCGATAACGATTCATCTACTTGTCTGTTATAGATGTCTTTTTCGACTAATTCTAGTTCTCGCTTTATGCAAGATTCCAACTCTTTTTTGTGAGCATCAGAAATCTTTCCATCCTCATGCTTCACTTCAACAAGAACCTGAGCTGTCGTAGCATATTGTCTTGCTTCACTAAATGTACAAGACTTCTTAATTTTTTGTACCAATTTATAAACTCTGCTCTCTACGTTTAGCATCTTTTTCTTACCTCTTCTTTCTTAAATTTTGGGATACAATCTGTGCAAAAACATAAGACACAATTATTTGCATTCAATCTGTGTTCCATTGCTTCGTCCTCTGTGTCATACCAAATCACATTTTCGTTTTCCCAACTGCTAGTAAGATACAATCCATGTGTCCCTTGTGCATAATAGCCAACATATGTTCTTACTCTTTCCAAGTCAACACAAACACTTGCTACACAATATTTTTTCATTGCTTTTTCTCCTTTCTAAGTTCTGCCCCTCGGAGCTAGAGGAAATCCACACAGACGAAAAAAATGAAAACTTTTGTGATATGGATAACTTTTATTTAGAAGGACTATATTATGTGTGTGGACTCCCTCCAGCTCCGAAGCGTTACTGTGCTACTTAATCTTTAATATCAATGAGCCTCTGTCCAAAACCTGAGATTCTCATGATTTCTTCTGGGTCAAACTCTGGTACTGTTTTTCTCATATTCTTGTCTTCCAGACGTTTTTCATATTTAATGTAATCTAGGTACACGTAATAGTTTACAAGGTTACCTGCTAGAGCGTACGGACTATATCGCCCTCGCTCTATCTCTCTTTGAATTCCCGCAATTTTTCTTTGCACGGTACGAACCGTTCTGCCTGTCATCTCTGCAACTTGCTTTAAAGGGTAATATGGCTGTGCTCTGCGTACTTCTAAAATTTGCATATATCTTTTCACCTCTTTTCTTGTTTAATTATTTACTCCTCTTGCCAGCAGGAAGAGGATAACTCTTCCTGCCTCTATAGATAAAATTTTAGAAAGGAGAACTTGACTACCCTCACACAAGGTAGTCAGATACCCACATAAACGACGAAATTTGTAATAGAGAAATGAAATTTGTAATAGAGAAATTATACCTAACTAAAGTTAATATTATAATTACGTTTTTATGTGGATATCTCACTATATTGTGTGTAGTGCCACCCAGATTTTCCATACTGGGTGGCGTTGGATAAGGAATAAAAATGGTTATATCTAGTTCTATCCTTAGAGCTAGAGGGAACCTACACCAATGACAAGATAATATAATACAAATAATTAACGCTCGATAGCATGAATAATGAGCAAGCAAAAAGATTTTATAAACTACTAAAATTATCATTTTAGTAGTTATAAACTAAAATCGTTACTAGTTCCAGTAGTAACATTTTTTGTATTTATGTATATTTTTATATTTTGGGAGGATTTTAAAATTGTGTAGGCTCCCTCTAGCCCTAAGGATTCTGCTGCCTTACTATTTTTTAATGTACTTCTCATATTTTTCCAGCACAGTTTCGGAGAAACCGTTTTTGTGTTCTTTTCTGATATCGATAATTTCCTTATCATTCTCTTTTAATAGTTTCAATAGTTCCTCTCTACCATCTACCTTCTTTGGGTAGCCTTTTTTAAATTCTATACAATATATCATCTTTACACCTCACTCACATTGCTGCGTTCTTGTCTTGCATTTTTCTTTTCCATTCCTTTGATAAGGTGACTATGTGAGCGTCCAAGCCCCTGCTATGTAGTTTTTGTAACTTTTAAAGTTACTATTTTGCAAAAAAAACATCCATAGGATTTTTTATTTGCAATTCATCAATCATGATTTGGATTTCATCGCTCCCAAACACTCCATTTTTCATGCGTAAATAAAATGTTTTTGGTGTAATACCTAGCATTTTAGCCACATCTGTTTGGGTTTTATTATTTTTTGCGATAATTCCACGAAGCTCTGCCGTATCTACCATATATATCACTCCTTTTTTATTTATAACTTTTTAAGTTACTCTTATTATAATCACATTCTAGTAACTTGTCAAGTTATTTTTTTCTTGACTTATAACTTTTTTGTGATATAATTAAGTTACCAACACAGAAAGGAGGATTTTTTTATGACAGTTGGGGATAGGATTAGAAGGAAAAGAGAGCTTATTGGTATTTCCCAAACGGCATTTGCAGAAATGGTAAATATTTCTAAGCAAACACTATATAAATACGAAACGAATATTATAACTAATATTCCTTCTAACAAAATAGAGGAAATAGCAAAAGCTCTTAATGTGTCTCCAGCCTATCTTATGGGATGGGAGGATAACTTAAATGCGAAAAATGCCGACATAATGACAGATATATTGACTAATGCCAGATTAATAGAATACGCTAAGAAGATTACTCTTTTAAATCCAGATCATCAATCTACAATATTTAACATGGTAGATTATTGGTATGAAAAAGAAAAAGAGGGGCATTAAAAGCCCCATTTTTTCTTAAATGATTTTAGGAATTGATATATAAATTCCAGATATTTTTCGTCGTTAATGTTTTCGATTAATTCCTTAATCTGACTTATGTAATATTCTCTCATATGGATACACCTCTCTTTGCTCGAACGTAAGTTCTATATAGTATTATTATAGAACATGAGTTCTGTAATTGCAAGGTTTTTGCAAAATATATTGTATACTTGGTATAACTGTAGCATTTGTATTGTTATACTAAGTATACAACAAACTTGCACATTTGTCTTTAAAAATGGAAAAATGTCCAATAATTTGGACGTTTATTTGTAGTCCGAGTCGTAAAGGTCTTGAATTCGACAATCAAGAGCTTTTGCGACAAGTTCTAAAGATAGAATATCAGGAATGGTCATTCCATTCTCGTAATTGTTAAGAGTTGATTTACTAATTCCAGTTAATTTTGACAATTGTCTTAGACTTACGTTTTTAGTTGTTCTAACTTTCCAAATTAATATTTTCATTTTGACACCTCCTATTAGGAGTGTGCAAAAAATATAAAAATATTTAAAATTTTTATAAAAATACTATCCTCACTTAGTCATTTTTGTTATAATTAAATAGTTATACAGATAAGGAGGATAAGGAAATGTTAAAAAGAAACAAAACATTAACGCTGGACGTTTGCCCAAAATGTAACACTACCCTAAACGGAAACCATTGTCCGTCTTGTGGGTATACAAAAAAGAGAATTCGAAAGCGAATAATAGTTGCTTTCGCTGTATGGATTTTCTTGATGCTTATATTTATCTTTTACTCGAGCGATGATACGACAACTTCTGACATCTTTGCTGGTGGGGGCAGCTGGCTCTTGTTGCTTTTAGGATTAGCGTGGTTAAGCCTTGTAATGCAAAAATTAATAGTACGTTTTTATAAGAGTCAGATAGAACCTTGTTTTACGCAAGATAGTATAATAAGAAGGACAGCTACTACTTCTGATATCTCTTATTCAAATGCCGATACGCAGGAAATAAAAGAAACAGCAAAAGAAACTATAGTGGAAGAGGTAGAAAACGAATTAGTGGGATACGATGCCATGGACGGACATGATTTTGAATACTTCTGTGCAAATATATTATCTGAAAATGGATTTAAAAACGTAGAAGTAACAAAAGGAAGTGGAGACCAAGGCATTGATATTATTGCATTTAAAGATGATGTAAAATATGGAATACAGTGCAAGCGATACTCTAGCACGATTGGAAATAAGGCAGTGCAAGAAGCATTTGCAGGAAAAACATTTTATGGATGCCATGTGGCTGTTGTACTTACTAATCAATATTTTTCATCGTCTGCTATGGAGCTAGCGCAAAAAAATGGAGTAATCTTGTGGAATAGAGATAAATTAGATGAGATGATTGAAAAAGTAGAACCATCTTTAATTAGAAATACTATAAAGGCAAGAACAAGTGGGGGAGTAAACATGGAAAATAAGAAATACTGTAAGCATTGTGGACAACTTATAGATATAAGTTGTGTTGTATGTCCAAAATGTGGGAAACAGGTAGAGATGCTAGCTACCAGTCAGTCACAGAATAGGCAAAATGATAGACCGATTATTATAAACAATTCGAGTTCTTCTTCTGCGACTTCTTATGTAAACACAGGTTATAAAAGAAAGCTTCCGTGGTATTTAAAAACGTTTTGGATAATCATATTAGGAATTTTAACTGGCGGAATCTACTGGTTTGTAGGCCCAATACTACGCATTAATTGGCGTTCTCATAATTAATAATGCAAAACAAAAACCGCCCCTGCTGCTAACAGGAACGGCTTAACTAATATCGTACGCCAATACGATGCTCCCTAAAAGGGATGATACTTTGTGCAAATTTATTGTATCATCTTCGGGGCATCTGGGCAAGTACTAGGTGTTATTTTTATACAAAAATTCAGAAAGGATGATACTATGTGGATTGAAGCTAAAAATGGTAAATTTAAGGCAGTAGAACGCTACAAGGATATATCTGGCAAGCAAAGAAAAATATCTGTAACAATAGATAAAAATACTGCTCAAAGCAGAAAGCAGGCTCAGGCTACACTTAGCAGAAAAATTGAATTAGCATTAGAACAACAACGAATAGAGCTTGAGGGTAAACCGAAAGAAGTCACGCTTAGAGTGCTTATAGAAGAATACAGAAAAGATCAGATAGCTACTGTAAAGAAGAGCACTTATAAAAGAAACTTTCATGAATGCAACGCTTTTTTAAAGATTTTTGATGAAAACTTATTAGTAGATAACCTAACAGCAAGCTGGATTAGACGTTCCTTCCTTAAGACTGGCAAAAGTGCTGGAACATTGAATGAACATCTGACAAGGTTGAAAGCTCTTTTGCGTTGGGGATATCGGAATGACTTAATAAAAGATGTAAGTTACTTAGATAAAATAGAATATTTCAAAGACATACCGCACAAAGAAAAGATTCAAGATAAATTTCTAGAATCCGAAGAAGTCTCCGTACTCTTAAAAGCGATGAAAATTAAAAAATGGAAAGACTTAACTCATTTTTTGATTTTATCTGGATTGCGTTCTGGTGAAGCGCTTGCCCTTACAATAAGCGACATAGACCTAAAGGAGCGATTAATACACGTTAATAAGACATATAGCCATACTACTTTTGAGGTAACAACTCCTAAAACGCTCTGCTCCATTAGAGATGTATATATACAAAACGAACTCTTTCCTCTTTGTAAGATGATAAAAAAAGAGGCTTTAACAAAATATCTCGCTACTGGATGTGAACTTTTCTTCCAAGACGATGGAGACTATTTGCAATATGCCGCTTATAATAAATATTTGAGAACTTATTCACAGTCCGCCATAGGTCGAAAGATTACTCCACATGTTTTAAGACATACACACGCTTCGCTCCTTATGGAACAGGGAGTTGATATTGATACAATATCTAGAAGACTAGGGCATGAGAATAGCAAAGTTACGAAAGAAATCTATCTCCATGTTACAAAAAAGTTAAAAGAAAAAGATAATCAGCGATTATCAGCTGTAAAAATTTTATGAGTTGCCCCTTTTCTGCCCCCTTTTTACAAGAAGGCATAGAAAAACCCTGTATTTATCACAAATACAGGGTAAATTAACTGCGGATGACAGGAATCGAACCTGCACGCCGAAGGCACTAGATCCTAAGTCTAGCGCGTCTGCCAGTTCCGCCACATCCGCATAAATGAGACATCGGGGATTCGAACCCCGGACAACTTGATTAAAAGTCAAGTGCTCTACCGACTGAGCTAATATCCCATATCTAATTCAATTCAAAAAAAATAAGCTGGGCTAGCTGGATTTGAACCAGCGAATGCAGGAGTCAAAGTCCTGTGCCTTAC
>JBJEOA010000047.1:0-38889 GCA_051880475.1 Lachnospiraceae bacterium | reverse complement strand
AGGTTTCTCTTATGCCATCTGACCTTGCCTTAAACTGCCGTAATCTCTGTCGTGAATACTACGACTTAATGGATCATCGCAGTGCTTATGTGAATAAACTCCAGGGCGAATTACGTATGGCTTTTCCTCAGTACCTTGGCATTTTTTCAAAGATTACAACCAATACATCTCTTACACTATTGGAAACCTATACATCTCCATCTGCTTTTCTTGAAGCTGACAAACAAGAGATTATTGACATCATCAAATCAACCGCACGCTTTGGGCTTACATATGCTCAGAATAAGTATCATGCCATAATTCAGGCAGCAAACGAAGCAAATGAGTTTGGTTACATCATTGAAAGCAACATCAAGCGTATTCGCCTTTATATCCGTTTCATCCGTAAATATGATGAAGAAATCAATAGTATTCTTGATTCCCTGCATGAACTTGTTGATGCAAATGAAGATACCGACTTTGTCAAACAGATTCACTTAATTGAAACATTCAAAGGCGCTGGTTTCTTATCTGCTGTATCTCTAATGGGAGAAATTGGTGACTTTTCTGCATTTTCTAAGCCGAAACAACTTGTTGCTTACTTTGGTCTTGATCCGGCAGTAAAGCAATCCGGTAAATTTGAAGGCACCAAGATTCAAATGTCTAAGCGTGGTTCTGCTATAGCCAGACGTGTGATTCACACATTAACCTTACAAAGTATCAGTACCTCCCGTAAAGGAGATGCTAAAAATCCAGTTCTTCGTGATTACTATCTCAAGAAATGTGAATCAAAACCTAAGCTTGTAGCAATGGGTGCTGTCTCTCATAAAGTATGCAACATGATATTTGCAATACTCAGAGATAAAAAACCTTTTGAAATCATTACTCCACAGGAGCATATCAAACAATACAACGCTGCTAAATGCGACATAGCTGCATAAAATACTGTAACTTTAACGAAACAATATCTTTTAAAAAATGATATTTTTACCAAGGGGTAAGTACACCCTTTTTTAGTCACAAAATAAAATCAATATTTTTTCACTTTTCTATTGACATTTATTAGCTGGACTTTTTATTTTAAGAAAGAATGGATACCATTTGAGATGGTGTATCTTTCTTTGCTACTTGTAAATGAATATTTGTATTTTCAATGCTTTTATTTTGCATGAATAACTCTAATTTTACTGTCTCATAGGCTAGTTGATCGTAGTTATTTTCCTTACTTAGATGGCCAAGAATTATGTTTTTTAAATGATTATTCATAAGTTCGGATAAAAGTTGTCCGGCTCTCTCGTTTGATAAATGTCCTCGTTTCCCTAAAATACGTTTCTTTAGCTGATAAGGATACGGACCAACTTCTAGCATATGTACATCATGATTTGCCTCCAAAAAAAGAATGTCCAAATCTCTTAATTTATCAATCAAGTATTCATCGTAATCTCCCATATCGGTTGCGATAGCCGCCTTTGTCTGATTATGAGAAAAAGTATAACATACTGGATCGACGGCATCATGCCAAACAGCCGATGCCTCGATTTTTAAATCTCCAATAGAAAAAGGAGAGTCTTTTTTGATGGAGTGAAATAAAGATTTATCAAGCTTTCCAAGGTTTTTCGTATTTAAAATAGCATCAATCGTATCTGATGTGGAAAAAATTGGCAGTTTATATCTTCTCGCCATTACGCCAAGCCCACTAATATGGTCTAAATGCTCGTGGGTGACTAAAATACCATCTATTTTTGCTGCTTCTTTTTCTATACTTTTTAATCCTTGTTCGATTCGCTTTGCACTGATGCCTGCATCGACTAAGAGTGATGTATTTTCACTTCCGACATAAATACAGTTTCCACTGCTTCCACTGGCAATACTGACTAAATCCATCTTTTTTCTCCCCTATTCTTTACTTTTTGGTTGCTTTAGTCATTATATACTAAAGTTTTTGCAAATACAAGCTGTATTTCTTTTTTTGTTTCTTCGATTGAAAAACTATTATTAATTTTTTTATCGCATTTTTCTAAAAACTCCTGCTCGGAGCGTTGGTTTTGAATCATAGAAAGGGATTTTTCTCTTGTATATCCTCTTCCTTCTTCTAATCTTTTTATTCTAACTTCAGTATCCGCATATACATACCAAAGTTCATCATATAAATTTTTATATTCTTCTTCAATAAGCAATGCCGCCTCTAGGGCGATAAAAGAGTATTTCTTTTCTTCTTTTATTGTCTTGATTCTATTTTTTAGTTCTTCTATGACATTTGGGTGAGTGATTTCATTTAATTTTTGTAATTTTTTTTCATCGTGAAAGACAATTGCTCCTAATTTTTGACGGTCAATGCTTCCATCTTCCTTTTTTACATCGGGGAAGGTATGAATAATTGCCTCATAATTTATTCCTCCAACTTGCATTAGTTCGTGTGCGACATTGTCGGAATAAATGACGTATGCATTATATTCTTCTTTTAGTAAATTCATAACGACAGTTTTTCCACTTCCGACACCGCCTGTAATACCAATTACTTTCATATTCTATTTTCCTTTCCTTATTTCGCCTCGTACCAGTTTTCTCCCTCATTGATATCTATCTCTAGAGGAACGAAAAGGGAAGCTACACCCATCATTTCTTCTTTTAATATTTTTTTGATGATTTCTTTTTCTTCCTTTTTTGTCTCTATAAGCAGCTCATCGTGGATTTGAAGGAGAAGTCTTGACTGTAAGTTTTCTCTCTTTATTCTCTCATTGACACGTATCATTGCAATTTTTATAATATCGGCAGCAGCACCTTGAATAGGAGAATTCATAGCAACTCTCTCGCCAAAATTTCTTTGCATGAAGTTAGAGGATTTTAACTCTGGGATTGGACGAATACGATGGAAAATTGTCTCTACATATCCGTTTTCTTTTGCATGTTTTACTGTCTCATCTAAAAATTGTTTGATTTTTGGGTATGTTTTGAAGTATTTTTCAATATAGGAAGCCGCCTCGGAGCGAGAAATTTTTAAGTCCTCGGAAAGACCAAATGCACTAATTCCATATACAATTCCAAAATTTACCGCTTTTGCATTTCTTCTTTGTAAGTCTGTTACCTCATCTAGTGGTATGTCAAATACTTCTGATGCAGTGATTTTGTGAATATCGCTTCCATTTTGATATGCTTTGATTAAATTCTCATCTTTGGATAAATGTGCGAGCAATCGAAGCTCAATCTGAGAATAATCGGCATCTACAAATAAATATCCTTCTTCTGGCACAAAAACTTTTCGGATAGCTCTTCCAAGAGGCATTCGGATTGGTATATTTTGTAAATTTGGATCTGCACTGCTTAGTCTTCCAGTCGCAGTGATGGTCTGATGGAAGGTTCCGTGAATTCTTTGGTCGTCTTCTCTAATGAAGACGGAAAGTCCATCTGCGTAGGTTGATTTTAATTTTGTGAGACGGCGATATTCTAAAATACAGTCTGCAATTGGATAGTCTTTGACTAATTTTTCTAAAATATCTACGTTAGTTGAGTACCCAGTCTTTGTTTTTTTCGCATAAGGCAATTTTAAATGTTCAAATAAAACGACTCCCAATTGTTTTGGAGAATTGATATTAAATTCCTCCCCAGCTAAACGATAGATTTCTTGTTCTAACTCTTCAATTTTAGATACAAGCTGTTCGCCGTATTCTTTTAGTTCGCCTTTATTTACTTTAATTCCTCTTTGTTCCATATCATAGAGGGTATAAACAGTTGGCATCTCCACATCGTAAAAAAGTTCTAGCATTTTGTATTTTTTTAGTTCTTCTTTTAAAATATCTGTGCAGGCAAAAGGAATATAGGATTGGTATGAAATATACTTCATTGCCATTTCTTCTTTTTCTAATAATGCCTGTTTTAGAGAGAGCTTTTCTAGCATATCTTTTTTAGACGGAAGAATATCTTTTAGGTAATCTCTGCAAAGCGTGTCATACGTATAAGTTTCTTGGAGTGGATTTATTAAATAGGCGGCGATTTTCGCATCAAAAATTGCTTTTGGTTTATTGATATCGTCTAATTTTAGGAAAGATAAACATTCCTTAAGTCCTATTGTAGATACGCAGTTTGCCTCATAACAGAGATTGCGCATCTTATCTGAGAGATATTCTTTTGTGACAAATCCCTCTATTGGAAGATAGATGACTTTGTCTTTTTCATAGCAAAGTGTCAAGCCTAGACATTCCTCTTCTTCTATTAGACAGGCAAACCCTATTTGTTTTTGTTTTGTTGCTTCTTCAAATATTTTTTCTATCTCGGATAAATCAGATGTTTTTCTTATTTCTAAGGATGTTTTTTCTTCTTCTTCCTCAATAGAAAATCTTTTTAAAATGGTTCGAAATTGAAGACTTTTAAGCAAATCATATGCTTCTTTTGTAAATAAATTTGTAATTTTAGCATCTTCTATATGATAATCTAAATCGCAGTCTAGCTTAATGGTTGCAAGTTCTTTACTTAAAATTGCTTGATTATAATATTCTTTTAAGTTCGTCTGTGCTCTTTTTGGTTTGATTTCATCAATATGAGCATAGGCTTCTTCTATACTTTTATAGGATTGAATAATTTTGGCAGCAGTCTTTTCACCGATGCCAGGAACTCCTGGAATATTATCAGACGGATCTCCCATAAGTCCTTTCATTTCAATAAATTCTTTTGGGGTAACACCGTAAAGCTTCTCTACATCTTTCGCAAAATAGGACTCCGTTAAATGTTGTCCACCTTTTGTTTTTGGAAGTTTAATTTGAATTTTTTCGGTAGCTAATTGAAGTAAGTCTCTGTCTCCAGATACAATTATAACATCAAATCCTTTTGCCTCAGCATTATGAGAAATCGTACCTAAAATATCATCTGCCTCATAACCTGGCTTTTCTATCGTCAAAATATCCATAGATTTTAAAACTTGTTTCATTAAAGGCACTTGTTCATGCAGCTCTTCTGGCATTGGTTTTCTCGTTCCTTTGTATTCTGAAAACATATGATGGCGAAATGTCGGATCTTTTACATCAAATGCCACTAATAAATAACTTGGATTTTCCTCGTCGATATATCGAAATAAAATATTTAAAAATCCGAGAACGGCACCAGTATGTCTCCCGTCAGAAGTTGTAAAATCAGGCAAACCATAAAAAGCTCGATTTAAAATACTATGTCCATCTACTAGCATTATCTTTTTACTCATTTTTTTGTCCTCTTTCTATTTTTTATTCTTTTTATTAGAAATCGTACTTGGATCAATAAAATTATATCCGTAATCATAGTACATATATGGATCGATTCTCTCAATTAAAAAATCAACTTTTTCTTCCTGCGTAACTTCTTCTGTCACATGGAAAATAGGCGTAATAAGTTGAAGTAAATCTAAAATTTGCCAGCATACAATTAAAAGAAATCCAAGACTAATTACAAAAGTTGCTTTTTTGAAAAAATATTCTTTTTTTCGTACTAATTTTAGTTGAGTATTTAATTTTTCGTGCAATTCTTTTAAAAAATCTGAGGTAATATTCCCACCCTCATCCATCTGTTTCGTCCCAACAATTAAAATATAGTGCAGCTCTAACTCTTCCATACAGTCTTTACAAGATTGCATATGCAAAATAAAAGATTTTAATTCTTGATCTTCTAAATCATCGTCAATATAGGATATAATTTTTGATTGTGCTTCTAAGCAATTCATTTTTATCACGTCCATTCAATCATTTAAATGATAAAGAAAATATCTGCAAAATAGCAGATATTTTCTTTACCATAATTAAAAGTTTTTTATTTATCGTTAATCCACCGAGGCGATGTTTTTAATCATGAATTAAAATGCGATAAGATGCACTCCACTCTTCCTTTGGAAGTGCTGTCTGGATACCTGGCTTTTCTTTCATCTCTCCTGTATATCCAGTATCATCACATCTTCCAAACCATGGTTCTAGACAGATAAATGGAGCATTGTTTTTTGCCGCCCAAATTCCGTAATTAGGAAAACCTATCGCTTCCACAGTCACATATGGACGTTTATCTGGAAGACAGATACTTGCTTTTGTGACAGCGTCATTTACAAAAATAAGTGCGTCTTTTTCAAACATTCCATCTGTCACTTGATAATATCCATCTTTTAATGGGAGTTCTATTGTTTTATCAACCATTGCAGTGCCTGTCTTTTCATCTAATAAATAATAAGAAACACTATCATTTTCCTCAAATTTTAAATAATAATCTGTTTGTTTTGTTCCCTCTAAAATTGGAACACGAAAAGCTGGATGTCCTCCAATGGTAAAATAGAGTGGAGTTTCTCCTTTATTTCTTACTTTCCAACCAACTAAAATAGCATTTTCTTCAATAGTATGGGTAACTTCAAGTTCAAAATCAAATGGATAAATTTCCTTTGTCTTCTCATTTGCCTTCAAAATATGCACAATTTTATCCTCTGTCTGCTGCTCTAACTCAAAATCGCAATCTCTGGCAAATCCATGTTGAGATGTTTTATATACATTTCCCTCATGTCGATATTCATTCAAATAATGTTTCCCTACATTAGGAAAAAGAATTGGCGCATATCTTGCCCAGTATTTTGGATTTGCATCCCAAAGAACTTCTCTTTGTTCTTTTTTATCATAAATCCGACAAAGCTCAGCACCGTGATCACATACTTCCACAATTAATTTTTCATTTTCTATTTTTCTGTTTTCAGCCATTTTCTTTACTCCTTTTTTAATTTGTTCAAAGTTAAATGTCTTTTAAAATCATCATTCTAACTTTTCAAACGATTTTCTTTTTTCATTATACACTATTTTGGAGTCTATGACTATCTAATTTTAAAAATTTAAGAAATGAGAAAAAAACCACCGATATAATAATAGACTTTTTCGTCTTTTATCTCTTTTATATCTATCTTTTTTTGTAAGATTAATTTATCTTTTTTATCATTGAAAATATAATGATATAGAGCATTATCTCCTAAAATATAAATAGATTTTGATTTCTCATCGACTTCCATTTGCAAAATATTATGAGATAGAGAAATTAATTTTGATTTTTTTGTTTTTGGATAAAAAACAGAGAGAAAATTTCCCTGACCTTGTATTAAATCACAGTGAGAAATCAGCAAAATATCTCTAACTTTTTTTATTTGTTGTGGGAATGATTCTAAAAGAGTGATTTTTTCTAGAGAAGGTTTTTTAGTATTTTTTAGCGACATTATCATAAGTGAACGATTGCTTTTTTCATTAGAATCGTATGGCAGAGTAAAATATAGGCTATCTTCTATTCCACAAAAAAAGAAACCTCCCTGTCCATCGTTTGTAATTTCTTTTTGCCATTTGATTTTTAAAGAATCTGGGTCTATTTGGAAAATATAATTATTAGGACGATCCATATGTTTTTTTCCAGTTGCATATAAAAATCCATTATAATAATAAACGGTGTCATAAGAAACCTCATCTGATGAAAGATAAGATATTTTTTTACTCTTTTTTTCGTACTTATTAATATAAGAAGTAAAATTAAGCTCATTTATTGTAAATATAGCATTGTCAGTGACGGATATTTGAAGTAGACCTGGCATATCTATATGATATTCTTCGCAAAAATTAGTCAGTGGATGATAGCAAACAGCCACTTCTAACTCTTTTTTTAGAGGAACTCCTCTCGGTATAAAATAAATAAAATTTTGATAAGTAGTAGGTGGTGTCAAATAATCAGACAATGTTCCATAGGGGAGTTTCTCTGATTTTATAAAATTAAAATTTTTATCATAAAAATCTAAGAAAGATTCATTCTTTTCTTGTGTTGTCCGAATAATTGCAAGAGCAAGATTGGAATTTTCTAAATGATTCTTTTCTTTTTGATGTATCCTATTTTTTAAATCAGCTTTATGACCAAAAGTACAGATTAACAAAATGATAGTACATAAAAAAAATATAAAATATTGTTTTCTCATAAATTTAAATTTCTCCTAATACTTATATCCAGAATTACCTATTATTGTTATTGAATACGAATGAAAAAGATAATTCTGGACATAATAAGTCTGCTTCCTTTTCTTAGTTATTGTTTTCTCTTTATGCTTTAAAAGCTTATCTCAAAATTGGTTCAAAATTGTATTGTAAATCGTATTATTTTCGATAAATGATTTTTGTCTTTGGTGAATTTGTAAACTCCACAGGATGAATCGCTTTTTCAAAATAATACATATTCAAATCAATATTATATAAATCTTTAAATGCTGCCCAAATAAGCTGTGCACAGTAGAAACTTTTTCTTGTGTTTACATTGAGATAATTATAATTATAAGGTTTTGATCTTTGTTTATAGCACCAATCTGCTGCTTTCGCATCTTGTGCTGTCGTCGTTGATTTTACCGTTACACCAAAACAAGTTTTTCTCACTTGATTCCAGTTATTTTTCCCTTTTACCACTCCTCTAGAAGTAGCTTCTACTACATAGTTTTTACTATAAATAATGGCAGAATGACCTGTCGGAAGCAGATTTTTATAAGAATCTTGGGTGACTAAAATAACTCCTTTTCTAGTAGGATACTTTCCGCTTTTTCGTCTATAGTCTTTAGAGTAAGGCTTATTCTTATCGTTAAAGACGTTATATCTATAGGCTTGTTCATAATACAAGGCTATTTTAGAAATTGAAAAAGGGGATGAACTCGGTGATGATGTGGCGGCAGATACTGGCATGGAAAGAAAAGATAGAAAAATAGAGAATAGACAAATAGAAATGCCAGCGTATCGTTTAATCTTTAGCATTGCAAAACCTCCTTAGTAGAATTGAAAAAAGATATGTTAATTTAAGAGATGGTATAGTATTTTACATTGATGGTCTCCTTTCTTTATTTTTTATTTATTATACAACAGAATCTTTCGTTTTACAATAATAAATTTCAAAATTTTTACATTTTTTCTATTTTTAGTAATTTACTTATTTTTTGTTTGTTTTTGCGTAGCAAAATTTGTTTTTATTTTTATTTAGTTCATTCATACTATAACTTTTATCTTTGTCTTATAAAAATATAAACATCTCCATTATTCATATCTTAAAACACTTGACTACTCCCACAGGCAAACCTATCGTTTTTCGTCACAAGATTATCATATCGTGTTTTATTTATAAATAATGGAGATGTTAAGAAGTTTTTATTTTTCTCTTATTTTGCCAAAGTTAAAAGCTTTTGTTTTAATTCATTTTCAATCTGAGCAAGTTCTTTTTGTGCCTCTTCTCTCTTTCTTCTTCCATCTGCCTGAATTTGTAATACTTCATCTAATGTAGAGATAAGAGATTCATTTGTATGCTTCAATGTCTCGATATCCACAATACTTCTCTCCGATTCTTTTGCTGTCTCTATCGTTGACATTTTTAATGTCTCCGCATTTCTTCTTAGAAGCTCATTTGTCATATTCGTTACTTCTCTTTGTGCCTTCACAGCCTTTTCTTGATGTGCCACTCCAAGTGCTAAAATCATCTGGCTCTTCCAAAGAGGAATGGTATTGACAATAGTTGACTGTATTTTTTCTGACATTAAAATATCGTTGTTTTGAATCAAACGAATCTGTGGTGCCATTTGAATAGAAATCATTCTCGTAAGCTCAAGGTCATGGAGCTTCTTCTCAAAGCGAGAACACATATCATTTAAATCATTTACAGCCTGTGCGTCCTCTGGAAGATTTGATCTTGTCGCCTGCTCCATTAACGAAGGAAGCTCTGTTTTTCTTGTCTCCTCTAGCTTTTGTTGTCCTGCTAATATATACATGGATAATTCTTTAAAATATGTTTTATTCAGCTCATACATTTTATCTAACATCGAAACATCTTTTAATAATTGTCTTTGATTTTCCTCTAAGACCTTACATATTTTATTAATATTCGCCTCGGCACTCGCATATTTTACTTTTAGGTTATTCATATCTTTGGTCTTCTTCTTTAGAAATCCAAAAATTCCTCTCTCCTTTTCTTCCTCTTGATTTGGCTGAAAATCCTTTAACTGAGTCACCACTCCTGTGAGCAACTCTCCCACTTCTCCTAAATCCTTCGTTTTTACACTATTTAGAGCAGTCTCAGAGAAATCTGCAATTTTCTTTTGAGCACCTGCCCCATATTGCAAAATCATCTTAGAATTATTTAAATTAATTTTCGTCGCAAAATCATCTACCATTTTTTTCTCTTGCGGACTCAATCTTGTCTGCTCAATATCTTTCTTTACCTCCTCTATAACCTGCGCATCATTTGTCTGTACTAAAGGGGCTTCTTCCTCTTCCATAAAATCAAAGGTCAATGTAGGAGCCTCGTCCTTTAAATCTATTTTTTCAAAATCCATCGCCATTTTTCTTCCTCCTTTTGTTTTTTTCTCCTGTTTGCGTATTTTTTTAATTTTTCATATTCATATTCATAGAAAAATCAGATTCCGCTAAACCTTCCTGCTTTAATACCGTCTCTAACACAGAAATATCAGAAGAAATGTCAAGCATTTCATCCTCGAATAACCCATCTAATAGCTTTTCAAACGCCATATTAATTGTATCTAGCGTCTCCTCAATATCTACTTTTATTCTTCTTATATTTTCTCCCTCTATAGGCTGAGAGTCAAGTTCTTGATAAGTTGTGACAAGCTTTAGTGTTGTAGGCAAATAATAATCCATAAACTTCTCAATTTTTTCTACTTTATTTGGATGTTTTTTTATATGCTCAAAAATCTTATTCGCAATATGTTCCATCTTAAATAATTTTTGAGAGACGATATCACCTGGTATTTTGTCATTACACTCACGAATCTTTTTAATATAAATATTGCCCTGAGTGAGAACTCGCTCAACATTATCTTGCTCTTTATTTACCTCTTGCTTTATCTCTTGCTCTTTTTTAGCAGCTACTTCTCTTTCTCTTAACTCTCTCTCTTCTTCTTGTTCTCTTTGTTTCCTAGCCATTACTGTATTTAAATATAATTGATATGTCTCATGGTCTAAAATAAAATCTGTCTTCTTCTCGTCTAAATGTCCCTCTGGAAACATGCCAAGTTCCGTCATTTTATTTAAATCTTTTACCGTAAAATCCTTTTTTTGTCCCATATAAGCAGCTAATTTTTCTATCGGGTAATGACATTCTCCTTCCATAATTTTGACATATTTTTTAAATCTTTGTACTCTCTTACGCTTGATAACTCCCCCTAGAAACATCAATCCAAACAAAAAACTAAGTATTAAGCAAACTCCTAACGATGTTATGTCAACACTTGACGAACTAAAACTATCAAGAAAAAAAATAATAGAACCAAGTCCAAAAAATCCTGTTCCGATTCCTCCAAAAACTTCTTGCAAAACTCCTGAAACGGAGCCACTTGGTATCTTTGCGACAGGAAAAGAAGTTCCCGATACCGCAAAACGAGAATTTCTCTCTTGATTTTGAGGATAGGAGCTTTTGCGATACGATCTGCGATTTGTGCCCCTATTTGCATTGCGATATAAGTTACGATTTATATAGGCATCCCTCGTTGTATTCACTTTTCTTCTTATTTTTTCATCTAATCCATCCATTTTTTGTTCTACATAACTTTTATGTTCCCAAGCTTTTTTTACCTCTCTCATAGCTTGTTCCATTGTCTTATCTATTGTCTTTTCGATATTTTTTCCTAATTGCTCAAAATGGATGGAGTCGATTGATTTTTCTACTTTTGTTTTAATCTCTTCTTCCCACTGTGAAAAATCCTTCTTGTCCATGTTTTTCTCGTTTTCCTCCAATTTTTAAAGTATAAATAGTATTTACATTTAGTTTATCATAGATTGCTTTTTTAGACAATAATTTTTCATGACTTGTGAATGTTTCTTTTGTTTTATTTTATAAGTTTAATCATACTATAACAATATAAATAATTCCTTTTTATCATTATAATAGTATTATTACGATAGAAAAGAAACTTTCATTCGTATTGTAAAAAGAGCTATTAGAAAATAAAGTTTCATGCTTAAAATCTTATATTTCCCAAAAGCTCTCTCACTTAGTGCTTTCTATTTGCTTTCTATTCTTTTATAATATTAAATGCTCCCATCCCCAGATACACTGCGGCTTTACCAAGTTCTTCCTCAATCCTTAATAGCTGATTATACTTTGCAACTCTCTCACTTCGACATGGCGCACCAGTCTTTATCTGACAAGCATTTACTGCAACCGCTAAGTCCGCAATCGTTGTATCTTCTGTCTCTCCAGAGCGATGAGAGATAACTGCTGTATATCCAGCCTTATGAGCCATTTTAATTGCCTCTAATGTCTCAGATATAGAACCAATCTGATTTAACTTAATTAAAATCGAATTACCGCAGCCTTCCTTAATTCCCTTTGCAAGTCTTTTTGTATTCGTTACAAATAAATCATCGCCAACTAACTGAACTTTATCTCCAAGCTCCTTTGTGATTTTTTTCCATCCCTCCCAATCTTCTTCGTCTAACGGATCTTCGATGGACAAAATCGGATATTTCTCCACCATATTTTTATACATATCAATCAACTCATCTGTCTTATAATTTTTTCCTGATTTAGGCAAATGATAATAACCTTTTCCTTCCTTACTCTTCCACTCACTAGCTGCAACATCAAGTGCAAAACCGATATCCTCACCACATTTATACCCAGCATTCTCAACTGCCTCTACAAGCAAGTCGAGAACTTCCTCCAATGAATCCACATCTGGAGCAAAACCACCCTCATCTCCAACTGCCGTTGATAACCCACGCATCTGTAATACTTTCTTAAGACTATGATATACTTCCGCTCCCATGCGAAGCGCCTCTTTAAAGCAACTAGCAGAAACTGGCATAATCATAAATTCCTGAAAATCCAAGGAATTTTTAGAATGAGCACCTCCATTTAAAATATTCATCATCGGAACTGGTAATCGATTTCCAGAAATTCCTCCAATAAACTGAAAAAGCGAAATTCCAAGAGAATCTGAGGCAGCCCTCGCACATGCAATCGACACTGCCAAAATGGCATTTGCTCCTAAATTTGATTTGTCCTTTGTACCATCTGCATCTATCATTGCTCTATCAATGGCATATATATCAGAGGCATCTAGCCCTATAATGACATCACGAATTGTTTTATTAATATTTTTTACAGCTTTTTGAACTCCTTTTCCAAGATATCTATTTTTTTCCTCATCTCTTAATTCAACTGCCTCAAACTCACCTGTAGAGGCACCACTTGGAGCCACCCCTCTTCCTATCGTTCCATCTAGTAAATGCACTTCTGCCTCCACAGTAGGATTTCCCCTTGAATCCATAATCTCTCTTCCAATTACTTTTTCAATTTCTAAATAATTCATCTTTGTTTCTCCTTTCTTTTAGCGAACTAAGGTATCTAAATTATCCAAATTTTAGATATAAAAAAACTTGCGTAACACTAGTATTACGCAAGTTTTTTGAAAATATCCACAAAAAAAGAAAGCTAAATCTCTCCTCTTTCTATCGCCTCCATCGCCTCAATAAGACTTGGATAAATGGCCACACAAAGAGATTTCAATTCTTCATCTGGCTCTGTAAGGTCTGGAATCATAATCGTATCGCATCCTGCTGCCACTCCCGCCTTAATTCCATTCCTTCCGTCTTCAAACACATAGCAGTCTTTTGGCTCACACCCAATTTGTCTAGCTGCCTCTAAAAAGATATCTGGAGCTGGTTTCCCATGTTCCACTTGTGCTCCGCTTACTACCGCATCAAACTGGTCTAATACTCCAACCTTTTGCAAATTATTTTTTATTATTTGAGGCTGACTGCTGCTTGCAACCGCAATTTTTACTCCCCTCTCCTTAAAATAATTTAATATTTCATGAATTCCTGGTTTCTCAGGAACGAATCTGCTCACACTCTCATGTACATAGCTACGACAAGCCTTTATAAATGCATTGGCATCAACCTCTGGATAGTATTTTTCTACAACTGCCACCATACTAGAACCGCTTGTCCCACAAATCGCCTTTGGAAATTCTAGATTATGCAAAACTCCAAATTCTTTTGCCGTAATTTCCCATCCTTCTCTATAAATCCTCTCTGTATCCAATAATAATCCATCCATATCAAAAATTACGCCTTTTTTCATCTGTAATCCTCCAAACTCAACTCTTACTCATCATCTTCATCATACTCTTCTTCATCTGATTCCATATCCATAACTGTATTTTTTGTACTTTCTTCTTCCCCCTCCTCCCCTGTTGCCATAATCCACAAGAAAAAAATTACGATAAACCCGATAAATCCACCCATCATACTAAGAAAAATTTCTCTTCGTTCTTGCCTTTGCATTTTCTTTTTCATTTTTTTGCCATTCTTTTTTATTTTCTTTAACATCTTCCCTCATCCTTTTTTTATCTTTTTAATCATACTTTTAACAAGAAACAGAGAAAATATTCCAAATTATTTTATATTCACAACATTTCTTGTAAATACCTAATCCAAAAATATTTTCTCTGTCAGTAGCCAGACAACCATATCCGTTTTTTAACGCTATACAATATGTTCTCTTATATTATCATCCTCATAATCAAAGAGACATTTCTCAAACGCATTGATAACATGCGTACTGCGATATTTATCGTAGCGTTTATGCTGCCTTCCATAAGACATATGAACATGCCCGTGAAGGAAAAATCTTGGTTGATACTTTTCTAGCAAACGAATAAAAGTGCGAAATCCCTGGTGTGGCAAATCTCTACCATCATTGAGCTGATAAGCAGGGGCATGGGTAACTAAAATATCAAATCCTCCATACCACAGAAGTTTTTTCCACAATTTATGAGCTCTTTTTCTCATCTCCCACTCTGTATATTGGTATTCTCCGTTTCCATATCTCATAGAACCACCAAGACCTACAATACGGATTCCCCTATACACAAACATTGTATCATCAATACAAATACAACCTTCTGGAGGTATATTTTTATATTTCTCATCGTGATTTCCATGCACATAAAGTACAGGCGCACTTGTAAAAGTTGCCAAAAAGGATAAATAGCGCGGGTCTAAATCTCCGCAAGAAATAATCAAATCAATTCCGTCTAATTTCCCATCTTCATAATAATCCCAGAGATACTTTGATTCTTCATCGGCTATCGCTAGTATTTTCATATTCCTTTCTTTATCCTTTCTTACTCGTCAATCCTTGCTGCTCTACGACAGGCTTTGACTCCTCTTCTAACTCTTCTTTTGTCGGAATAGAGCCAATAACATTATCTGCCAACCAATCCATCTCTACTATCGCCTCTGGAGAGAGAGTTTGATAAGGATTATCTTGAATCACTCCATCTTGAGAATATAAAATACCTGAAAATGGATTAAACTCTCCGTTCTTAATCGTACTCTTTAAAAGTTCCACCAATCTCTTTGTGCCAATCGGAAGACTTTGTGAACAGATAACATCTACCACACCAGCAGACATTCCCCACCAGTAATTAATTGCCTTCGTTGTTGTCGTATCATCATCATATTTCCATGTTCCTTGCATAATCGTCTGAATCAGACGCTCATAAAAAATTCCCCAATGCCATACAGGCATAGCAAAATTTCTTGGATATCCATCTACTATATCAAAAATACCAAAATATCTAGAGGCTGCTTCTGGGACAACCATATCTTTTCCAGATATAACAGATACATTATGTTTTTTCAAATTCCACATTGCGTCATTATTTTTCTTTGTCGTCCACTCTAAATAAACCTTCGCTCTAGGATTGATCATCTTAGCACCTAGGGCAAACGCATTAATATTGGCAATTGTTCCAAAGATTGGGTAATCTGCAAGATATCCCAATTTATTATTTTCTGCCATCGCTCCAGCAATAGCTCCCATTAAAAACTTCGCCTCATGCATTCTTGCATAGTAAGTTCTAATATATCTATGTGATGTATTTAGGGAGCAATTTAAAATTCTCACTTTTGGATGAGCAATTGCAGCCTTTACACTCGCCTGAGCAAAAGATGGTGTCGTTGTAAAAATCAAATTACATCCACTTTTAATTGCCTGCTCTAATACAGACTCAATATTTTCTTTGCTGACATCCTCATAGCTAACTGTCGTAAGCTCTTTTTGAAATTTTTCTTCTAAATGCATTCTTCCAAGTTCATGAGCATAAACCCAGGCTGAAGTGGACGATTTTTTAGGATAAATAAATGCAACCTTCAACGTTGTTGTATTGATTGGAAGAATTTTTGACAAAAGTGGCTGTTCTTTTTCGATTGGCTCCATCTTTAACTCAACTTCTTTTTCTTCTTGCTGAAGCTCAAATTCTTCCCAACTCTTCTTTACTAACTGTTTTAACTCATTTGTTGTCAAGTCATCTAGCTGATTATAGCTATGTACCTTAATAAATGCAAGAAAAGCATCCCCTGGGGTACATCTTAATTTATTTCCTCCATTTGCCTTAAATTCTGACAAAAAACGACTGTAGATAGAATTAAACGTATTTTTATCATTCTCACTCCACAATTCGCCAGGCTGTTTTCCGACTTCTTTTACTAACTCTTTAAAAGAACCCTCCTCTGAGAACCAAATATAATTAATCTTAGAGGAATCATAAAAATCTAAAAATTCATAGTAAATATTATTTTCTTTCTCACCCGTTCTTTTTGGAACAATACGAGTCACAATAGCTGAAATCGAAACGACATCAAAATACTTTAAAACACTAACTCGTTTATTGCCCTCTTGTACATAAAATTTATTCATATACTCATAAGCCACAATGGGATCTCTAATTCCTTCTGTCATATGAATATCGCATAATTTTTCCCATTTTTGAGCAAACTCACTTTCATCGCTTAAAATAGGCATAAAATTTGCGGCAAAGGCACTACTTCTTCCTCCTGTTTTTGTCCCGACAATCTGTTCTGAGGGGATTTGAATTAAACCTAAAGGAACTTCCGAATAATTTCCTCTAGAAGGTAAAATATCATCTAATACCTGTAGCGTCGGTCTTTCTCCTCTCATCATACGAGAACGATATTCTTTTTTTCCCAATTTACACGCTTTATTATAATCTTCACCAATCATATAAAGCCTCCTTTCATATGGTTTGAAAAATCGTTTTTAAAATAAACTAATCTTTAGATAATTTAATTCTGATAATACCTTATTTGCTGCATCAATCAATTCTGGTTTCTCTTTTGAGGCTCCAATACCATAATCTTGTGGAGAGAAATATTGTGGAAGAATTTTTCTATTTTTATCCAAATACCCTTTCAAAATACAAGTATCTACACAAAATACATCAATATCTCCCTTAGCAAGTGCCTTATTTAGCTTATCATAAGATGGATATTCCATAAAAAGAGGAGTGATAGAAAGAGTATTTCTCTCCATATATTCCATCATCTCTTTTCTCGTTGTAGACCCAGACATAATTCCTATCCTTTTTCCATCTAAAGATTCGATGGAACTAATTTTAGGGTCTGAAAGACTATTATTATCCTTTGTCTCTGATAATACCATCATCCCCACGGAGTCACGATAATAGCTCTCAGAAAAGCTAACTTTTTCTTCTCTCTCTTTTGTAATCGTATAAGTCGCAATAATATAATCTGCTCTATTTTCAACTAGCATATCTTCTCTATCGCTTACTTTTACAGGCTCAAAATGAACTAGCTGCTGTTTTTTCACCTCTTCTAGAGACATATCGAAGATTTTAGCTGCCAAATACCAAGAAAGTTCAATCTCTCCACCTTCATATTCTTTTTTCTCTTGATTATAATATCCAAATCCTGGAACATCGTCCTTACAGCCTACAATCAAATATCCTCTATCTTGAATTTCCTTAATTGCTCCTGTTGAATCAATAGAAAAATCCTGCTCTTTTGTCTCTTGAGCTATCTCTTTGTTCTGGCCACCTCCCAAACTGCAGCCAGTCAAGCAAAACCCTGCCAATAAAGTTATAAATAAAACTACCAAAAAACAGTCTCTTCTTTTCATAGGGCATCCTCCCTCCCTTCTTACTTATGACAAAAGTCTTATCAAGTAAATTTTTCTTTCTCATTATGCCTGCAAAAGCAGGCATATCAAACTTAATTATTAAATATTTCTTTGTCTAGGGCGCCTTCTTGACTTGCCACAATAGTAGTACACATAGCATCTCCTGTAATATTTACTGCTGTTCGTGCCATATCCAAAATTCTATCAATTCCCATAATTAAAGCAATTCCCTCCACAGGAAGACCAACGGAAGCGAATACCATAGATAACGTTACAAGTCCTACTCCCGGAACTCCAGCTGTTCCAATCGAAGCCAATGTCGCTGTCGCTACAACGGTGATATAATCTGTCGTTGTCAAAGGTATGCCAAATGCCTGCGCTGCAAAACAAACTGCAACTCCTTGCATGATGGCAGTACCATCCATATTGATGGTTGCTCCTAATGGAATAGTAAAAGAAGAAATCTTTTTGGAAACACCTATTTTTTCCTCTAATGTCTCAATTGCCATAGGAATAGTCGCATTAGAAGTTGCCGTAGAAAAGGCAAAACTCATAACTGGTAAGTATTTACGAATGAATTTATATGGATTCAATCTTGTAAACAAGAGGAACATTCCTGAGTAAACAATAAAGCAGTGAATACCCAAGGAACCTAATACACAGAGCATATATTTTGCCATTGGCTTAAATCCTTCAAATCCAATTCCCGCAAAAGTTCTAGAAATTAAGCAATATACTCCAAGCGGTGCTAGTGACATAACTATATTCGTCATTTCCATCATAATATCATTAAATTGAGCAAAGAAGTTAGAGACAATCTCAACTTTTTCTCCAAGCTTTGCTAAAATAATACCGATAATTAAAGCAAATAAAATGATTTGGAGCATATTTCCTTCCGCCAAACCTTGAATAGGGTTCTTAGGGATAATATTTAATAATGTATCTGCAAAGCTAGTGCTCTCCGCAATTGTTACTTCCTGTGTCTTTATTGCAGCAGTATCAAGTCCAATTCCTGGTCTAAATAAAAGTCCGACAGAGATAGCTACTGTAACAGCCATTGCTGTTGTACAAAGATAAAAAATTAGAGTTTTTACTCCAACTTTTCCCATCGTCTTCGTATCTCCCATCGCAGAGCTTCCGCAAATCAAAGAACAAAATACAAGTGGAACTACTAACATTTGCATTAATCTCAAAAATCCTTGTCCTACCACATAAAATATTCCTTCAATCAATATACTATCTCTAATATATCCATTTGGCACGTAATATAGAATAATTCCAGTGATTGCTCCTAAAAATAAAGCGATAAAAATTTTAGTGGTAAGCCCCATTTTCTTTTCTTTTTTTTCTCTCTTCATAGACTTTTCTCCTCTCAGTATTTATCTATTATTTTTCATATATTCCTTTAGGGCATCCTTCCAATGAGGCATTTCATATAGCTGTGTAATTTCCATCATTAAGTTATGAAGTAAGGTACATTTTGCTTTCACACTTCCCGCCTCTGTAAAAGAAGCCTTTATCTGGACATCTTCTATGCCTGCATACGTTAAAATCGTCTTAGCAAACTCATAGCGGGTGCAAGAACCCTCGCAAGAAGCATGATATGTTCCATATTCCTTTTTATCAAGAAGTTCCAAAATAAACTCGGCCAATACCTTCGCACTCGTTGGACTACTAATCTGATCATTTGGTACAGAAATTACGGACTCTGATTTTGCTCTATTTAATAAATCTTTGACAAAATCTTTCGCTTCTCCCTCTCCTCCATAAACCCAAGAACTTCGAATAATTAAATGTCTAGGATTTAACTCTCTTACAAAATTTTCTCCCGCCAATTTTGACTTTCCATATACACTGCATGGATTTACCATATCAAATTCTGTAAGTTCTTTTCTCTCTTCGCCTCCAAATACATCATCCGTAGAAATATGAATCATCTTAGCGCCAATTTTTCTTGTGGCAGCCGCTATATTTCTAGCTCCTAACGCATTTACTTTGTACGCCATAACTTGATTTTTCTCACAGAGTTCCTCATTGCTATATCCCGCACAGTTAATAACGATATCGGGACGAGCCACCTCAATATATGATATTACTTGATCCACATCGGAAATATCCACATCTAAATCGGATGTATATATCGTATACTCCATATAATCCAACATCTTTGCAATTGTACTGCCTAGTCTTCCCTTTGCTCCTGTAATCCATACCTTCGTTTTTCCCATTCTTTTTTCTCCTTTTCTTTTTTTTGTATTTTTTTATTATACACTATTTTTTCCATTTAAGGAATCCCCTTTCTTTATATCCTATGTTAAAAGAAATTTTTGAGCAAAAGACAAAGAAATTTCGACTAATTTTGTTTTATCTATATTGTATACTAAAATCATCTGATATACCAATATAAATTCACATTCCACCATGAATATAATACTTTTATTTACATATACTTTATGTATCCTAAATCATTTCTAAGTTGTGTAGGAAGTCTAATCAGACATACTAGAACTTCTATTTCGCTCTCATATTGCTTACACTATATTGTATAAAATAGTATTTTTACATAATGAACTTAATACAATTTTGACAAGGAGCGTTCCAAATAAATGAAAGAACAAAATTATGGTCATATCGAAATCAAACTGACTGAACTTCTAAAGAAAAAAGGATTAAGCAAAAATAAATTATCTCATTGCGCAGAGATGCAGCGCACACAGATAAATCTTTACTGCAATAATCAGATTACAAGATTAGATACCGCTGTATTAGCAAGAATCTGTACAGCACTCGATTGTAAAATTGAAGATTTATTAGAATTTATTCCCGACGAGAATAATTAAATATAATTATATTATCGATCATTCTATAGTATAAAATTTTCTATAGCATAAATACCATGGATGGAGGTAGCTGGTGAAACGACAAAAACTTAGAAAAATATCTTTTTTTATCTCAATATCCTCATATTTGGGAGCCATTTTATTATTTCTCTTTTGTCAGAAGTTTGAAATGATAGATAGCTCTTTTCTCTCTATTGCAAATTTTTTGTTTGTGATAGGAATCGTAAGTGCATCAATCATAAATTTCACTCTTCTTTTTCATCGCTCTAAGCCTCTGTCTAAAAAAGATATAGAAGAGCTATTAGAAATCATTCATCAAAAATAATCTATCCCAAATAAAAATTTATAAAAATTTTTCTATGCTTTTTTAATTTTCTTTATTTAATTTCTTATCCCTTACTATATCTTACGATTTCACAAGTTTTCACCAAACAAGACGAAGTTTTCATCTAATGGGAATTACTTGGCAACAAGTCACCAAAAATTCCCGCCTGAGACTCTTAATAGAGAGAAAAAATCTGGCACTATTATTTTTTTACTTTTTGGTTCTATCTGGTACTGTAAATTTTATTCTTCTTGGTTCTATTTGGTACTATAAATTTTATTCTTCTTGGTTCTTTTCACAAATATTCGTTTTGCTTATACTGTACCCATGTATTTTAGTGAAGTGAATTTCAGAATATATATTTTGAATTTAATATTTTTCTGATATTTACTGAATAAAACCAATAATATCAAAATATATTTCATATTTATCAACTAGGAGGAATTGAAGATGGAAAACAGATATGAATTAAATAAACAATTGGCACAAATGTTAAAAGGTGGAGTTATTATGGATGTCACAACTCCTGAGCAAGCCAAAATTGCACAGGCTGCAGGTGCATGTGCAGTCATGGCACTTGAGCGCATTCCAGCTGATATTCGAGCAGCGGGAGGGGTATCTAGAATGAGCGACCCTAAAATGATTGAGGGAATTCAAAATGCCGTATCGATTCCTGTCATGGCAAAATGCCGTATCGGTCATTTTGTTGAGGCTCAAATTCTTGAGGCAATTGAGATTGACTATATCGATGAAAGCGAAGTTCTCTCTCCTGCAGATGACGTTTATCATATTAATAAGAGAAACTTTAAGGTTCCATTTGTATGCGGAGCAAAAGACCTCGGCGAGGCACTTAGAAGAATTAACGAGGGTGCTTCTATGATTCGTACAAAAGGTGAACCTGGAACTGGAGATATTATTCAGGCGGTAAGACATATGAGAATGATGAATAGCGAGATTGCCAAGATTACAAGTATGCGCGAGGATGAATTATTCGAGGAGGCAAAAAGACTTCAAGTCCCTTATGATTTAGTGGAATATGTGCATACAAATGGAAAACTTCCTGTTGTCAATTTCGCTGCCGGTGGTGTAGCTACTCCTGCGGACGCCGCTTTAATGATGCAGCTTGGGGCGGAAGGTGTCTTTGTCGGCTCTGGAATTTTCAAATCTGGCAATCCTGAAAAAAGAGCAAACGCCATCGTAAAAGCTGTGTCAAACTTCAAAGACGCGAAAATGATTGCCGAGCTTTCTAAAGACTTAGGCGAAGCGATGGTTGGAATTAATGAACAAGAAATTGCACTCTTGATGGCTGAGAGAGGAAAATAATAAAAAACTAGGAAGGAAGGTCATCACTTTACTTTTTAAATAATGATGAGCAAAGTGTAAATAATTTATGAAAATTGCAGTATTAGCCGTACAAGGAGCTTTTATCGAACATGAAAAAATATTGGAAAATCTAGGTGCTTCTTGCGTTGAACTTAGACAGGCATCCGATCTAAAACAAAAATACGACGGAATCATTCTCCCAGGCGGTGAGAGCACAGTACAAGGAAAACTTCTAAAAGAATTAAATATGTTTTCTATGATTCAAAGTCAGATAAAACAGGGAATGCCCGTACTCGCTACTTGTGCTGGAATGATTTTACTCGCAGATAAAATTGAGGGACAAGAGACTTCTTATTTTGAAACAATCCCAATGACTGTGCGAAGAAACGCATACGGTCGTCAACTTGGAAGTTTTCATATAGATGCAGATTTAAAAGGAATTGGCACAATTCCTATGACTTTTATACGTGCTCCGTTTGTGACAGAAGTTGGAAATGGCGTAGAAATTCTATCCACCATAGAAAATCGTATCGTAGCCGTGCGTCATAAAAATCAGATTGCTCTCGCTTTCCATCCTGAGCTTGACGACAATACAAAGATTCACGAATATTTCTTGTCTTTATGCAAATAAGATAAATTTAAGGGAGATACTATACCATTCTCATTTTTTTCGTACCGTATCTCCCTAATATCTTTTCACCTTTTCTGCTAGGAAACGTCCCTCTTTATCATATTTTTTTAGTCGAGTAATGATTTTTCCAAATCCGAGAGCATAATTCCAAGTGCCCTAATGCCTCCCTCTGCCGTATACCACACATTAGAATGTTCCAAAATAATGATATTCCCGTTCGCTGCGGCATCTGTCATATTAACTAAATCATTATCCAAAACTTCTGCTGCGAGCTTTGCACCTTTTGTTCCGATAGCTGCATCTCGATCTAATACAAAAATATAATCTGGATTTTTATCTAGGACAAATTCAAAGGATGCCTCATTTCCATGAGCAGAAGTCTCTATCTTTGCATCTATACCAATATTTTTAAATCCAATTTCATTTCCAATAATAGAACACCGTCCATCATTGCCTAGCAAGCCAAAGCCACCCGCATTCACCATACTGACAATTGCCGTCTTTTCCTTTGCAATATCTTGAAGCGTCTCAATACGAGATATGTATTGAAAAATCAGCTGTTCCACACTGTCTTCGCTTCCAAACAAAGAAGCAATTTTCTTTGCATTGGCTCTTGTACTCTCTACAACACCAATTTCTGTATCTGTATACATCATATAAACTGGAGCAATCTTTGCTAACTCATCATATACCGAAGCTAAACGCCCTCCGATAAAAATTATATCTGGCTCGCACTCTAAAACTGCTTCCATATCCACCTCTTTTACCGTTCCAAGATTTAAAATATCATCATTTATCATATAAGTTTGCAAATAATCAATGGAAGAGCCTTTAGAGACACCTGTGATTTTATCTCCATAACCTAAACTATCTAAAATATCCAAGGTACCTAAATCCATTACGGCTAGTTTCTGCGGATTATATGGAAATTCTACTTCTACAAACTCATCACTTCCATTTTTTGTCTTTAAAGTGACAGAGTTTGGAATTTCTTTAACTTCTCCATTTTTATTTTCTGTCTCTATCTTAGTTTCTTGTACTTTTTCCTCATTCTTTTGCTTCACTGCTGTCGTATTACTGCTGCAAGCTGTCACTGAAAAGAAAATAGTTGCTGTTAAAAATACGGTTAATACTTTTTTCATCATAAAAATTCTCCCTTTTAATAATAAATAGAAAGAGGTTTTCCCTCAATCTCCATAATTTCAAAATCTACTTTATAGATTTTAGATAAATTCTCTTTTGTCATTACCTCTTCTACTGGTCCATATTTTGCTATCTTACCGTCTGCAAAGGCACAAATATAATCAGAATAAAAGGCTGCATAATTAATATCATGTAAAACTAAAACTACCGTTTTGCCAAGTTCATCACAAAGTCTACGAACAATCTTCATTAAATTCGTCGCATGATAAATATCTAAATTATTGGTTGGCTCATCTAATAATACATACTCCGTATCTTGAGCGATTACCATTGCGATATAGGCACGCTGACGCTGTCCTCCCGATAGCTCATCAATATATTTATTTTGAATATCTGTAAGCTCCATATATGAAATTGCTCTGTCTACCATTTCTTTGTCTATATCGGTTAGCCGTCCACCTGAGTATGGAAATCGACCAAAATTAATTAATTCTCGTACTGTCAGCTTCATCTGAATATTATTTGTCTGTGTCAAAATAGCAAGTCTTTTTGATAATTCTTTGCTTTTCCATTTCTCAAGCAACTTCCCTTCTAAATTTACAGTGCCAAAATCACTAGAAATTAATCTAGAAATCATACCCATAACCGTAGATTTTCCTGCTCCATTTGGACCGATAAAAGAAATAACTTTCCCTTTTGTAATTTCAAAGTCAATATGATCAATTATCATTTTCCTATCATAAGATTTGGTCAACCCTTTAATCTTCATTTTTTCATTCTCCTTCCTTGAGTAAGCAGTAGATAGAGGAAATATAATCCCCCGCCCACCGTAATAAACACACTAACTGGAATCGCATAGGAAAATACTTGCTCTACAATTAATTGTCCACTAATTAATAAAATCATTCCGATAAATGCTGACCCCAAAATAAGTTCTTTATGTCGATAAGTTTTAAAAAGCTGCCTAGTAAGATTTGCAATAATTAATCCCATAAAAGAAATTGGTCCTACTAAAGCTGTCGCAATAGAAATAAACAATACTACACCTAATAATAGTTTTTTAATTGTGCGATTATAATCTACACCAAGATTAATCGCCTGATTTTTCCCTAAGGTTATGACATCTAATACTGCCAATTCTTTTCGCAATGCAAAAAATACTATAACCATTAATATAAATGAGAGGATAATAATTTCGTCATTTATATTGCTAAAACTAGCAACAAGTGTCGTCAACAAACTCTCATATTCATTAGGGTCCATCGCTCGCACTAATGTATTTTGTATACTAGAAAAGAACGAAGTTAAGACCGTACCAATCAACAATACATAAAGCACATTATATTTTGTTTTTTGAAACATAAAGCTATATATGACTGTTGCCACAATCCCCATAATCATGATATCTACCAAAAAAGCTAAATTACTATTTACCACTAGTAAACTACCACTTCCAAAGAAAAAAACAACTGCTGTATGTACCAATGTATACAGAGAATTCATCCCCAAAAGACAAGGTGTTACAATAGTATTATTAATAATTGATTGAAACACTAATGACGCAGTCCCAATGGCAAAAGCTACCAAAAGCATAACTACCACCTTCGTAGAGCGAAGTTCCATAGCATAGCGAAAAAGCTTTCGATTATCAAAACGGATATTGACTGTCATATAAAACAGAATAAAAACCATCAAAACTACTGTTAATACGATAAATTTATGTCGAATCATTCTTTTTTTATCATCAACATAAAAATAACTCTTCATGATATTTTTCTCCTTTCCATTTGTCTAAACGCTCCAATTCGCACAGCTTTTCGTCCATAATTTAAGCGATAAATCAACATTATAATAAAAATTATGCTTCCAATAATACCGATAATTAACTCAATCGGAAGCTCATACGGCATAATGATAATTCTTCCTATCATATCGCAGACCATGACAAATACTGCACCAAATAATGCTGTGTCAATTAACGTTCCCCTGATTTTATCCCCTTTAAACATTGCTATAAGATTTGGCACAATTAACCCAATATAAGAAATACTTCCTACTACTACCACGATACTAGCTGTAATCATCGCAGCAATGGTAAGTCCTAAAAATAATAAAAAATTATAATTTACGCCAAGATTTTTAGAAAAATCTTTTCCCATACCCACAATATTGAAATGGTTGGCAAACAAAAAAGCCATTATTATCATTGGAACTACTAGCCATACTATTTCATAGCGACCACGCAAAATCATAGAAAAACTTCCCGTCAGCCAACTAGAAATTGCCTGCGTCATATCATATTTATAGGCGATAAAACTCGTCACTCCACCAATGATATTTCCAAACATAATACCTATTAATGGAACCATAACGGGATCTTTAAACGGAATTCGCTGAATAAACCAGACAAAAATCCATGTTCCTAAAATGGCACAGATTGCTGAAAATATTGCTCTACTCCAAATTGTAGAAGCTGGCATAAAAACTAAAGCAATTAAAATTCCAAACTGTGCACAAGAAATGGTTGCCCCCGTGGTTGGGGAGACAAACTTATTCATGCAAAGTTGCTGCATAATTAATCCTGCCACACTCATTCCTGCTCCTGTACAGAAAATTGCTAATAGTCTCGGTAAGCGTGAAATTAGCAAAATTTGAATCTGTTCATAATTCCCACTAATAAGTGCTTTATAAGAAATATCGATGACACCTATAAAAAGAGAAGCAAACGCCAAAATCAAGAATAATAACAGCAAAATAATAGTGAAAGAATTCTTTCTCATTTATAATATCCCTCCTAATTTTTATTAGTTTACACTAACTTACGTAAAATAATAATGCATTGCTAACTTACCTATAAACTAAATAACAGTTATATGCTTTCGCAATGCACCTTTCATTATTTTTGTATTAGTGTTTACTAACCTTAATTAGATTATCATATTAAAACTTCTCCGTCAATTGAAATACTCCATTTTTGTACTTCCAAATAAACGTAAAAGAGGAATTATTATCCATATAATTAAAAGTCATATTTATAGTCAATATTATACTTTTTCATAATATTTTCGTCAGGTTTGAATCTTTTGTATCATGATAGTATAAGGGCGGTTACCATTAGAGCATAAAAATACTCCCATGGGCATATGAAATCTGCTCATGGGAGGGTAATACAAAGGCAGTGCAAACTGAAATTTAATTAACAATCACTCTACCGTTCATACGACGCAATAATTTCTTTGCTATCTGCTATTTTATAATCAAGTATTCCTAAATTGCCAATTAAATCGAATGTCATATCTGCATTAACCTGCAATTCATCTTCAGGCTTAGATGCCGACGGCTCAACTTTTAGAAAAACCGTTAATCCATAAGGCTCTGTTTTAGACTGTATCTCTATGCTGTCATATGAGTATCCATCTGGATAATCTTGACTACTTACAATATTTATGACATTTGGAGCATCTCCTACATAATCTGTCTTGTACTGTGATAAATCAGGAACCTCATACATTTCTTCTTTGCTACATGCCAAAATTGACATAATTGATACGGCAACTAAAATAATTGCAATTACTTTTTTCTTCATAAAACATCTCCTCTCCAAACCTGAATATGACACAACCAACTTAACTCTTCAGAATTCAAATCTTCTGTTACTTCCAAGCCATCCGTAAGATTGGAATTTAATTACTTTCTTGAATCTGTATAAAGACTGAATGCATGCATTATATAAAATAAATAATTACTCTTGATGTTCCAATACCCACCTAAGCATCGCTTCATACTCCAAGCTACCATCTGCTACTGAAAGAACCATTTCATATAGTTCTTTTTGTGTATACCGTAATTCAATTCCATTTAAAGCAAAGAATACAAGCATCGCATGCGTTCCTATACGTTTGTTCCCATCCAACATACAATGATTTTTTATCAAACCATAGCCAAGACGTGTACCTTTTGCTTGGATCGTTGGATATAATTCCTCTCCGCCAAATGCTTGAAATGGTGTCTCAA
Source organism: Lachnospiraceae bacterium (assembly GCA_051880475.1). Lineage (GTDB taxonomy): Bacteria > Bacillota > Clostridia > Lachnospirales > Lachnospiraceae > JAUUSJ01. The sequence continues at coordinate 10,682 of JBJEOA010000047.1, read as the reverse complement.
TAGCCGATTCCAACAAATTGAAATCTCTTACACCATCAATTCCACCTGTCTGTTCAATAAGCTGTGAATGGAGCATCAAAATCTGCTCTTTACTCAGTCTTTTCATTTAGCAAGCACCTCGTAAGCTTCTTTATTCTGTGCAAGTAATCGCTTTGAAATCTCAAGTACATCTTCATCCTTAGCTACAGCACTTTCATCCGCTTTGCTAAAATCGATTACTAAATATCTTGGTGCATTATTTTTAAGTATAACAACTGAGCCAAGCTCATCTACTAATCTTGCAACTTTTGAAAAGTTCTGATTTGCTTCTGTAATTGAAACCATTGTGTTTGTATCTACTGTCATGCGAACACCTCCTAAATCTTATATAGTTAGTATATCACTTTTTCTAGGATAAATTCAACCTATTTCAATATATTATAGTCAAATATCAGCCATAAAGTGACTTGTTTAATTCCATTCACTCTCCTGACACTCCAACGACTAAAGCACGCCTTGTTCTTATATACGTTCACTTTCAAATATACTCGAGAGCATATAAGACTAATGAATTTCTATAAGACTTTTACTATCTTTAATTCCATTAAAATCATTTCATCTTTGCGATAATGTTTTCTTTGTATATGTTCCGTCAAAATAATGAAACTATCCATCTTTTTTAAAAGTTTCTGCTTCTGATTTTCAATATTTTGAACTCTGTCAGCAACTTAATTAAAATATCACATCAACCATCTATTGAGAAATACTGTAAATTTTCAAATTCATCATCTTGAAACTCAAATGTGAATATATGTAAAGCATCAAAGCTTTGTTCTAAATAAGTCACTTCACCATTGTCATAATCTATCACCGGCCTACCTAAGTGAGCTATCACATCTTCACTACTTATAATTCCATACATTTCAATTAAATCTGGTAACATAAATTCGATAATAGAGTTTAAGTGGGAATAATAGTTTTCTGAAAGTATCTGTACAATGCCATTAAAATCTTCTTTTTGTTCGTCCCATGCAAAAATAAGACTTTTGTATTCACAGATGTATTTTTGTAAATCCTCATCAAATGATAATCTATTTGGAATTGCTGGATCGATTATCAAAGCATTTTTCTCTGGCTTCGTTTCAACAGCTTTGGTATTTCCAATAGTTGTCACACACCCTTCGATAATATTAAAATAATCTTCCCCCACCTTCACTTGTTTTAATTCAGGACAGAGAATAAACTTTAATTTATCCAAAAGTGAAAAATCTTTAGGAAATGTTATTTCAGAAAGTTTAGGACAATTTGAAAAAGAAAATTCATTTACTTTCTTAATATCTCCTTCGAAGTGAATTGTTTCTAGATTTTCCAACATATCAAAAGCATAATTGTCCAGTTTTTGTACTGTTTTCGGAACTATTATTTCCTTCAGACTATCACAGTGTGAAAGAATACTGGGTTCTAAGGATTTAATTTTCTTACCAATTTCAATTTTCTCAAGCGATCTGCAACCATTGAATGCAGCGTACTCAAGTTTCTTTAAAGAATTAGGCAATTTGACTTCTTTCAAACTGATACAATCACGAAAAGCTTCATGTTCTATTGTTTCAATTCCTTCACCAAGTTCAACGTATTCCAGATGTGGCATTTTTATAAATGCTCTCGCAGAAATACATTTAACCGAGCCCGGTATGGTAATTCTCTTTACATCGTTACACTGGGCAAATGCATCTGGACTGATACGCCCAATTTCATCCGGAATGATAACATTTTCAGCATTTCCCCTATATTTTCTCAATGAGAGAACTCCACCCCGTTCCATTACAAAAAAATCTTTTGTACTAATCATAATATCCTTCTCCATCTTTTTTCATCCATCTCCTATGCCCTGAAAATTAAAATTGGTTTTCTATTTTTTTCACCTGTTATCATAAGAATCTTTCCAGTAATCCAAAAGGAATTTTCTGAGACATGAACTTCTCGAACGAATAGTAGGCATTCTGATTTTCATTGCACGAAGTATGCTACTATCTAAAGTTCTTACTCTTTCTATAGGAATCGAGAAATGCTCTGCTGTTTCGTATATTGAATGTTCCTTTTGCCCAGCCAAACCAAATCTATAAATTGCATATTCTCGTTTGTTTCCTACCAGTCTCTCTAAACAGTTATTCATCATTCTTCTTATTTCTTCGTAGTCTTCATTATTTTCAAAAAATCTATCATCCCAAAAATATCCACTCATATTTTGCATTTCTCCATCAATTGAAATTGGTTCATTTAAATGGTCATAACCCTTTTTTATTGTACAACATTTTTCAACTATTGTATATCCGAAAGATTATAAAATACACGCTTCAGTCGTTTTCATTGCGCCTCTTTTTCCTCCTGTCTCTGTCTGTTCTCTCTGAAAATAAGAAAAAACTAAAAAAATCCTTACTGATTTCACAAAAAATCAGTAAGAATTTTATCATAAATAGATATATTTTTTCTTCTTAAAAAGAATAATTCTTGTTGTCAAAATGTCGCTAAACACTAAACAAATTTGATTGGAACATGCATATTTACTGGTTTTTTAAGCCAATCGAATTATTCAAACTCTATCGTTGCCGGTGGTTTTGGTGACATATCGTAGCAGACACGATTTACATTACTCACCTCTGCCAAAATTCTATCTGTGATTTTTTGAAGCACATCCCAATCTATTCTCTCAATTGTTGCGCTCATAGCATCAATCGTATTGATTGCACGAATGATTACCATATAGTCAAAACTTCTCGCATTATTTTTCACGCCGACAGATTTAAAATCTGGAACTACAGTAAAATACTGCCAAACTTTTTTATCCAATCCTGCCTTGGCAAATTCTTCTCTTAAAATAGCATCGGACTCACGAACTGCCTCTAAGCGGTCTCTTGTAATCGCACCAAGACATCTAACTCCAAGTCCTGGACCTGGGAATGGCTGACGATATACCATTTCGTAAGGAAGTCCAAGCTCCACGCCACAAGCACGCACTTCATCTTTAAATAACTGTTTTAATGGTTCAACTAACTCAAATTTTAGATCTTCTGGCAATCCACCTACATTATGATGAGATTTTACCATCTTCGCTGTCTTTGTTCCACTCTCAATGATATCAGGATAAATTGTTCCTTGTCCTAAGAAATCAATGCCCTCAAGTTTTCTAGCTTCCTCTTCAAATACACGAATGAATTCTCCACCTATAATTTTTCTCTTCTTTTCTGGGTCAGATACATTTTCCAATTTGCCAAGGAAACGCTCTGTTGCGTCTACATAAATAAGATTTGCCCCAAGTTCATCACGAAATACTTTGATAACTCCTTCAGACTCATTTTTACGCATTAAACCATGGTTTACATGAACACAGACAAGCTGCTTTCCAATTGCCTTAATTAATAGAGCAGCTACAACGGAAGAATCCACTCCACCAGATAAAGCTAAAAGTACTTTTTTATCTCCAACCTGCTTACGAATCAGCTCAACTTGGTCTTCAATAAAATTTTTCATATTCCAATTCGCTGTAGCCTTACACTCGTCAAAAATAAAACTCTTTAGGCTCTCCTCATCTGGAAGTTCCTGAAATTGTTTTTCACATTTGGAAGATGGATAATCAATAGAAATCATAGGATAGCCTAATCCATATAATTCTTCTAAAATTTCTACTTCTTTTCCGTCTACAACACGATTTTCACCACCGTTTAAAATAATTCCTTTTACATTATCCAAAGCCTGAATCTCTTTTGCGGTAATATCGTGAGGATGAATTTCACTGTATACACCAAAATCACGGATTTTTCGAGCAATCACTGTATTTTCTGTACTTCCCAAATCCAAAATAACAATCATATCTTGTTTCATACTAGCCTCTCCTTTGTCTTTATTTTCTTTCATTATAACCCATCTCGCTTAAAAAATCATTGTATTTTTCATTAAAATCTTAATTTTTTTAACTCAGCAAGTCTCATTTGAAACATTTCAGCTTCTTTTTTCATATCTCCAAATTTACTCATGTCTACCTCGCATACTTGTCTAAGACCGATGCACTTGACAGCTTCCATCGCAACCTCTCTCTGCGATAAAATTTTTGGCCAAACAGTCTGTCTTCCATTTGATGAAATTTTAGCGACAATCTTATCACCTCAATCTCCCTTTGTTCCTTACATTCTAACAAGCGTCAAAAAGAAAGTCAACGAATCTTCCTTAAGAAACATAAAACTTCCATAGTATCATAGACATGGAAGTTTTATTTTACAATCATATCCCCCATCTGCTCTCCCACAGAAAAGAAATTCTCCTCCATGTACTTCAACAATCTGCTTTGTCAATCGAAGTCCCATAATATGTACTTGGCTCTTATCTTTTTGCTCTTCTATCTCTTTTTTTCCATTTTGTAAATTTAGTTTTGTCTCTCTTTTCACTCTTTTCTCGTCTTTTAATTCTTTTTTATTCCTTTCTTTTTCCTTTTCTAAAATTTCCACCACGATATCTGGGATTCCCATGCCACTATCTAAAAATGTATAATAGATATCCTCATTTTCCAAATCTAATTTCACCGTCACGATACAGCCCTCTTGGTTATGTCGAATACTATTTCCTAAAATATTTCGAATGGCTCTTTTTATTAATTTCTCATCAACTAAAATTTTACTTTGCTCTGCCTCTTTTGAAATTTGTATTTCTATCTCGTATTTCTCATCTAATCCACTATTATAAATATCTGCGACACATCCTCTAAGAAGTTTCGCTGGCTCACATTCACTGAGAAAAAGAGGTGTCGAATTATAGGTAAGTTTTGAAGTTAAGTTTAAATCCTCTATTAATTGCTTTATAATCATGGCTTGATGATGAATCATCTTTGCCATCTCTTGATCTATCTTTTGACTTTTTCGCATTAAGTTCGTATTTTCGTATTCTTCCTTTTGTTCTTCTCCTATCCCTTTCTCCATCAAACGCTCTGCGTATCCCATAATGAGAGTAAGAGGTGTGCGAATATCATGAGACACTCCTGCAATCCACTCTGTTCTCGCCCAATCTCTTTTTGCTAACTTTCTATCTTGCTCCTTTAAAATTTCCGAAGTGATATTTATCTTCTTTGCCAAATCCTTTGCTATTCCTCTCTCTTTTAAATGGATTGGTTCTTTCCTTGATAACGCCTCAATTCCTTGAGAAATTGGTTTTAATGACCAGTAAAATCGATAGCCAAATGCTAAAATAAATACAAAAATAACCATTAAATTTACCACTAAAAATAATTTCATATATTTAGGGAAACTTTTTATGCTATCTACAGTCGAATACAAATTTATAATCGTATAGGACTCTTTTGGATAGGCATATACACATAAAAGTTCTCCATTTTTCCAAACTCGGACAGGATAATCACAAAGATACCACCTAGAAAAAGTTGCTACATCAGATAAGCTATAAGTTAGCGGAATTTCTTTTGGAAGGTTCCATTTCCACACTACCTCTCCTTGTCTGTTTAGCGCCATCGCCCACACAAATCTTGTCTTTTCTAATATTTTTTCCCCTTTTTTTGACAAATAATATTTTCCCTCTTTCTTCTTTTTTTCTCCTTTTGATTGCGATAATTCATTTCCAATTGACTCCATCGCTACTCGAATATTTCCACTATAGGATAATTCATCTCTTGTGATAGAGCAATATCCTAAATAGAGGAAAATCACGATATTACTAAATAATACAATCAAAATCATAACTCCTGCCGTAATTGAATATCTAGAAATAATTTTTATCAAATTTCTCACAAAATCACTCTCCTTTTGCTAATCGATATCCTAACCCACGCGCAGTAAGTAAAAATTTTGGTTTAGAAGGCTCTTCCTCAATTTTCTCTCTTAAATGCCTAATATGTACCATTAATGTATTCTCATATCCATAATACGAATCTTGCCATACCTCCTGACAGAGTGAGTCAAAGGTAACAATTCTCCCCCTATTTTCATATAATTTTTTTAATAAAATCAATTCTTTTGCCGTAAATGAAATAATATGATTTTTCTCATCTGTCACCGTTGCCTCAGCAAACGAAATCCATTTTTTCCCAAGATAAAAGCCATCCTCTTTCTTTCTGAGCGTCAAATCATTTTCCATCTTCATAGAGCCATAACTTCTCCTTAAAATTGCACCCACACGAAGTACAAGTTCCTGTGCTAAAAAAGGTTTTGTCATATAATCATCTGCCCCAAGCCCCAGTCCGAAAAGGCGGTCATTATCCTCGTCTTTCGCAGATAAAAATAAAATAGGAATTTGAGACTCCTCCCTAATTCTTCTAAAAAGATAAAAGCCATCGCCGTCTGGCAACATAATATCTAATACTGCCAAATCTGGTTTTTCTTTCTGAAAGCATTTTATTGCTGTTTTAACACTGTTTGCTGTAACAATATTTTCGTATCCATTTCGTCTTAAAGTATCTTCTATCATTTTTAATAATTCTTTATTATCATCTACAAGTAAAATTTTTTGATTGAATATTTCCATTTATTCATCTCCTCATTTTTTGTTTATTTTATATTTTTTGTTTTTAACTTTATTTGTTCATACTATAACTTTTACACAAATCTCCATTATATAATGATTTCTATTATTTATTATATAATATTAATTTTTGAACTTCTATCTTTCTTAGAATTTTTAAGGTAAATTTAAGGTTATCTTAAGTCCAATCTAAGTTCCCCCTGTTATGATACTTTTGAAAGGAGATGATTGCTTTGAAATATATCATTACAACAAAAGCATTAACAAAAAAATATAAAAATAAAACAGTGGTAGACCATCTCGACCTAAAAGTGCCTAAAGGCAGCATCTATGGATTTTTAGGGCCAAACGGAGCTGGGAAATCTACTACTATGAAAATGCTTCTTGGACTTACAAAACCAAGTCTTGGATATATGTCCATTTTTGAAAAAGAGATGACAGAGAAAAATCGTCTAGACATCCTTAAAGATACTGGCTCTTTTATCGAGTCTCCATCCTACTACGGTCATCTAAGTGGAAAAGAAAATCTACAAATTATTTGTAAATTAAAAAATGTACCAGAACATGATATTAACCGAGTGCTTAAACTAGTTAGAATGGAAAAGCAACAAAATAAAAAAGTGGGACAATATTCTCTTGGGATGAAACAAAGACTTGCTCTTGCTGCTGCCCTACTTGGCACTCCAAAATTACTCTTTTTAGACGAGCCAACAAACGGACTTGACCCTTCCGGAATTTTAGAAATGAGAGAATTAATTCGCTCTTTGCCAGAACACGGCATTACCGTCTTTTTATCCAGCCATCTTTTATCTGAGATTGACCAAATGGCAACAGATATAGGAATTATAAATAACGGGAAACTTATTTTCCAAGATACTTTATTAGAACTCCATGAGCAAAATGGCATAAAGCTATTTTTTAAAACTCAAAATGACCAAGCTGCTTGGGAATTACTCACCTTACACCATCTTCCAGTCAGACAAGAAAAAAATCAAATTTGCTTACATAATTTTAAGGAGGAAGAAATCATAAGAGCAGTAAAACTCTGCGTAAAAGCCAATATCGGGGTTTTACGAATTGAGGAAGAACAGCGAAGTTTAGAAGATATTTTCCTAAATCTAACTAGAAAGCAGGTGAGCCTATGAATCCTTCTCCATCTTTTTTCTCACAATTTATTATTGAGCAAAAAAAGCAGCGACATAAAAAATCTTTTCTTTTTGTTCTTCTTTTCATGCTTGCACAGACTTTATGGACATTTTATGCAAAAAAACCGACAAACCATCATGATTTAACACAGGGATATCTAAGCTGTTTTTACTTTTTCCCTGTGCTTAACACAATTTTATATCCTATTTTTATCGCAATTATAACAAGTCATATCTGCGATATGGAAATAAAAGGGGAAACATTAAAACTTTTATACACTCTACAAAAAAAGGATAATTTTTATGACTGCAAATATTTGAGCAGTTTATTCCCTATCTTTCTCACCATTTTATCGGAAGCTTTTTTAATTATAATTGTTGGAAAATACTATCATTTTGAAGATACTTTATCAACTGCCATGCTCCTTGAACTCCTTTTATCCACTTTGCTAGTAAGTTGTGCATTACTCAGTATTCAACAAGTTTTATCCTTGCTCTCTCAAAATCAAATTTTACCATTACTTTTTGGATTACTTGGCTCCTTCCTTGGACTTTTTTCTCTCTTCTTTCCGATAAAATTTGCGAGGCTTGTTCTTTTTGGATATTTCTCTGCCTTTTTTAAAATCGAAAACGATTGGGATAGAGAAACTCGCATTATCACTTACTATAATAGAGGATTTAATTGGAAACTTTTCCTTATCTTTCTCCTCTTCACTATAGCCCTCTATTTTTTCTGTCGATGGCTGACATTAAAAAAGGAAATATAAAAAAGCGAAAAAGAAAGGACGTGATACTATGCTACTTCGCTGTATTCAAGCAGAAAATTTAAAACTAAAACATTCGATTATTTATTTTGCCTGTATTCTTCTCCCTATTATCCCAGCAATTATGGGAAGCTTTAACTATTTACAAAATATTGAAATTTTGACAGAAGGCTGGTATTCTCTTTGGACACAGATTACTCTCTTTTATTCCACCTTCTTTTACGCACCACTCATTGGGCTATACGCCTCTTATCTATGGAGATTAGAGCATATGGGGCATAACTGGAATACTATTATGAGTTCTCCCATATCCATCCCCTGCCTCTATTTCGGGAAATTAGCAATTGTACTTAAAGTTACGATTTTCACTCAGCTTTGGATTAGCATTTTATATTTTATTTTTGGAAAACTTTGCCATCTTCCTAAGTTTTTCCCAGCTGATATTTTTGTCTGGATTGCAAGGGGAACACTCGCAGCTGTCGCCATCGGTTCCCTCCAGCTTTTCTTGTCGATGCTCTTTCGAAATTTTGCAGTTCCAATCGGTATCGCATTCATCGGAAGTGTCCTATCTATGATTATCACAGAGAAAAACTTTGAATTCTTTTGGCCATATAGCTTAATGTTAGTTGGCATGAACTCAAATAAATCTATAGATGCATTGGCAGGAATGAAAAATATGATATTTTTCTTTCTATCTGTTTTTGCTTTTTTCTTTCTTTTTTGTATTATGGCCATTCTTTATTTGAAAAAAACGGATGTGAAATCGTAAAAGAAAAAGGCGAGAATTTACGTTTATCATAAATCCTCGCCTTATTTCCTTAGTGTAAAAAAGTAGTTTACTGAAGCCACCTCTTTAATGTCTTAGCAAGCGAACTTAAATCAAGAGGTTTCGCAATATGCTCATTCATACCTACTGTCTTAGCCGCATGGACATCCTCAGCAAATGCATTTGCTGTCATAGCAATAATAGGAACTTGTTTGCAATAATTTCGGCTCATACTGCGGATTGCCCTTGTCGCATCATATCCATTCATTTTTGGCATCTGGATATCCATAAAAATAATATCGTAATAGCCATTCTCACAACGAGATATTTTATCAACAGCTTCCATTCCGTCATCCGCACGCTCGACAACTAAACCAGTCATCTCTAAAATTTCCGTGGCAATCTCCGCATTCAAATCATTATCTTCTACAAGTAATGCACGGTAATTTTCTAATTCTATATTGGCAAGCTCCTCAAACGGCGTTTTCTCCTCCTTATGTTCCTCTCCAATGACAAGTGAGGAGAAAGTTCTAGCCAGTCTAGAGCGAAATAGTGGCTTACTAATGAACATATTTGCACCAGCAGCCCGAGCTTCTTGTTCAATATCTGACCAGTCATAGGCAGAGATAATAATGATAGGTACATCCTTTCCTACCTCTTTTCGAATCGCCCGTGTGGTAGCAATCCCATCCATATCTGGCATTTTCCAGTCAATAATACAGGCAAAATAATCTCGCTTCATTCGATGGTGAAGCACCACTTGCTCCACAGCCTCTGTACCTGTAGAAACTCCCTTCGCCTTCATGCCAAAATCATTTAGCATTGTGCAACACGATTCTAAACTTATTTCGTCATCATCTGCTACTAGTACATCAAGGTCAATAAACTTATCATATTGCACTTCAATTGCATCTTGTAGCTTCAGATAAATGGTAACTGTAAAACGTGAACCCACACCAAGTTTACTTTCAACCTTAATATCTCCTCCCATCATGCGAACAATATTTCGGCTAATCGGCATACCAAGTCCCGTTCCCTGAATTTTATTGACTTTCTCATCCTGAGCTCTCGCAAATGGCTCAAAAATCTGCTCCAAAAACTCTTCGCTCATACCAAGTCCGTTATCTTCAAATATAAACTCAAAACATCCAACTTTTGCCTGATTAGAAGGTTTTTCCGAGATAAATAAATTAATCTTTCCGCCGTCTGGCGTAAATTTCACTGCATTACCCATTAAATTAGTAAAAACCTTTTGAATACGCAAACTATCTCCCACGACTGCTTCATGAACTACATCAGAGATATTGACAGAAAACTCATGGTGATGCTCCCTAATTTGTATACTTGTCATATCAACAAGATTATCAATCAAATCCGAGAGATTGAATTCTTCCTCGACTAACTCCACCTTCCCCGATTCAATTTTACTCATATCTAATACTTCATTAATTAAGCTGAGCAAATGTTTGCTAGCCTGTGTAATCTTTTGCAGACTATCTTGTACTCTTT
>JBJEOA010000046.1:0-39942 GCA_051880475.1 Lachnospiraceae bacterium | reverse complement strand
AAAAACTATCTACTCTTTTCTTCGAAGCACCCATCCAAGCTCTAATTTCTTATCTGTCTTAATAAAAATTTTCTGTTTTGGATGTGGCGCACTTTCCATCTCATTTCCATCCTCATCTTCTATTCCTAGAACCTTCACAAAGAGATTGGTTCCATCTGGATTCATCGCCTCAATCTCCTCACCGACAGAAAACTTATTTCTCTGCTCAAGCTCATAATATCCCTTTTCGTTTTCACTCTGAACAATACCAATATACGTATATTCCTTCACGTAAGTATTGCTATCATAAATCTGGGAATTCTCATCTGTCTTTCCAAAGTAAAATCCCGTTGTAAATTGTCTATACGTACATTTCGCAATTTCAGCTCTATAGTAGTCCAAATTTTGTCTATATAACTCCTCTGACTTTAAATAATCATCAATCGCCTTTCTGTAAGTTCTAGCTACTGCTGCCACATAGAGTGCAGTCTTCATTCTTCCCTCAATCTTAAAACTATCAATTCCTGCCTCAATCATCTCAGGCACATATTCAATCATGCATAAATCCTTCGAATTAAAAATATAAGTTCCTCGCTCTGTCTCCTCCACAGGTAAATACTCTCCCGGTCTTGACTCCTCCACAACATAATACTTCCAGCGACATGGATGTGTACAAGCACCCATATTGGCATTTCTTCCCGTAAAATAATTACTGAGCAAGCAACGTCCTGAATGGGAAATACACATCGCACCGTGAATAAAACATTCAATCTCCATATTTTCATCAATATGCTCTCTAATTTCTTTGATTTCAGCTAGGGAAAGCTCTCTCGCCGCCACAACACGTTTTGCCCCCATCTGATACCAGAAATTATATGTCGCATAATTTGTGCTATTTGCCTGCGTACTAATATGAATTTCCATATTTGGAGCAACCTCTTTTGCGATAGAAAATACACCCGCATCAGAAATAATCAATGCATCCACACCAATTTCATCTAATTCCTTAATATACTCTCTAATTCCATCTAAATCCCCATTATGTGCCACAATATTGGCTGTCACAAAAACACGGACATGATGTTCATGAGCGTACTTCACTCCTTCTTTGATATCATCCATAGAGAAATTCTTTGCCTTTGCGCGAAGACCAAACATTTCCCCTCCGATATACACCGCATTTGCGCCGTAAGTTACTGCCACTTTTAATACTTCTAAGCTACTTGCTGGAATCAATAATTCTATCTCTCTCATTATCAGTCTATAATCCTTTCCATTTTATATTTCTCAGTCTTATTTTTCCTCTTGTTTTTTATTATCTTTTTGTATTATTTTCAGTATTATTTCTTACTTTCTAGCATTTTTTCATCTTCCAACGTATCACTGCTTTATGCTCACCGTTGCCCCATCTCCTGTCGGCAAAATCAAAGTCTCAAGCTCTTGCATATGCGTAATCTGATACATATACTCTCTCATTCTGTGGTGGATTGTGTGATTTCTTCTCTTAATCGCATAGCGAGATTCCATCACATCCCCCTCTTGCAAGACATTATCAGAAATCAAAATGCCGCCTGTTCCTAGAAGTCTCATAATATCTGGGAGAAAATTAAGATACTGTCCCTTAGCTGCATCCATAAAAATAAAATCAAACGGACCTTCTAATGTTTTTAGCACATCCTTTGCATCTCCCTCAAGCAAAGTAATACAATCTTCTTTCTTGGCGAGCTTAATATTTTCCCTCGCCTCCCTAATTCTCTTCTCATAATTTTCAATCGTCACAATCTTAGCGCCTTCCTCTATATACTGACTCATATAAATAGAAGAAAATCCAATCGCTGTTCCTACTTCCAAAATACGCTTTGGCTGTTTTAATTTAAGAAAAAAACGAAGCAAATTTTTTGTCTCCTGCCTAATAATAGGAACATAATTTTCCCTCGCTCTCTTTTCTAACTCACAAATAAAACTATCGTCCTCTTTATCAAATGAATTGATAAAATCTCTTACCCTATCTTCAATAATCACAATAGACATTTCCTCTCTCAAAGAGGCTGCTACAAAATAATACTTTGCAACAGCCTCCTTTTTTACTTTCTTTTCCCTCTCTTAATTCATTTAAGAGAGAAAATCTAAATCAATTTCTAAATCTTGTGTCAAAATTGTATAGATTTTTTGCATTTTTCTACAAAATCTCATCTCTGCCTTTAAAAAGTCACTCACTTCCTTATTATTAAGTATATAACTGTATTCTTCCCAAAAGTGACTGGCAGCGTCAAAAAAATTCTCTTTCTCCATGTCATTTTGCAGTTCTATATTTTTTCTTCGCATCTCATTCATTTTTTGAAACAGCTCTCTGTCTTTTTTCACTGCATCATAACACTTAAGATACTCCATATAGGCTTCATCTTGTTTAATCTGCTCGGAGAGTTGTTTTGTCAAGTCTAACACCAAATCCATCTCTCATTACCTTTTCATTCATATATCTTTGCCTGTAAATTAGGCATATCTCTTTATCAAACTTCTGTAATAATCGGTAATATCATCGGATTTCTCTTCGTTCTCTTCCAGAGGAACTCACTTAGTGCATCTTTGATACTGCTCTTAATTCTTCCCCAATCCGTGATATTTTTGCTAAGACATTCCTCAAGTGCCTCTGTCACGACATGTCTCGCGTCTTCCATCAAAGTCTCAGATTCTCTGACATAGACAAATCCTCTTGAAACGATATCTGGTCCTGCAAGCAAACGTCCTCCATGTCTTTCTAAAGTCACGACAACAATAAGCAAACCATTTTGAGATAAATGTTGTCTATCTCGAAGGACAATATTTCCGACATCCCCAACACCAAGACCGTCTACTAAAATACCATGTGCTGGAACTTTTCCAGTTACTTTTCCGACATCTTTTGACAAAGAAAGCACATCTCCAGACGATAAAATAAATACATTCTCCTTTGGAAGCCCCATGCTAATGGCTAGCTCTCTATGTGTCTTTAAATGTCTATACTCACCGTGCACTGGTATCGCATACTGTGGCTTTGTGAGTGCATAAATTAGCTTAATCTCCTCCTGACAGGCGTGACCAGATACGTGAGTATCTTGAAATACTATCTTCGCACCTTTTCTAGCAAGCTCATTCATTACTTTAGAAACTGCCTTTTCATTTCCAGGAATTGGATGCGAGCTAAAAATAACGGTATCTCCTGGCTTAATTGAAATTTTTTTATGAACAGAGGCTGCCATACGAGATAAAGCCGCCATCGTCTCTCCCTGACTTCCCGTCGTAATTAAGACAAGCTGTTTATCTGTATAATTTCTCATCTGCTCTACTTCTATTAATGTGTTTTTAGGTATATCTAAATATCCAAGTTCAGAAGCTACGTTAATAATATTCACCATGCTTCTTCCCTCTACGATTACTTTTCTTCCAAACTTATATGCGGTATTAATAATCTGCTGTACTCTATCTACATTTGATGCAAAGGTGGCGATAATAATTCGCCTTTCTTTATGCTCCTGAAATAAATGGTCAAATGTCTTTGCCACTGTCTGCTCTGACATTGTATATCCTGGTCTCTCAACATTCGTGCTATCGCACATAAGGGCTAAGACACCCTTCTTTCCAAGTTCTGCAAATCTGCCAAGGTCAATCGCCTCTCCAAATAAAGGGGTATAGTCAATCTTAAAGTCTCCTGTATGGATAATAGTTCCTGCCGGAGAATAAATTGCAAGTGCTGCTGCATCTGCAATACTGTGGTTTGTCTTAATAAACTCAATACGAAAACATCCAAGATTAATAGACTGCCCATGTTTTACGACTTTTTTTCTCGTATTTCTCTGAATACCGTGCTCTTTTAATTTGCCATCGATAAGCCCCATCGTCAATTTTGTGGCGTAAATTGGCATATTAATTTCCTTTAAAACATAAGGGATTGCTCCAATATGATCCTCATGTCCGTGGGTAATAATCAGTCCCTTAACTCTGTCCACGTTTTCCTTTAAGTAGGTTATATCAGGAATTACTAGGTCAATTCCAAGCATATCATCCGTTGGAAATGACAAACCGCAGTCCACAACAATAATACTGTCATCATACTCAAAGGCAGTAATATTCATTCCGATCTGCTCTAATCCACCTAAAGGAATTACTTTCACTGTTTGATTTTCCTTTTTCAAGTTGATAATTCCTCCATCTCAATATTTTCTTCAAATAAACTGCAAACGCAAGAAATTTCAATCTCATCCTCTACAATCTCATAAGTCAAAAACTCACCCTTATCCGATTGCTCTTCCCTCAAAATGAGAACCTCGACTTCTGCATCTTCTGCCTCCTCATCTATCTCTTCTGCTACTAAAAGATAGTACTTTCCATTTAATTTGGTCCGATCTAGGACATAAAATTCTTGTTCACTTCCGTCCTCTGTCAAAAATGCAATTTTATCCATCTAGCTCTTCCTTTTCTCTCATTATTTTTGCATTCATATAAGATTGCAAAATTAAAACAGCAGCCATCTGGTCGATGTATGCTTTTCTATTTTCTCTTCTTATATTTGTCTCTATCAAAATACGCTCTGACTCCATCGTCGTTAAACGCTCGTCCCAAAAGACAACTGGGAGTCCCACCCTTTTTTTTATCATTTCCCCAAATTCTTTTGTCGCTTCTGCCCTCGCACCCTCAGAATTATTCATATTTTTAGGATATCCAAGTACAATTTCTGTTATGCTGTATTCTAAAGCTAACTGTTCAATTCGGGCTAATGTTTTTCGCAGCTTCGTATTTGACTTTCTTGTAATCGTCTCAACTGGCTGGGCGGTGATGCCAAGCTCATCGCTTATGGCAACACCCACTGTCTTTGTTCCAAAATCTAGTCCCATCCATCTCATAATAGAACCTACTTCTTTAGTCTCGTGTCGATATAATTCTTAAATAAGGCCTCGATAATCTCATCTCGCTCAACTTTCATAATTAAGCTTCTTGCATTTTTATGACTTGTGATATAAGTCGGATCTCCTGACATTACATAACCAACAACCTGATTTACAGGGTTATAGCCTTTTTCTGTTAATGCGATATACACTTCATGTAAAATAGAATCCACATCGTAAGTTGGTTTTGGTACATCAAAAAATTGGGTATTATTATTATTCATTATTCCTCACGTCCTTGCTTTTTATTACTGTTTTTATTTTAATATACTTTAGAAAAAATTTCAATCCAAAGTTTCTGCTATTAATCGATTTTCATTAGAATATCCTATAATTTTCACTCGAATCATCTTTTTTTCTATATTTTTATGCGATAATAAGTAAACTTTTAGGTATCTTTTTGTATGACCTGTAAAATATTCTTCATTATTTTGTGCAATTTTCTCCTCAACCAATACAATTTCTTCCTTTCCAAAGAAAAATTGCTCATATTCTCTCTTTTGTCTGCTTGTCATATCTAATAAAATTTTACTTCTCTCATGCTTTACCGTCGGCGATACCTGATTTTCCATCTTCTCAGCTCTTGTGCCTCTTCTTGGTGAATACTGGAAAACATGCATTTCATATAGATGAATCCTCTCCAAAAATTCGACCGTCTTTGAAAACTCTTCCTCCGTCTCCCCAGGAAAACCGACAATAACATCCGTTGTCAAAGCTGGATGTTCATAATATTTTCTCAAAATATTACATGCCTCCTCATACTCCGCTGTCGTATATTTTCGATTCATTCTCTTTAATGTCTCGTCACAGCCACTTTGCAAAGATAAATGAAAATGTGGACAAACCTTATATAAAGAAGAAATTGTTTTTACAAATTTTTCCGTTATAATTCTAGGTTCTAGGGAGCCAAGACGAATTCTCTCTATCCCTTCTATCTCATGAAGCGCCACAATCAGACTTTCTAAATTATCGTTTTCTAAGTCTTGTCCATAAGAACTGATATGAATTCCCGTAAGAACAATCTCTTGATAGCCATTTTGAGCTAAGTTTCTGACTTCATTTAAAATATCTTCTTTCTCTCTGCTTCTTACCCTTCCTCTTGTATAAGGAATTAAACAATATGAGCAAAATTGATTACAGCCGTCTTGAATTTTTACATACACTCTCGTATGCTCCATTGTTTTTTGTATCGTTAATGCCTCATACTCCTTTGTATGATCTATATCAATGACAACCTCTGTTTTTTTCTTCCCTTTTTCATACTCTTTTAAGACAGACACAATATCTTTTTTCTTATTATTTCCAACTAATAAATCTACCGCGTATTCTTTTTTCAGTTCTTGTGCTGCCGTCTGAACATAACAACCAACAGCGACAATTGTACTATCTGGATGATTTTTCTTGGCTTTATGAATCATCTGTCTTGATTTTCTCTCCGCCATATTCGTGACAGAGCAAGTATTAATAATATAAAAATCCGCTTCTTCTTTCATAGACACTATCTCATATCCCGCATTTTCTAATAACTGAACCATAGCATCTGTCTCATACTGATTTACTTTACATCCTAGTGTCAAAAATGCCACTCTTTTTTTTCTTTCCATCTTTCTCTCCTAAACTAATATATCATTATTGATAGATACCATCATCTATCTCTCTTTCTATTTTCTAAGATAAAGAGGTTCTTGGCAACCTTTTTTTCTTCCTATCTTTATATTAAATTTACCGTTAAAATCTCATTGTCACTCATTGATTACCAAAATTATCCAAAAAATCCTTCTTTTCTTATGCACTACTTCTAACTCAATTTTATTTTTCTTTTTATAATTATATTTTTCTGATTTTATTTTACTCTTTTTTTTAAATTTTTAGCCAGTTTGTATATTGACTTTTATTCATAAAATGATTAATATTAGATTCATAATTAGAAAGTAAACTCATAATTAAAAATCAAATTCATAAATTAGAAATTATAAAAATTTATATAGATATAAAATTTTAACCATTCATTCTATAAACAGGAGGTAAATAGTTATGAAAACAGTAAAAATTTCTTTAAATTCTATTGATAAAGTAAAAACATTTGTAAATGAAATTAATCGTTTTGATGCAGAATTTGACTTAGTTTCTGGAAGATATGTCATCGATGCCAAATCTATCATGGGTATTTTTAGCTTAGATATCTCTAAACCAATCGACTTAAATATCCATACTACAGAAAACTTAGACGAGATTCTTGAGAGATTAGCTCCATATATCGTGGAGTAGTCATCACTATAAGCAGACAAAGATATTTTTATCACGTTTTAATTTCATAGATACTATCAAAGGTAAATATTTAAGTGGAAGTCAATCGACTTCCACCTTTTTTATTTTATTAGCGAATTTTAATTATCTCCGTCGTTTCAATCGCCTCTCTCATTAAATCATCAATGACACCCTCAAGATTTCTCTCTGACTTTTTAATTACATTAATATTAGGCTTTGTCACTGGATGTTTTGCGACAAAGATTGTACAACAATCTTCATAAGGCAAAATAGATGTCTCATACGTATCAATTTTTTCTGCAATATTTACAATCTCTTGTTTATCCATACCGATACATGGTCGAAAAACTGGCAATGTACATACTTCATTTGTGCAGGCGAGACTTTGCATAGTCTGGCTTGCCACCTGTCCAACACTCTCACCTGTAATAAGAGCTAAGCTCTTTGTCTCTTTTGCGAAATGTTCCGCAATTTTCATCATATAACGACGCATAATAATCGTGAGCTCATCGTGAGGACATTTTTCATAGATTGCAAGCTGAATATCGGTAAAATTCACGACATGAAGTTGAATAGGACCTGCATATTTTGCCACTTGCTTTGCAAGGTCTACTACTTTTTGTTTTGCTCTCTCACTTGTATAAGGAGGAGCATGGAAATAAGTTGCATCAATTCGAACTCCTCTTTTTGCAATCATATATCCTGCAACTGGGCTGTCAATTCCACCTGACAAGAGAAGCATTGCCTTTCCATTTGTCCCAATTGGCATTCCGCCAGGTCCCTCAATGGAAGTAGAATAAATATATACTTTATTGCGAATTTCTACGTTTAGACGAACATCTGGATTATGCACATCTACTTTCATCTCCTGAAAGCGGTCTAATAAATCGCTTCCAAGGTCTGCTGCAAGCTCCATAGAGGTCTTTGGATAGCTTTTTTTCGCTCTTCTTGCCTGCACCTTAAAGGTAAAATTTTTGTCTGGATAACATTGGTCTACATATTCTTGTACAACTTTAGAAATATTTTGATATTCATTATTCTCTTCTACAATAATCGGACAGATTTCAACGATGCCAAATACTTTTTTTAATCCCTCAACAGTATCTTCATAGTCAAACTCTCCTGTAGCCTCCACAAAAATACGGCCAGATTCCTTTCTAATTTCCAACTCTCCTGCGTCTCTAATTGCAAACTTAATTTGACGCACAAGGGCATCTTCGAACATATATCTGTTTTTTCCTTTAAGCGCAATTTCTGCGTATTTAATCAAAAATGCACGATATTCCATCTTTTTTCTTCCTTTCTTTTCTCTTAAAAAATATTTGTAAAACTAATTTATCTTTTTATCGTCTTGTGAATCTTCGAAGCATAGGAATAAGTTCTTTTAAAACTTTTACCACTTCATCTACCTGCTCTTTTGTATTAAATGAGGAAAAAGTAAATCGAAGAGTGGACTCCTTTTCCTCTTTTGTAAGTCCTATCGCCACTAGCGTATTGCTTGTTCCCTTTTTATTATTTGAACAAGCTGCACCGGCAGATACATAAATATTTCTCTCCTCTAGGGCGTGAAGCAAAACTTCACTTCTCACCCCTCGAAAGCTAATGCTTGCTATATGAGGTGCTTCTCCAGAATTATTTTTTAGATTTTCTATTTCCATAACAGAAGAAATAAAATATTCCTTTATCTCTCTTATCTTTTTACTTCTTTCCTCTAATCCATCCTGAATCCATTTTACGGCTACGCCAAGTCCTGCAATTCCAGGCACATTTTCTGTGCCAGAGCGCATTCCTCTTTCTTGATGTCCTCCGTATACGAGAGGTTTTACCTTCACTTTTTGTCGAATGAATAATGCTCCTGTCCCCTTTGGCGCATGAATCTTATGTCCGCTTATCGTCATTAAGTCGATATTCCACCTTTTTGGATAAAGATGTATTTTTCCATACGCCTGTACAGCATCTACATGGAATAAAGTTTTCTTGTTTTTCTCCTTAATGATTTTGGCTATCTCTTGCACTGGCTCTATCGTTCCAATCTCATTATTTACACACATAATAGACACTAAAATCGTATCTTCTCGAATCGCCTCGCGCAATTTCTCTAGCGAGACAGCTCCCGTGCCATCTACTGGAAGATAAGTTACTTCAAATCCAATCGACTCTAAATAATAAAATGCCTCCGACACGGAAGCATGCTCTACTTTTGTCGTAATCAAATGCTTTCCTGCTCTTTGATTAGCGAGAGCTGTTCCAATAATCGCAATATTATTTCCTTCCGTTCCTCCAGAAGTAAAATAAATCTCCCCAATATCTACTTTTAGAGAATCAGCAATTATTTTTCTTGTATTTTTTAAATATTTTTCAGCCTCCACGCCCTTTGTATGCATCGCAGATGGATTTCCGTAATCGTCCATTAACACTTTTACCATCTCATCTCTAACTTCAGGCAAAACTCTCGTTGTGGCGCCATTATCTAAATAAATTTCCACTTACTTTCCTCTTTTCTGCAAATATTCTATCCTTTTTTTGCTTATTATCTATAAAAGTATTTTCTTCTTTCACAAAACTCCTATCGAAGTTTTAAAACTAATATACCTGCTACATTTTATCATTGTATCTCGTTTATAGCAAGAATTGTTTTAAAAAAGGAAGTGCTAATTTTATAACACTCCCTTTTTTATATTTATTTAATTGAAACTCTGCTTTTTTCCTTACTCTACGCTATAGTTTGGAGCTTCCTTTGTAATATGAATATCATGTGGATGACTCTCTTTTAAAGATGCAGCAGAAATCTTAACGAATTCTCCTTTTTCTTTCAAATCTTGAATTGTAGGTGCTCCACAGTATCCCATACCAGAGCGAAGTCCACCGATTAACTGGAAGATAGTATCTTCTACTGTTCCCTTGTATGCAACACGTCCCTCTACGCCTTCTGGAACTAATTTCTTTGCATTGTCCTGGAAATATCTATCTTTACTTCCATTTTCCATTGCTGCAATAGAGCCCATACCACGATATACTTTATATTTTCTTCCCTGGTATAACTCGAATGCTCCTGGACTCTCATCACATCCTGCTAAAATGCTTCCTAACATAACAACGTTTGCTCCAGCTGCGATTGCCTTTGTAATATCTCCAGAATATTTAATACCACCGTCTGCAATAATTGGAATATTATGTTTTACCGCTTCCTCGTAACAGTTCATAACAGCTGTAATTTGAGGTACACCGATACCTGCAACGACACGAGTTGTACAAATAGAACCAGGTCCAATACCAACCTTAACTGCGTCTACACCACTCTCAATTAAAGCTCTTGTAGCAGATGCTGTTGCCACGTTACCTGCAATAACCTGTAAATCTGGATATTTTTCTTTTACCATTCTAAAAGTACGAATAACATTTGCGGAATGTCCATGTGCTGTATCCACAACGATACAGTCTACATGAGCTTTTACTAGTTCGTCTACACGAGTCAAGATATCTGGTGTTGCTCCTACTGCTGCACCACAGAGTAATCTTCCATGAGAATCTTTTGCAGCGTCTGGATATTTAATATTTTTCTCAATATCTTTAATTGTGATTAAACCTTTTAAGTTAAAGTTTTCATCTACGATTGGAAGTTTTTCTTTTCTAGATTTTCTTAAGATTTCTTTTGCATCGTCTAAGCTAATTCCCTCTCTAGCTGTCACTAGATTTTCAGAAGTCATAGACTCTTTGATTTTTTTGCTGAAATCTGTCTCAAATTTTAAATCTCTATTTGTGATAATGCCAACTAATTTGCCATTTTCTGTGATAGGAACACCAGATATGCGGAACTTAGCCATAAGTTCTTCTGCATCACGAATTGTATGATCTTGGGATAAGAAAAATGGGTCTGTAATAACTCCATTTTCAGAACGTTTTACCTTGTCAACCTCTTCTGCCTGTTGCTCAATAGACATATTTTTGTGGATGATACCAATACCACCTTGTCTTGCCATAGCAATTGCCATTCTATACTCTGTAACTGTATCCATACTAGCACTCATAAGAGGAATATTTAATTGAATCTTATTTGTCAACTTTGTCTTTAAATCAACTTCATTTGGAATAACCTCAGAATAAGCTGGTACTAATAATACGTCATCAAATGTAATTCCTTCACCAATAATTTTACCCATTGTTCTTTTTCCTCACTTTCTTCTCACTTTTTTAATTTCCTTCTATTTACGCAAACTTCCCTTTCATGATTACTTACAAACTACTCACCATATAGATAATATAGTAAGTTTTCAGCCGTAAAATCTTATAAAAGTTTACTTCACCAAAGAGTCGTTTGAGTTCTCACATAAAGTCACTCATAAGTATGAAAAAAGAACCTTAAAATCCAAGAAATATATGTCTCTAGAGATTTTATGTCCTTTTCTTCTCCTTGTGGTTACTAATACTAACAAACAAATTTCATTTTGTCAACACAATTTCTCAAAAGAATGTTCAAAAAAGTATTTTTTCTGAATCTTTTTTTCAATTTCCTTAATTTTTTTTAATATCCTCTTCTCCATTTCGCCATATTTTCTATAAATTTTTTCTTCCGTCTATATTTATCATCAATTTAGACAAAAAAAGAAGAACGATTACTGAAATTTTGTAATAGTTCTTCTTTTTTGTCTAGAAATTTCTGTTCTTTGAACTAGGTTTTCGCCTTCGCAGCAACAACCGTAAATAAAAAACAGAATAATGATTAATCTAAAAATACTTTCTGCATAGAAGTCAAGCGGAATAACTGTATTGTCTTTTCCGATGGCTCTATAATCACATGAATCATGGAACCATCTTGATTGACTATCATACTATATCTTTTGTGATTTTTATTTCCTGACGAGAAATCAAGCGTCTTTGCTATCTTTCCATGTAAATATCCATCTAAGCGATGAGAGCCATATGGCGCAACAAGTTCAATCTCACTGAAATTGGTGGAAAAAACTTTTTTTCTCTTCGTTTGGTTAATAATTTTATCAACATCAAGATCTGGAGAGAGAAAATTATACTCGTACTCAAGTTTTGTATATTGCCATAAAAAAACGGCAAGTACAATGACAAGCACAACTAAAAACAGAAATCTTGGTATAAAAAGAAAGATTCCAAGACTTAAAATAATCGCTGCTGCGATTATACCAACTCTCGTCATAATCGTTTTCGAATTTGTCTCCACCGAAACTAAATCTTCTGTATAAGCATCATTTGCTGTCATTCCATCTACCTCTTTTATTTATTATATAATGCTTGGGGCAAATATATTTGCCCCATAATGAAATTATAATTATTTTTTAGATAATTTCTCGTCGATTGCTTTTGCAGCCTTCTTACCAGCACCCATAGCCAAAATAACAGTAGCCGCACCTGTAACCGTATCTCCACCTGCATATACATTTTCTTTAGAGGATTCCATTGTCTCCTCATTTACAATAATTCCACCCCATCTTTGGCAGTCAAGACCTGGTGTTGTCTGACGAATAAGAGGGTTAGGGCTTTGTCCGATTGCGATGATAACAGTCTCTACATCAATAATATAGTTAGAGCCCTCTACTGGCACAGGACGTCTTCTTCCAGAAGCATCTGGCTCGCCAAGCTCTTGTTTTATTATCTCTAATCCTTTTACCCAGCCGTTCTCATCACCGACAATCGCTGCAGGATTATTTAGGAATCTAAAGATGATTCCCTCTTCTTTTGCGTGGTGAAGCTCCTCAAGACGAGCTGGTGCCTCCTCCTCGCTTCTTCTATAAACAATATAAACTTCCTCTGCTCCAAGTCTCTTCGCTGTTCTTGCAGCGTCCATCGCTACGTTACCAGCACCTACAACTGCAACTTTCTTTCCAATTTTTACAGGAGTTGGAGTTTCTGGGAATTTATATCCTTTCATTAAGTTTACACGAGTTAAAAACTCATTTGCAGAATATACACCGAGTAAATTCTCACCTGGAATATTTAAGAAACGTGGAAGACCTGCTCCGCTTCCAACAAATACTGCCTCGTATCCTTCTTCCATTAACTCGTCGATTGTGATAGAACGTCCAACGATTACGTTTGGCTCAATCTTAACACCTAAATCTTCTACTGTCTTAATCTCTCTTGCAACTAATGCCTTAGGAAGACGAAACTCAGGAATACCATAGCTTAATACTCCACCAGCTTTATGTAAAGCTTCAAATACTGTAACATCATATCCTTTTTTGATTAACTCGCCAGCACAAGTGATACCAGATGGACCTGAACCAACAACTGCGACTTTCTTGCCATTTTTCTCAATATTAATCTCAGCTGGCTTTGCATGTTCCATATGATAATCTGCTACGAAACGCTCCATACGACCGATTCCGACAGGCTGTCCCTTAATACCGCGAACACATTTACCCTCACACTGATTCTCCTGAGGACAAACACGTCCACAGATTGCTGGAAGTGCGTTCTCGCTTGTAATTACTTCATAAGCGCCCTCAAAATCTCCCTCTGCTACTTTCTCAATAAACTCAGGAATTGGAACGTTTACAGGACATCCACCTACACAAGGTTTATTTTTACAATTTAAACAGCGTGTTGCCTCTTCCATAGCCATCTCAGCTGTGTATCCAAGAGCAACCTCATCAAAATTTTTATTTCTCACATTTGGATCTTGCTCAGGCATAGGTACCTTTGTAAGACTCATATTTTTCTTTGCCATCTTAGTTTTTCCCCCTTCCAATCTTACAATTATGCTCTTCTTCTTTGAACATTCCTTGTCTCTTCATACATTCATCAAAATCAACTAAGAAACCATCAAAGTCTGGTCCGTCTACACAGGCGAATTTTGTCTGTCCGTCAACAGTAACACGGCATCCACCACACATACCAGTTCCGTCAATCATAATAGGGTTTAGAGAAACCATTGTATGAAGATTGATTGGCTGAGTTACTTTTACAACATTCTTCATCATAATAAGTGGTCCAATGGCAATACACTCATCATATACTTCTCCCTTATCTAAGAGGTCTTGGAGCACTGTTGTAACAAAACCTTTTGTTCCAAGGCTTCCATCATCTGTAGCAATATATACATTGTCACAAAATTCCTCAAATTTCTCTGCTAAGAGAACATACTCTGCGCTCTTTCCACCTATGATAACATCAACTTTTGTTCCCATCTGTGCTAATTTGCGAAGCTGTGGATAAAGTGGAGCTGCACCAACACCACCTGCTACACCAATTACTTTATTCTCTTTTTTCTCTAAAACTGCTGGCACTCCAAGAGGACCAACAAAATCTGCTACATACTCTCCCTCTTTTTTCTTGCTAAGTAACTCAGTTGAGTATCCAACTACCTGATAAATAATTGTAACTGTATTAGCTTCTCTGTCATAATCAGCGATTGTGAGAGGTACTCTCTCCCCATCTTCATCTACACGAATGATAATAAACTGACCTGGCTCACATTTTCTAGCTACAAAAGGAGCTTCAATTTCCATAAGCTCTACTGCATTGTTAAGCGTCTGTTTTTTCACGATCTTATACATTTGCTTTACCACCTCTTTAAATTTTAATTGCAACATTTATTTGATCTACTCTAAAAGTCCGTGTCTATATTGCGTTGCCCTTTTTATTATACAATAAACGACCTTGTTT
This sequence comes from Lachnospiraceae bacterium, assembly GCA_051880475.1. Taxonomy (GTDB): domain Bacteria; phylum Bacillota; class Clostridia; order Lachnospirales; family Lachnospiraceae; genus JAUUSJ01. The sequence continues at coordinate 25,138 of JBJEOA010000046.1, read as the reverse complement.
GTGAAGTTTTTTCTCAATATTCTTTTATGAGAAATTAAACTTCCTGCTTTCACAAAAACAACTATAAAGGAAAGTCCCGATGCCTCCATCGTACCAATAATTTCGGTAAAAATAAAAGAGGAGCCTAATACAGACTCCTCCTTCCCTTTTTATTCTTTCTTTTGCCTTACGCTCGGATTACATCATTCCCATTCCGCCGCCTGCTGGCATAGCTGGCATTGGATTATCTTCCTTAATATCAGCTACTACAGACTCTGTTGTAAGTAATGTAGAAGCTACGCTTGTTGCGTTTTGAAGAGCACTTCTTGTTACCTTAGCTGGGTCAATAATACCTGCTTCAATCATATCTACATACTCTTCTTTTAAAGCATCAAATCCAACTCCGATTTCACTCTCTTTTACTTTATTAATAATAACAGCACCCTCTAATCCAGCATTTGCTGTGATATGGAATAATGGAGCCTCTAATGCTTTTAAGATAATTTCAGCACCTGTCTTTTCATCTCCCTCTAATGTTGCAACTAATTTTGCAACTTCCTTAGAAGCGTGAATATAAGCAGAACCACCACCAGAAATGATTCCCTCTTCCACTGCTGCCTTTGTAGCTGCTAAGGCATCTTCCATACGAAGCTTGCTCTCTTTCATCTCTGTCTCAGTTGCTGCACCTACGCGGATAACTGCAACACCACCAGATAATTTTGCAAGTCTTTCTTGTAATTTTTCTCTGTCAAACTCAGATGTTGTCTCCTCAATCTGACTTCTAATCTGAGCAATTCTTGCATCGATATTTGCTTTATTTCCACTGCCATCTACGATAACTGTTGTTTCTTTCTCTACTTTAACAGATTTTGCACGTCCAAGCTGATCAAGTGTTGTCTCTTTTAAGTCAAGACCTAACTCTTCAGAGATAACCTGTCCACCTGTTAAAATTGCGATATCCTCAAGCATTGCTTTTCTTCTGTCACCGTATCCTGGTGCTTTTACACCAACTACCTGGAATGTTCCACGTAATTTGTTTACGATAAGTGTTGTTAAAGCCTCACCTTCAATATCCTCAGCGATAATTAATAATTTAGCTCCACTTTGTACAACCTGCTCTAATAATGGAAGGATTTCTTGAATATTAGCAATTTTCTTATCTGTAATTAAAATATATGGATCTTCAAGCTCTGCCACCATTTTCTCCATATCTGTTGCCATATATGCGGAAATATATCCACGGTCAAACTGCATACCTTCTACTAAGTCAAGCTCTGTCTGCATTGTCTTAGATTCCTCAATTGTGATAACGCCGTCTTTTGAAACTTTATCCATAGCATCTGCTACAAGCTCTCCAACTGTCTCATCGCCTGCGGAAATAGCAGCAACCTTTGCAATCTGCTCTTTTCCACCAACAGTACTGCTCATATCACTGATTGCCTTAACTGCTGTATCTGTTGCTTTTTTCATACCTTTTCTTAAAATGATAGGGTTTGCACCAGCTGCTAAGTTTTTCATACCTGCATTAATCATAGCCTGTGCAAGTACAGTAGCTGTTGTTGTTCCATCACCTGCTACGTCGTTTGTCTTTGTTGCAACTTCTTTTACGATTTGTGCTCCCATATTCTCAAAAGCATCTTCAAGCTCGATATCTTTTGCAATTGTAACACCGTCATTTGTGATAAGTGGTGTTCCAAAAGATTTTGCTAATACGACATTACGTCCTTTTGGTCCTAATGTCACTCTAACTGTATTTGCTAATTGATTTACACCTGCTTCTAAAGCTTTTCTGGCCTCAGCGCCATATTTAATTTCCTTTGCCATGTTTCATTCCTCCTAAATTTTAGAATATTAATCTATTTTTCTTCTATTCTTTCTATTATTCCACTACTGCAAGAATATCACTCTGTTTTACGATAATATATTCTTTATCTTCTAATTTTACATTTGTTCCAGCATATTTAGAATAAATAACTTTTTGTCCAACCAAAACTTCCATCTTTACGTCTTCTGTTCCAGGACCAACTGCAACTACTTCTGCTTCCTGTGGTTTTTCTTGTGTAGCACTTGTCAACACAATTCCTGATTTTGTTGTTGTTTCTGCCTCTAACTGTTTTAATACAACTCTGTCTCCTAATGGTACTAATTTCATAGTAAAACCTCCTTAAAATCTCTCTTATTTTCTATTCTATCTATTGTTTTCTCTTGTAAAAGGAATTCTATCAAATATCATTTTATCATCTTAATCTCTTGAATTCCTTTTGTTAGCACTCGTATTGATTGAGTGCTAATCAACTAATACTTATATTAATTCGTTTTCCTAATAATTGCAACTTGAAAATAAAGCAAATTTTTACGTTTTTGAATAATATTTATTATATTCTCTTAATTTCTCTTTTATTCTCATTATATCTCTTATTTTTATTTTTCATCATATAAAGTATACCTTGTGAAAGATTTAACTTTGAGATAATGGGAACAGACGCTGAGAGAGCAGGCAGGTATATGCTCCGCAAACGATAGAGAGTGGAGCATATACCTGCCTGCTCTCTCAGCTGTGTACTGGCAAAACGTTAGGAAATATATTGTAGTAGAAATGTAAAAAAGTTTTTAGATATCATATATTCAGCTTATGTTTCACAATATATAAATTTTAAAGTAACATAAATGATTCCAATATAAAAAGAGTGCGAAGGATATCAAAATTTTTATCCTTTGCACTCTAAATTAAAACTTTTATTTAGGCAATTTAAAAGAACTCTTAAGAGATACAATTCGATTAAATACTAATTTATCTTTTGTTGAATCTTTAGAATCCACGCAGAAATATCCATTTCTTACAAACTGGAAGCTGTCCATAGGTTTCGCCTCTTTAAGACTTGGCTCTAAATAGCATTTTTCTCGAACGATTAGAGAATTTGGATTTAAATTAAGACTTCCATCTTCGTTATAAACGCCTTTCTCCTCATCGACAATATTTTCATAGAGACGCACTTCTGCCTCCACAGCAGTAGAAGCGCAAACCCAGTGAATAGTTCCCTTTACTTTTCTTCCAGTAAATCCAGAACCACTCTTTGTCTCTGGATCGTATGTGCAGTGAATTTCTGTCACATTTCCATTCTCGTCTGTAAAGTACTCATTACATTTTACAAAATATGCATTCATAAGACGTACTTCATTTCCTGGGAAGAGACGGAAGTATTTCTTTGGAGGATTAATCATAAAGTCTTCTCTCTCAATATAGAGTTCACGACCAAAAGGAACCATTCTTGTTCCAAGTTCATCGTTTTCCTGATTATTCTTTACTTCAAGATACTCAATCTTATCTTCCTCATAGTTTGTGATAACAAGCTTAATTGGATCTAAAATTGCCATCACACGAGATTTTTTGAGTTTTAAATCTTCACGGATACAGTATTCAAGCATTGCATAGTCAACAGAACTTTGTGCCTTAGAGACACCAACTAGCTCCATAAAGTTTTTAATGGACTCTTTCGTAAATCCTCTTCTTCTAAGAGCACTAAGTGTCACAAGTCTTGGGTCGTCCCAACCGTCAACAATTCCCTCGTCAACAAGTCTCTTAATATATCTCTTGCCAGTTACAACATTTGTTAAGTATAATTTTGCAAACTCAATCTGTCTTGGTGGGGTTTCATACTCAAGTTCTCTCACAACCCAATCATATAATGGTCTATGGTCTTCAAACTCTAATGTACAAATAGAGTGAGAAATTCCCTCGATTGCATCTTCAATTGGATGAGCAAAATCATACATTGGATAAATGCACCATTTATCTTTTGTATTATGATGTTCAATTTTTGCCACGCGGTAAATAATAGGGTCTCTCATATTGATGTTTGCACAGGACATATCAATCTTTGCGCGAAGTACTTTAGAGCCGTCCTCAAACTCGCCGTTTTTCATTCTCTCAAATAAATCTAAGTTTTCCTCGATAGAACGATTGCGGTAAGGACTATCTTTTCCAGGTTCTGTTAATGTACCTCTATATTCTCTAATCTGCTCTGGAGATAAGTCACAGACATACGCTTTTCCTTTTTTTATTAACTTAATAGCCGCCTCATACATTTGCTCAAAATAATCCGATGCAAAATATAAGTTTTCTTCAAAATCTGCGCCAAGCCATTTCACGTCTGCTAAGATAGAGTCTACATATTCCGTTTTTTCTTTTGTTGGATTTGTATCATCAAATCTCAAATGAAAGGTTCCGTTATATTTTTGAGATAATCCGTAATTTAGTAAAATAGATTTTGCATGTCCAATATGCAAATATCCATTTGGCTCAGGTGGGAATCTAGTAACAATCTTAGTATATTTTCCTTCTGCCAAATCCTCATCTATAAATTGTTCAATAAAATTTTTTGAAGTATTTTCTTTTTCCATACTATTTTTCGCCCTCCTAAAACTTTTCTTTCCTATCATAGCATATAATAAGTTTTACAGCAATGAAAAATTAAATTTATCTTCTCAGATTTTTTATCAAACAAAAAAAGAATTCACTTAAAATTTTTAATTTCTAATGTGAATCCTTTCTTTATCAGGAGTTTCTATTTATTTTATATTTTGTGATATTACTATTTTTTGTAAATTTTTACTGTTTTATACTGAACTCCATACTTATTCGTATCCGAATGTTTCTCAAAATACATATCAATCCAGTTTCCTTTTACTCCAGTATCCTCTGCTATGTAAATTTTTCCATCAATCTCAACTTTTGTTCCAAGTGGAATAACGTTTTTATCCACTGCAATCGTTCTTCCCTCTTTTGGCATTTTTCCAGAGGCGGTAGGACCACCTGCCCATGAACCACAACAAGATCTACAATTACAGTAAGCTGTCGTCTTAACTCGAAGTATTCTATAATTTTTCGTTGTTACTGTCTCCTCTTGTCTCGTTGTTGTTACTGGCTTTGCTGTTGTTGTGACCTTTGGCTTCGCCGTCGTCGCTGGTTTTTCTTTTTTCTTGACAGTCACCTCGCATACTGCAACTTTATATGTCTTTTTTAGTTTTGCTGTAATCTTCGCAGTTCCCTCTTTTTTTGCTCTCACTCTTCCTTTTGCATCGATACTTGCGACAGATGAGTTAGAACTTGAAAATGTTACCCAAGACGGGTCTGTGCTTACTTGATCTAATCGGCAAATATCAACACCTATTGTCTCTGTATCACCAGCTGTGAGCGTCAGATTAGCATAGCTAAGCTCCAAACTATTTTCTATATTATAAATCGTAAATACGCATTGTACTTTTTGGTTTGTTCCCTTTAATTTTCCAGTAATAACTGCTTTTCCCTTTTTTATCCCTTTTACTACACCTTTACTTGATACTGTGGCAACTTTTTTATTATTACTAGACCACATAAGTTTAGATGCAGAAATCTTTTTTCCTGTATTATCTTTTACAATAAGTTCAAACTTCTTACCCGGTCTTAAGTTTTTCTTTGTTCTATTTAACTGAATCTTAACGGATTTTGTGGCGGCTTCTACTTGCATTGTAGGAAGTAATGCTCCTTGTACTATTCCTCCCACTGTCATAACAGACATCGCCATAATAATCATTCCTTTTTTTATTGTATGTATCATAAAATGCTCCTTTAATAATGATATACTATTCCTTCCTAGTGAAGCACCTAAAACATCCTTTAAATACTTCACTAAGATGACTCCCCCTCATTTGTGAATTTATTATAACATACTTTTTTCTGTTTGTTAATACTTTTTTAATATTTTTTTAATTTTTTGTTATTATTTCATACATATTTATAAATACAGGTTAATTTCTGCCCCCTTTTTTCACAAAAACATAAAAAAACCTTGTATTTATCACAAATACAAGGTTTTATCTAAGCTGCCTAGGGGACTTGAACCCCCGACCTCCGCCTTACCAAGGCGACGCTCTACCGACTGAGCCAAGGCAGCTTATCTCTTCAAATTCATTAATTTTCGTCGAATTCGCTGAATGGCATTATCCACTCTCTTCGTCGTCGTATTAAGAACTTCTGAGATCTCAGAGTACTTTTTCCCTTCTAAATAAAGTGCTAACACCTTACTTTCAAAGCTGCTAAGTCTCTCAACAATTATAGATTCTAACATATGCTTCTCTTCTTTGTCAAGCAGTATTTTCTCTGGATTTGTCGTGATTTCTTGATCTAATAGTAAATCAAGCAAAAGAGGTTTTGTCTCTTCCTCATTTTGATACAGAGGTTCATAAAATGAGACATACTCATTTAAAGGACGATGTTTTTGTCGATTTGATGTAGTAATCGCTGTATATATCTGTCTTGTGATACACATATCAGCAAAGCCTTGAAAACTTCCCTGTTCATTTTCTACATCATAACTTCTGATTGCCTTATAAAGACCAATCATTCCCTCTTGAATAATATCTTCTTGCTCTCCACCCATCAGATACATTTTTCTTGATTTTTTCTTTACCAATGGAGAATATTTCTCAAGCAAATATTCCATTGCCTTCATATTTCCATTTTGGCTAGAATGTACAGCTTCCTTATCTGAATCTGCTTTATATATTGTCATTTATGTCCCTTTCTATTTTCCGCCCTGAATTCTTTGTCTTACAATCTCATATGCCATGACTCCCGCTGCCACAGATGCATTTAAAGAATCTATATCTCCCCTCATTGGAATAGAAGCAATATAATCACATTTTTCTCTCACAAGACGACTCACGCCTTTCCCCTCATTTCCAATAACAAGACCAATCGGACCAGTGAGATTTAAATCATACATACTTTGTCCATCCATATCTGCACAGGCAAACCAAACCCCTCTATCCTTTAGCTCGTCAATTGTCTTCGCAAGATTCGTCACCTTAGCAACGGGTGTATAATTAAGGGCACCTGCAGAAGTTTTCGCGGCAATCGCCGTAAGACCAACGGCTCTTCTCTTTGGAATAATAACGCCGTGAGCTCCCGCTAAATTTGCAGTTCGAATAATTGCTCCAAGATTATGTGGATCTTCAATCTCATCTAGAAGAAATAGGAAAATTGGCTCTCCTTTTTCCTCAGCAAGTGTGAACATATCATCAATGCTCGCATACTCGTAAGCTGCCGCCTGTGCGATAACTCCCTGATGGTTTTTGCTCTCTGACATTTGATTTAATCGATCTTTTGAAACAAAATTTACAATAGTATCTTGTTTTTTTGCCTCCCTCAAAATACTTTTAATCGGTCCATCCTGACAGCCATCTAAAACAAATAACTTGTCAATTGTTTTTTTTGCGCGAAATGCCTCAAGCACAGCATTTCTTCCCTCTATCTTAAACTCTTCGTATCGCAAAATTTACTCTCCTATCTCTAATCCAATTTTTATTAAATCTATGATTCTTTTTAAATCTTTTTTTAGATATAAATATCCTATCAATGCCTCAAATCCCGTCGCCATACGATAGTCTATCACTGTCGCATTTTTAGCTGTTGTGATAGATTTTGCATTTCTCCCTCTTTTGTAGACGGCATATTCTTCTTGCGTCAAAATTGGCTCTAGCTTTTTTATTAAATCTGCCTGCGCCTTAGCTTTTACCAAGGCGCTTGCTTTTTTATGATAATGATTTACCTTATCATTTTTCTCATTTACCAAAATAGTACGAATAAATAGCTCATATACACAATCTCCCATATATGCAAGAGAAAGCGGAGAATACGTTTTTACATCTAACTCTCTGAGATTGAGCTCCTTTATCATATATTCTTCTATGCTCTTTTCCATCTGACACCTGCTCTAGTATCCTCTAAGATAATACCTTTTTCTAATAATAAATTTCTAATCTCATCTGCTCTGGCAAAATTTCTCTGTTTTCTGGCAGCCTGTCTCTCAGAAATTAACGCCTCAATTTCCTCATCGAGCATCTCCTCTTTTTGCTCTGTAATGATGCCTAAAATATCGCAAAGTTTTTCAATTGTATTTAATAAGAGTTCTGCATACGCCTTAGAGCCATCTTTTACCGTTGTATTAGCTAATTTTACAAGCTCAAAAATTGCGGAGATAGCATCTGCTGTATTGAAATCATCTTCCATCGCCTCTTCATATTTCTTAACTAATTCCTCTATTGTCTTTGTATAAGCGATTTCATTCTCATTTGCTTCTCTTTCTGGAAGATTTTCCTTTTCTCTCTTTATCATATCGACCGCTGTCAAGATACGGTTTAATCCATTTTGTGACGCTTCTACTAATGTATCGCTGAAATTAAGCGGACTTCTATAATGTGCACTTAACATGAAGAAACGAATAACTTGCAGTGGATATTTTTCACTAATTTCTCTCACTGTAAAGAAATTTCCAGCGGATTTTGACATCTTTTTATTGTCGATATTTAAAAATCCATTATGCATCCAATATTTTGAAAATACTGTATGATTGCAGCACTCACTCTGTGCAATTTCATTTTCATGATGTGGGAAAATGAGGTCTTCTCCACCTGCATGAATATCTATTGTATCTCCAATATATTTCTTTGACATAACAGAACATTCAATATGCCATCCTGGTCTTCCCTCTCCCCATGGAGACTCCCAAGCTGGTTCTCCCTCTTTTTTAGGTTTCCAAAGAACAAAGTCCATTGGGTCTTCTTTTTCATCACTCACTGCAATACGAATACCCGCAGATAAATCATCTAAATTTTTCTTAGATAATTTTCCATAATCTTTAAATTTTCTTGTACGGAAATACACGGTTCCATTTACCTCATAGGCAAATTCTTCCTTGATTAAATGTTCAATCATCTCAATCATGCCATCAATTTCCTCTGTTGCCTTTGGATGATGTGTGGCTGGCTTGATATTCATTGCCTCCATATCTTTTTTACACTCTGCGATATAGCGCTCTGAAACTTCACTTGCAGGAATTCCCTCTTCGATAGACTTTTTAATAATTTTATCATCTACATCCGTAAAATTAGAGACATAATTTACATCGTATCCCTTATACTCAAAATATCGACGCACTGTGTCAAATACAATCATCGGTCTTGCATTTCCAATATGGATAAAATTATACACAGTTGGTCCGCATACATACATTCCCACTTTTCCCTCTTTTACTGGAATAAATTCTTCTTTTTGTTTTGACATTGTATTATATAATTTCATTATTTTTCCTCCTATTTTTTATCTTGACAGGGACTTTCATAGTAAAAAAACTCCACCTCAAAAAGGGGCGAAGTTTATCCGCAGTTTTACTCTTTTTTATTCATCAATTGTATTTTCTTCCGTCTGTTCTTCTACTGGCTCAGATGGAATAATCTTGATTTTTCCTTGATAAAGTTCCTCTACTGCTGTAGATAAATGTCTTCCATTTTTTACTTTAACTAAAGCTTTATCTCCTGCGATGAGCTGTCTTGCTCTCTTAGCTGTAGCAATTACAATAGAATAACGACTGCTTACTACAGGGATTTCTCCATGTTCAATATAATCTTCGTTTACTGCGTTCATTAATTCTGTATAAGATGGGTGTAACATTATTATACTTCCTTTCTCTAAAAAATCATATTAAAATATCATGCCTAATTTTTCATTAAACATGAAAACTGCTTATTTTATTTTTCTAAATATCTCATATTTAAAAAAGAATACGTCACTAGACTAACCGTTCAAATGATTCATCTCATTTTTGATTTTCGCTACAAACTCTATATTTTCTTCTAGTCTGCGTTTTTTAGCTAGAACAATTGAGTGAATTGTGTCAGCACATTTTTCTACTTTATTATTCTCATTTAGAACAATATATTCATAGTTATCCATATCTTTCGCCTCTTCTTTAGCACGGCTTAAACGTTTTTCAATCACGTCTAAAGACTCCGATTGACGACCAATGAGACGCTCCTTTAATTCTTCCACACTCGGCGGAGCAATAAAGATAAGTATTGTCTGTGGATACTGCTTTTTAATATTAAGTGCTCCATTTACCTCTATCTCTAAAATGACATCTCTTCCTGCTTCCATCTCTTTTTCTACAAAGGCTCTTGGTGTTCCATAATAATGCTCGACATATTGAGTATATTCAATAAAACCATTATAGTCAATCAAATTTAAAAAATCTTCTTCTGTTTTAAAATGATAGTGAACTCCATCGATTTCACCCGGTCTTGGTGATCTTGTAGTCGCAGATACTGACAAACTATATCCATATCTTTTTACCAAATCTTTTACTACAGTTCCCTTTCCAGCGCCTGAAAATCCAGAAATTACAATCAAATTTCCTTTCTTTTCCATTTTCTCACCTCTTCTATCTTTATCTCAGTTTATATCTCAATTAGACTATATTACTGCGAAAATGTATTCGCTAAATATTTTCTTTTCCACTTTCTCTCTCATAATATCGATTAGAAATTGTCTCAGGGAGCAATGCAGAAAGTACAAGATAGCCTCCCTCCATGAAGATAACAGCTCTTGTTTTTCTGCCACAAGTAGCGTCAATCGCCATTCCTTCGTCTTTTGCAGTTTGTACCATTCGTTTAATTGGAGCTGCGTCTGGTCCAACAATCGAAATCATTTTATCTGCATTTATCATATTTCCATATCCAATATTGAGCAATCCTTCCATCTTTTATCTTTCCTTTCTATCATTACTCAATATTTTGTATTTGCTCTCTGACTTTTTCAATCTCAGTCTTCAAGTCAATTGCACGATTAGAAATTTCTAAATTATTTATTTTGGAAAGAATAGTATTCGCCTCTCGGTTCATTTCCTGAGCAATAAAGTCTAATTTTCTTCCGATACTTCCACCTTCTTTTAAATTATCCATCATGCTCACAATATGGCTCTTTAGACGCACAATCTCCTCATCTACACAAACCTTATCCGCATAAATAGCAACCTCAGCCGCAATACGACTTTCTTCAATTGCTGATTTTTCTAGGAATTCTTTCACACGCTCCTCTAACTTGACGCGATATTCACTTACAATCTGCGGAGATTTTTCTTCAATAAAAGAAACTGTTTTTCGCATTTCTTCGAGTTTTTGCAACAAATCCGTTTGAAGTCTCTCTCCCTCTTGTTTTCTAGTTTCAACAAACTTTTCACATGCTTCTTTCAAGACAATAACCAATTCTCCCCATATTTCTTCTTCATTAACTGGTTGTGACTCTAGGGTGAACACATCTGGATACTTAGAGAGCTGATAGGCAGTAATTTTATGGTCAATTTCAAACTCCTCACCTATTTTTTTTAGATTTTCCATATACTCTCTTGCTATTTTCTCATTATAAGCCACGAAAAAGCTGGCATCTGCATAATCTTCATACGTAATATAGACGTCCACCTTTCCTCGGTCAATATATTCCTTTAAAATTCCTCTCATTGCCGCCTCAAAATAATTTAGCTTTTTTGGAGTTTTTATACTTAAATCACAATATCTGTGATTAACGGCCTTCATCTCTACTACAATCTTATTTTTCTCCGTAATCTTCTCGCTTCTTCCAAAGCCAGTCATACTCTTAATCACAAAACCACCATTACCTTCCTTTGTTTATTATACTAACCTCACACCATAATTTAAAATTATAAAACATTCCTAAGGCTTCGTCAATCATTTCTACTTTTTTTCTACAAAACTTTGCTGTTTCTGCTTTGTAAATCTTTGCTCAATGTCTCTAAATAGTGAATTTGTACGCCAGATTTCGATGGAATAAAAAATCTTAAGTCTAATTCTCCATACTTAAAATTTTTAGGATGTCCTTGTTTTTGCCTCTCCCAATATTTTTTTAACTCTGAAAATCTCAAATAATAGCTTTCCTCTCGATGAGAAAAATAGATGAGAAAAAAGCTAATTCCATTTTGTCGCTCAAACTCCTCCATAAATTTCACTTGATGTTCATGTATATTAGAGAGTACAAAAGTATCTTTTGCACATTCCTTGGCATCAAAACAAACTGGAATTCCCTGTACTGCTCCAATATAATCTACCGTGCTCTTTTGTTCAAAATACGCAAGCGTGATATGCCTCGACTCTTGGTCAATCTTCACCGGCTTAATTGGAGTCGGTATTTTTTGTACGAGAGCAAGCCCCTTTTCTCTATATTTCTCATTTGTATAATTAATCATTTCCTCTAAAGTAGAACCTCGAAGTCCTCTCGAATTCCACGTTGCCATATTGTATCCTCTTTCTAGAACAAATCTCTCTTTATTTTACAAAACACATCTGGCTCACTCGCCTTAAAAGATTTTTTTGAAATATCACTCCACTCATTTCCAAGTTCTGGAAAATAGATTTCGCTGCTGTGGAGCAATTGATAAGAAAGTCCATACTCTCTCTTAAATTTATCATTAATTTGACGTTTTCCGTACTTATAATCTCCCACAATCGGATGTCCAATCGAGGCTAAATGTGCACGAATCTGATGTGTCTTTCCAGTAATTAACTCGACACGAAGCAAGGTGTACTCACTTCCAACTTTGATTGGCTCATATTTTGTCTCTATTTTCATATCATCATTCGTTTCTTTTGTTGTATGAAAAATTACAGTATTATTTTTTTCATTTTTTTGCAGATATCCAAAAATATGAGCTTTTTTTTCTATTTTTCCAACTACAATACAAGTATAAAATTTTTTAAGACTTCTCTCCTTTAAAAGCTCCACCATTTTTTGCTGTCCCTTTAGCGTAATTCCACCAATCATCATTCCGCTTGTATTACGGTCTAGTCGATTACAGACTGCCGGATGACAAAATCTATATTCCTCTTCTGTAATGATTTTCTTATTTAAACAGTAAGAAATTAACCACTCATTCATAGAAAAATCTTCTTTTTTCGCTTTTTGAGACAACATTCCAACTGGCTTATTTAATAAAATAATATTTTCATTTTTATAAACGACGTAATCTTCTTTTGTCGTAATAGTTTTTATTTCCTCATTTTTTTTATCTTGAAACTGCACAATCGTATCGTCTGATAAGTATAATGTGACAATATCTCCCTTGACTAATATTTCTCTTCCCTCTGCTTTTTTTGTATTTAACTTAATGTTTTTTTTTCGAAGCATTTTGTAGAGAAAACTTTTTGGTGCTTTATTCAGGTATTTCGCCAAAAACTTATCTAAACGCTGTCCCTCTTCTTTTTTTGTGATTGTAAATTCTCGCATAATAAACTCCATCTTAGATAACTAGCATCAAGGCACTAAAATAAGCAATCTATCCCTCGCCTTATCTAAATCATTTTTATTTTTCTTTTCATCTTCTTGCATTTTTCTTGTAAGTTCTACATTCACTTCTCGAATCATAGACTTTTCATCTTCAAAAAGCGATACTTTAAAATAGAGGTCTTCTCCTTTCATCCAATTTTGGAGATATCTCTTAAATTTATTTTTATCCAACCCTTTTTTTACATTTACAAGTGCAAACATCTTATCTTCTGTCATATAAAGATATGGGACAAATATAATTTTCTCCTCAGTAGAAATACATAAATCAAAAAATTCCCTGCCATTTGCGGCTAATTCTCCTGTCACTCGCTCTCCGTCATAGGAAGAAAATGGGGCAACCACAATAAATCCAACTAAGATTTTAGCCGCCGGCAATGCTCCGACAACTGCCGCCACAATCATCACTGTTTTCGTTGTATGCTCTATAAGCAATGCCAAAATAACAATCAAAAGAATAATCGCAAAAGCAATTCCCGTTTTTAAGAGCTGATTTTTCTTATATTTATTTAAATATCCTTTTTTTCCCTTTTGCATCTTTTTGCCTTTCTAATATATCACAGCCATTTGCTTTTTCTTTTATTATTTCCTCTTTTTTCTATGCACATTTCGAATCGTTTTCTTTTTATTTTCTCTTGGACTGAATTTTTCTTTGTTTTTATTTTCTAGTTCCGACTTTCCTCTGGCATTTTGATTTGATTTTATTGTTTTCCTTGGTCGAATAAGACAGTTATTATCAAAACCAACTAAATCCATTCTTCCAGCTTCTTTTAACGCTTCAAGTACAAGATTATAATTTTCTGGTCGCTGAAACTGCATCAACGCACGCTGTTTCGCTTTCTCTCTTGGGTCTTTTGGCACATAGACTGGTTTCATTGTCAGAGGATTTACTCCTGTATAATACATACAAGTCGAGAGAGTCGACGGAGTCGGATAAAAATCTTGCACCTGCTCTGGCATATGATTAATCTTTTTTAAATACTGTGCCAAAGTAATCGCCTCATTTATCGTGCTTCCCGGATGAGAAGACATCAAATACGGAACAAGGTATTGTTTTTTTTCTATTCTTTCATTTATCTCTTTATATTTTTTACAAAAACGCTCATACACCTCATGTCTTGGTTTTCCCATATTATCTAATACATTTGGTGCTACATGTTCTGGCGCTACCTTTAACTGACCACTGACATGATACTTGCAAAGTTCCTCCATAAAGAGAGGATTTTTGTCATATATCGCATAGTCAAAACGAATTCCTGAGCGTATAAATACCTTTTTTACCTTTGGAAGATTTCTAAGCTTTCTAAGAAGCTCCACATAATCTTTATGGTCTATCTCTATATTTTTGCACGGTGTCGGAAAGAGACATTGCTTATTTTTACAAGCACCGTACTCCATCTGCTTTTTACAAGCTGGAAAACGAAAATTCGCCGTCGGTCCTCCCACATCATGGATATATCCCTTAAAATCAGGTTCCTTCGTCATCTCTACCGCTTCCTCAATTAAACTTTCATGACTTCTAGCCTGAATAATTCTTCCTTGATGGAAAGTAAGTGCACAAAAACTACATCCGCCAAAACATCCTCGATTACTAATTAAGCTAAATTTCACTTCTGAGATAGCGGGAATTCCCCCCTTCTCCTCATAAGAAGGATGGTATGTTTTCATATACGGAAGAGAATAGACGTCATCCATCTCTTGTCTAGAGAGAGGTTTTGCCGGAGGGTTTTGCACAATATATTCCTTCTCCCTGTAAGGCTCCACTAATCTTTTTCCAGAAAATGGGTCTGTATTTTGATATTGAATCGCAAAGCTCTTTGCATAGTTTATCTTATCTTCTTGCATAGAGGAAAATGACGGCAAAAGCTCATAATCATATACGGAATCTAAACTTTTCGTTTTATAGACAGAGCCATCCACAAAACTAATATCACTGACAGCTATTCCAGCTTTTAGGGCATCTGCCACCTCGATAATGGATTTCTCTCCCATCCCATAAAGTACGATATCTGCACTAGCGTCAAGCAAGATAGAACGTTTTAATTTATTATCCCAATAATCATAGTGAGCAAGCCTTCGCAAAGATGCCTCTATTCCTCCTAAAATAATAGTCGCTTTTGGATATTTTCTTCGAATGAGATTTCCATAGACAATCGCCGCATGGTCAGGTCTTTTTCCCATCTCTCCCCCTGGAGAATATAGATCTTGTTTTCTTCTCTTTTTGGCAACAGTATAGTGATTGACCATCGAATCCATATTTCCAGCACTGACAATGAAACCAAGCTCTGGCTCCCCAAATATATTAATGCTGTCATCATTTTTCCAATCTGGCTGACAAATCATTCCAACTTTATATCCATTCGCCTCAAGCACTCTCGTAATAATCGCCGCACCAAAAGAAGGGTGATCGACATATGCATCTCCACATACGTAGACGAAATCAACCTTATCCCAACCTCGTTTTTTTGCATCTTCCATTGTCATTGGAAGAAAGTCTTTTTTCATTCTCTTTTTCCTCCCTCAAAAAGCTTCTTTTTCTCTTGCTCTGTAAGAGGACGATACTCCCCTTTTTTTAAGCTCTCATCTAATACTAAAGAGCCCATGGATAGTCTCTTAAGATAAAGAACAGGTTTTCCAATTGCCGCAAACATTCTTTTTACTTGATGGAATTTTCCCTCCACAATTGTTACCTCTATATCGGAGATAGCTCCCATTTTAAGCACAGAAAGTTTTGCAGGAAGAGTTGGTTTTTCCTCCCCAATGTCAATCCCTTCTTTAAATTTTTTTATATCTTCCTCCGTGACAGCTCCCTGAATTTTGGCAAAGTAAGTTTTCTCTACATGCTTTTTCGGAGATAAGAGTTGATGTGCCAATTCTCCATCATTTGTAATGAGAAGCAGCCCTTCTGTATCTTTATCTAGTCTCCCTACAGGGAATAAATCCTTTCTATTTTTTCCAAATATTAAATCAATCACTGTTTTATCTCTTTTATCTTGCGTGGCAGATACCACTCCCTTTGGTTTGTGAAGCATATAATATTCGTAACTTATATATTTTACTTGTTTTCCATCAACCATTATTTCATCTTGATAAATATTTACTTTTATTTCTGGCTTTTTTTGTACCTGTCCGTTTATCTGAACTTTTCCCTTTTTGATAGATTCTTTTACCTGTGCCCTTGTGCCAAGATTCATATCTGCCAAATATTTATCTAAACGTATTATCTCTTTCATTCTTATCCCCTCATCAAACGCCAACTTGGGTTATACTTATTTTTCAAAATTCCTCTATTTAACTTTCCAAAGCCAAGCGGTTGATTTTCTACACAGACAAGTGCATATCCATTTTCTCCTTCTGCATTTATCGTCTCTCCCTTTAGATAACGAATAACATTTTCATCTGAGAGAGAAAGATTGATTCTATTTTGAAACTCTCCCTCTCTAAGAGACATGGCAAAAGCCTGTGACGGTTCAAATCTTTTCTTTTTTACATACCCAAGGAATAATCCTGCTCTCACAATGCGAAGTCCTTTTATATCTGGCAAGTTTTTTGGCATATAAAATACTTTTTCTCCGTGGATTTCAATACGTTTTTTGTCTAAATTAAGATTTGAATCCATCAAAAACTGCTCTAGCTCGTTCGTCAACTTTGAAGTTTGGTACGTATATCTCTTGACTGGGTAAGATGGGCTATCCGCTCTTTTTTCAAATAGAGCAACAAAATGCCCTTCTCCCTTTACTTTATGTGGCCAAATTCTTCTGCATTTTTTAAGTTCCTCATTTCTAGTATCACCCCACTCCGGATGACCTTTGTCAAATCCTTCCACCATCGGAAGCTCTATAAGAAACATATCCTCACACTCTCTTAATAAATGTTCCACCGTCTTTTCATTCTCATCTGGAGCAAAGGTGCAAGTAGAGTAAATAAGTTTTCCACCTGGTTTTAACATTTTAGCTGCCTGCACAATAATTTCTTTTTGAATCCCGCTATATAGAGCAACCTTTTCCTCGCTC
Organism: Lachnospiraceae bacterium; assembly: GCA_051880475.1. GTDB lineage: Bacteria > Bacillota > Clostridia > Lachnospirales > Lachnospiraceae > JAUUSJ01. The sequence goes on along the minus strand of JBJEOA010000046.1, from coordinate 7,978 downwards.
CACTCTCTCACCATCGCAGGGTCTTTTCGAAACATGCCTTCGCCAGAACACGGAGCATCCACTAAAATTTTATCAAAAAATCCACGAAATCTAGGCACCAGTTTGGCTGGTTCTTCGCTTAAAACCAACACATTACTGATGCCTGCCATCTCAATATTATGAAGGAGTGCTTTTGTTCTTGAAACACTAATATCGTTACTTACCAAAAGCCCCTCTCCCATTAACTTTCCACCAAGCTCTGTACTTTTTCCACCTGGTGCTGCGCAAAGATCCAACACTTTATCTCCCGGACAGACAGGAAGAAAACTTGCTGTCGACATTGCACTTGGTTCTTGTATATAATACAATCCCGCATGATAAAACGGATGTCTTGACAAGTTTTCCTCTCTCTTATAATAAAATCCATTTTCGCACCAAGGAACTGGCTCTAGCGAAAACGGTGCTTTCTCATAAAATGTTTTCGCCTCCATCTTAAGTCGGTTTACCCGAATTCCATTCCATCTTGGCTGCTTAAAACTCGCAAGATATTCCTCAAACTCTGATTGAAGCATATTTCTCATCCGTTCTTCAAATACTTGTGGCAATGTCATATTCCAATCTTCCTCCTAATTTTCAAAACTCTCTATTATTGTAAGCTTTGCGCTTTATAGCCCTCAGAAATAATATCAAGCTGTTTATTAAAATGCGTCAGCTCTTCGATATTATCCATTTGATATACTTTGTAAAACTCATCTTGAATTTTTACAACTTCCCTCTTATTGGCAACTCGGTATAGATTTTGAATATTTGTCAAAATATCTGCCACGATGCTTGCCTTCATCTGGAAAGAATTTTGAGCGTCCATAATCTCATCTCGGACTGTGGACATCTCCTTATCTAACAGAATAATGGCGTCCGCCGCATTTGTCAACTTTTGTTTTATATGATCTGGTATATTATATTTATATTTATACTGTAGGGAATGTTCTACCGTTGCCCAAAAATTCATCGCCAATGTTCGGATTTGAATCTCCACCTGTAATTTTTTTACCCCATGAATCGTATTTACATCATAGTAGACAATCATATGATAGCTTCGATAGCCACTATCTTTCGCTTTTGTCACATAGTCTTTTACACTTTTTATCTCCATATCACTTCGGTTTCGAATCAACTCCACAACCTTTTCAATGTCCTCCGTAAACTGACAAATGATACGAACTCCCGCAATATCTTCTATCTTTTGCTCTAGTTGATTAATATTAATCTGCTTTTTTTGTAGTTTATCTAAAATACTAGATATACTTTTTACTCTGCCATTTACCTGTTCAATCGGAGAATAAAGGCCTAAGCTACGATGCTCTTGTATGATATGATTAAATTTTACAACTAGCTCATCTACAGCTAATTGATACGGATCTAAAATCTCTCTCCAAAGCTGCATTTCCATATAAGTCACCTCTCTATCCTATATCTTACTCGGTCTTTGCCCTTCCTATTTTTTCATTTATTTTCTATTATTGTTTCTTAAATAGTGTACCATATTTCTTTGTCTTTTTTGTTAAATTTTCATTCTTTTTTCGTTTTTTTGTTCATTTAAGTTAGACTTTTTAAAATCACCACTCTATTAGTCTATGCCATAAATCCCCCAATTAGAACGATTTTATCCTATTATATCGTCTAATAAATTTTCTCCATCTGCCGCCATCGTCGCTAATTTATCACATCGCTCATTTTGTGGATGTCCCGCATGTCCTTTTACCCAGATAAATTTCACATTATGAGGTTTCATAGCTTCTAAAAGTCTCTTCCAAAGATCAACATTTTTCACTTCTTCATTTTTTCCCCTCTTCCATCCTTTCTTAATCCATCCATCAATCCATCTTTTCTCAAAGGCATTTACAACATACTGAGAGTCCGAATAGACTATCACTTCACAAGGTCGAATCAGAGATTCCAATCCTATAATTACCGCCATCAATTCCATTCGATTATTTGTCGTTTTTTTATATCCCGCACTCTTTTCTCTCTCATGAATCACTCCATTTTTATCTGTATAAGAAAGAATCGTTCCATACCCTCCTGGACCATTGGGATTTCCCCTCGCTGCTCCGTCCGTGTAAATTGTTACTTTCATTTTGTCTCACCTCTATCATAATTGTTTTTCGATTCACATATAATGACTACTAGTATACGCTATGATACTATACTCTAGCTAAAAATGCAAAGTATTTCCTATTATTTCAAAATAAGGAGGCAGTTTATGCAGCAATTTTCTATTTATAACGATATCGCAGTTCGAACTGGCGGTGATATCTATATCGGTGTCGTTGGTCCTGTCCGAACTGGGAAATCTACTTTCATCAAGCATTTTATGGAGCTTTTGGTTCTCCCACATATGGAAAAAGAATCGGAAAGAGAGAGAACAAAAGATGAGCTCCCCCAATCTGCACAGGGAAAAACAATTATGACGACAGAGCCAAAATTTATTCCAAAAGATGCCGCTAAGATTAAAATTAACGATAATATCAGTCTAAAAATTCGCATGATTGACTGTGTCGGATATATGGCATCTGGCGCAACGGGTCACTTGGAAGAGAGCAAAGAGCGACTTGTAAAAACTCCATGGTTTGACCACGAAATTCCATTTACAAAAGCAGCAGAAATTGGCACAAAAAAAGTAATTACAGAACATTCTACGATTGGTATTGTCGTAACTTGTGACGGCTCGTTTGGCGATTTAGACCGCTCCTCCTATGAAGCTCCCGAGAAAAAGACAATTGAAGAATTAACTGCTCTACATAAGCCCTTCATTGTTTTGTTAAATTCCTCCCGCCCTTTTTCACAAGAAACAAAAGCATTATCTATACAGATTGCAAATGCCCATAACTGCACTGTCATTCCAATTAACTGTGAACAACTAAAAAAGGAAGATATTCATCATATTTTAAATTCCATTCTTCTTGAATTTCCAATTATCTCCTTTTCTTTCTTTATTCCAAAATGGGCAGAAATTCTCTCAAACACGCATTGGCTAAAATCCTCTCTTATTACAACGGTAAAAGAGATTCTAAAAGAAAATAATAAAATGAGAGATTTATATGAAAAAGATTTTCCTCTAAATGAATATATTACTAAGATAAAAATCCAAACGGTACATATGGATACAGGAATGGTAGATGTTTCCATTGAATTTGATGACAAATATTATTATCAAATATTAAGCGATATTATCGGTCTTCCAATTTCTAACGAATACGAATTCATCTCTATTATGAAAGAACTCGCAAAGCAAAAAACCGAGTATGATAAAGTCGCCACTGCACTAAAATCTGTAAAAGAAAAAGGATACGGTGTTGTCTCTCCCTCAAAAAAAGAAATCACCATCGACGAGCCGACAGTGATTAGACATGGAAATAAATTTGGTGTAAAAATTAGGGCAAAAGCACCTTCTATTCACCTCATTCGTGCAAATTTAACAACAGAAATTGCACCTATCGCTGGCTCTGAGGAACAGGCAAATGACCTCATCCGCTATATTAAGGCCGGCGTGACTGCCGACAATCCTGACGGAATCTGGCAAGTCAATATTTTTGGAAAAACTCTAGAACAACTTGTTGGAGAGGGAATCCAAGCAAAAGCCTCAAAAATGACGGAAGAAAGCCAGCAAAAACTTCAAGATACTATGGAAAAAATTGTAAATGACAGCAATGGAGGTATGGTCTGCATTATTATCTAATACTAGCCATCTGTCTCCAAGCTGCATAGGAAACTCAAAATTAGTTTATATTTTAAATTTAAATGATTGGAATGACTACCATTCTAGATAGGCTGCACCCCATGTAAGTCCCCCACCAAATCCAGACAGCACAATTTTATCTCCTCTCTCTAGCATTCCATTGCGATTTAACTCGTCAAGTAAAATTGGAATGCTAGCAGAAGAGGTATTTCCACATTCCGCTAAATTCATCGGAAATCTCTCGATTGGAAGCTTTAATTTTTTAGAGATAGACTGAATAATTCTCTCATTTGCCTGATGCAAAATAAAATACTTGATTTCTTCTCTCGGTATATCTATTTTTTTTAATAATTCTTCAATACATACTGGCACGTTTTTTACTGCAAACTTAAAAATAGCTTGTCCATCCATACAAATTTTATTCGGATTTCTATCTGGCTTTACAAAAGGATTAAACACTAGCTCTTCCTCACAAGTCAAAGCCTCTGCCTTTCCTCCATCCGAGTGCAAAACAGCATTATATTTTTTTTCTGAACTCTCCGTGCAAGAAAGAATAGCTGCTCCCGCTCCGTCTCCAAATAAAATACAAGAACTTCTATCTGTCCAGTCTACTAATTTTGATAGAGTCTCTGCCCCAATCACCAAAGCCGTCTTTGCCATTCCTGTCTTCATATATGAGATGGCTGTATTCATAGAAAATAAAAATCCTGAGCAAGCAGCATTTAAGTCAAAACAAACCGCATTTTTTGCACCAATCTTCGCCTGCACAAGACAAGCTGTGCTTGGTGTATGATAGTCTCCCGATAAAGTCGCCACAATAATTAAATCAATATCTTGTGCTGAGATTTTTGCCATCTCAAGTGCATTTTTCGCTGCCTGAGCAGCCATATCTGCCGTACCCTTCCCACTCGTAATATATCGTTTTTTGATTCCTGTTCTTGTACGAATCCACTCGTCGCTCGTCTCCACAATCTTTTCTAAATCTTTATTTATCATAAAACAAGCAGGAAGATAACTTCCTGTTCCTAATATTTGAATTGACATTTCTTTCCTCCTACTGAAAAAATACATAGAATTATTTTGATAGTCAAAGTATATTATGAAACTCTCGTTTTGTCAATACATAGAAAGAGGCTATCCTCAAACTACCATGCCTATTTTTACAGGCAACCGTAACTGTTTAAAGTATAGCCTCAAAATGAATCTATCTATTTTTTTAGTCTTATTCTCTCTCAGCGAGCGGTATATATTTTTGATTTTTCGCAACAGCTTTATAAGCTGGACGAATAATTTTTCCACCGTTAATTAACTCCTCAAGGCGATGTGCACTCCATCCTGCCATACGTGCAATCGCAAAAATTGGAGTATAAAGCTCCATTGGAAGGTCAAGCATACCATACACAAATCCACTATAAAAGTCGACATTTGCACTGACTGGTTTCGTCATATTTCTCTTCTTCGCCATAAGCTGTGGTGCAATTCTCTCTACCATATCATAAAGCTTAAATTCCTTTAACATTCCCTTTTCTACGGAAAGTTTCTCGACAAATCCCTTAAATACCTTCGCTCTAGGGTCAGATATAGAGTAAATTGCATGTCCAATACCATAGATAAGACCTGATTTATCAAACGCCTTCTTATCTAAAATTGCCTCTAGATAAGCTGTAACTTCTTCTTCATCTTCCCAATTTTTTACATTTCTCTTGATTTCATCAAACATCTTTACTACTTTAATATTGGCACCACCATGTTTTGGTCCTTTTAAGGAACCAAGGGAGGCAGCGATAGACGAGTAAGTATCCGTTCCTGATGATGTTACAACGTGAGTTGTAAAAGTAGAATTATTACCACCGCCATGTTCTGCGTGAACAACGAGAGCAATATCGAGAACTTTTGCCTCTAACTGTGTAAACTTGCCGTCTGGTCTTAAAATATGTAAGAAATTTTCTGCAGTTGTCATCTCAGCCACTGGAGGATGAATAAATAAGCTATTTCCATCGTGATAATGGCTGTACGCCTGATATCCATACACTGCTAAAAGGGGAGAAATGGCGATAAGCTGTAGACATTGACGAAGAACATTTGGAATGGAAGTATCATCTGCCTTATCATCATAAGAATATAATGTCAATATACTTCTAGCAAGTGTGTTCATCATATCTCTACTTGGTGCTTTTAAAATAATATCTCTCACAAAATTTGTTGGAAGGGAGCGATACTCTCCTAAAATTTGATTTAACTGAGCAATCTCATCTTTATTTGGCAATTTTCCAAATAAAAGTAGATATGTCGCCTCCTCAAAGCAACCTTTTCTTCCCTCTTTAATAAATCCATCTACTAAATCTTCAATGTCTATTCCATGATAGTATAATTTACCTTCTATAGGAATAATTTCTTTATCTTCCAAATAATAAGAATTGATTTTTGAAACCTCTGTAAGACCTGTCAAGACACCCTGACCATCACTATCTCGAAGTCCTCTTTTTACATCATATTTGGAATATAAATTGGTATCAATATAACTATTCTCTACACATACTTGTGCTAACTGTTCAATCTCTGGTGTAATTACCGAAAATTTATTTCTCATAATTTCTACTCCTTTTCTTTATCTACAATCATATAAACTATATTCATTTTATATGATTAAAAACTCAAATCTACCTCTATGATATAAAAAGCCAAGCAACCCATATTGGGAGTCAGTTCCCCTCTTTGGTTACTCGGCTTTTTTTCATATCGCTGAAAGAAAAATAAGTTTAAAATTCATCTTATTTTCCATCCCTTTTGTTACCCTAAGCTCCACTAAACTAGATTCTACCAAAAACATAGTATTCTGTCAACTATTAATTCTAAGGCTTAGAATTAAAATGAAAAAATTTGTAGAAATTCCTTCAAAATTTTCTATTTTCTTTCCTTTTTCCGTCTTTTTGCTAAGAAGAGAATTCCACTTTCTCCCCTCACAGAAATTGTTTCAAAAACAGTACCGTATTTTTGCAAAAATATTCTTATATTAGAATAAAAATACATTTTATATTTACGCTAGGACAAAGACACTGCCTCTTTTAATACTTCTCCAATACTTCCGTTAATACATAAATCCGCCTGCTTATCTCTGCTTGTAGGGGATTTATTAATGACTACTAAATTATCTCCTCTAAAATAATCAATTAATCCAGCTGCCGGATAAACAACGAGAGAAGTACCGCCAATAATTAATGTATCTGCATTGCGAATATGCCAAATAGATTTTTGAATAATATCTTGGTCTAGTCCCTCCTCATAAAGTACAACATCTGGTTTGATAATTCCTCCACAGTCACATTTTGGCACACCAATTGCTTCTTTTACCTCTTTTGCTGTGTAAAACTTGCGACAACGGGTACAATAATTTCTGTGAATACTACCGTGCAGTTCGAGAACCTCCTTGCTGCCCGCCATTTGATGAAGTCCATCAATATTTTGTGTGATAACAGCAGTTAATTTTCCCTCTTCTTCTAACTTTGCTAACGCCAAATGAGCTTTATTCGGTTTTGCGTCAAGTGCCATCATTTTATCTTTATAAAATTCATAAAACTCATCTGTTTTGTACATAAAAAAGCTATGACTTACTATCTGCTCTGGTGGATACTTATATTTTTGCTGATATAATCCATCTACACTTCGAAAATCTGGAATTCCACTCTCTGTGCTAACTCCTGCTCCACCAAAAAAAACTATTTTTTTGCTATTATCGAGTATCTGTCTTAATTTTTCTACTTCTGCCGTCATACTGATGCCAACCTCCTATTCATTTTTATTGTTTTGCATTCATCCTCATCTTTGCCATCGCTTCATGCTCTTCTTTGAGCTCTTTATATAACTCGATTGAACTCCAATCTTTATTATACTCCGTCAAAACTGCTTTTAAATTAATTCGATCCAATTTAGCTTTTCTAATCTCAGATAATAAAGTATCAATTCTTCCACTGCTAAATCCAACTAGAACCATCATTTCATCGCCAAGTAATTCTCCCTCATATATTTGACCTTTTAACTCGCTGCCTTTTATCTTGGCGAGATATCCGACTGTCTCTAAATACTCCTCTTTTTTCACAAGTTTAATGCGAATTCCAAGTTTTACCAAAATTAGTTTTAATTTCTTTTCCCTGTCTTTTCCATTAATCTCGTACAATAAAACTAATTCTTGTCCTCTTCCCATCTTAAAGTCCTGCTACTCAAAATGTGTATAAACATATACATGATTGAGAATTGAAAGTT